>CAKZSO010000026.1 GCA_937921255.1 Candidatus Bipolaricaulota bacterium
CGCCGGGGGGAACTTCCACGGGGAGATCCTGGCCCTGGCCGGGGAGTGGCTCGCCGTGGCCCTGGCCGAGCTCGGGGCAAGCTGCGAGCGGCGGCTGTCCCTCCTCCTCACCGGGGAGACCCGCGGCCTCCCCCCGTTCCTCACCCCCCGGCCGGGGACGAACTCCGGGCTCATGCTCCTCCAGTACACCGCGGCCGCCCTCGCCGCCGAGAACAAGGTCCTCGCCCACCCGGCGGCGGTGGACTCGATCCCCACCTCGGGGGGAAAGGAGGACCACAACGCGATGGGGGCCACCTCAGCCTGGAAGGCGCTGCGAATCGCGGAAAACGTCCTGGCGCAGTTGGCCCTGGAGGGGGTGGCGGCGCGGTGGGCGGCGGCCCTGGCCGGGGAGGAGGACCTGTCCCCCGCCTCCCGGCCCGTCTCCGCCGTTTTGGCTGCGCTTGTCCCGCCCCCGGGAGAGGACGCCTACCTCGGGGAGGCGATCGCCAGGGTGCGGGCCTCCCTCCGCGAGGGGAGAATCGCCCCCCATGGCCTATAGGGCGGGAACGGTCGCCGTCGTCGGACGCACGAACGTGGGGAAGTCCACGTTCATCAACGCGATCTTGGGCCGGAAGGTCGTCATCGTCTCCGACAAGCCCCAAACCACCCGGAACCGGATCCGGTGCATCCTCACCACGTCCGAAGCCCAGGTCGTGTTCGTGGACACGCCGGGCCTCCACCAGCCCCTGAACAAGCTCTCAGCGCACCTCCAGCGGGAGGCCCTGCGCTCGCTCGCTGGCCTGGACGCCGTGGTGTACATGACCGAACCGAGCGGCCAGGTGGACCCCTACGACGCCCTCATGCTCCCCCGGATCCAGACCCTACCCTGCCCGAAGGTCCTTCTCGTGAACAAGAGCGACCAGGCCCGGGGGAACAGCCTCCCCGAGACCCTCCTCGCCTACGATCGCCTGAACCTGTTCTCGGACATCGTGCCCGTATCGTCCCTCAAGGGGACGAACCTCGACCGAGCGCTCGCCGTGATCATCGGCCACCTCCCCGCAGGGACACCCCTGTTCGACGCGGACGCGTCCACCGACCGGCCGCTGGCGTTCGTGGCCGCGGAGCTCGTCCGCGAGAAGCTGTACGCGGAGACGTACCAGGAGCTCCCCTACGCCACGGCGGTGGAGGTGGAGGAGATTGAGGAGCGCGCTGATCCCCCCCTCACCTCGATCTACGCCACGATCATCGTCGCCAAGGAGTCGCAGAAGGCGATCGTCATCGGGAGCCGCGGCGCGAAGCTGAAGGAGATCGGGACCCAGGCCCGGGTGGATTTGGAAAACCTCCTTGGGCACAAGGTGTTCCTCTCCCTCCACGTGAAGGTGAAGCCGAAGTGGACGGAGGACGAGACCGAGGTCGCTCGACTCACCGGGGACTGAACCATCTCGGGTAAGATCGGTCCCGTGGCGACCGAGATGAGCGAGCCGGTGGACTTCATCCGTGAGATCGTCCGCGACGACCTGCGGACGGGCCGGTTCACTTGCGTCCACACCCGGTTTCCGCCCGAGCCGAATGCCTACCTCCACATCGGCCACGCCCAGGCAATCCTCCTTAGCTACGGGATCGCCCAGGAGTTCGGGGGGAAGTTCAACCTCCGCTTCGACGACACCAACCCCGAGAAGGAGAGCGTGGAGTACGTGGAGGCGATCAAGCGGGACGTGCGGTGGCTGGGGGCGGACTGGGAGGACCGCGAGTTCTACGCCTCCGATTACTTCGAGCAGCTCTACCTCTGGGCCGAGGATCTCATCCGGAAGGGGAAGGCCTACGTGTGCGACCTCTCCCCGGAGGAACTGAGCCGGCAGCGGGGCCAGCCGATCCGCGACGGAGACCGCCTCATCACCCCCCCCGGAGTGGAGAGCCCCTACCGCAACCGCTCGGTCGAGGAAAACCTCAACCTCTTCCGGAGGATGCGGGCCGGGGAGTTCCCCGCGGGGTCGCGGACCCTGCGCGCCAAAATCGACATGGCCCACCCCAACCTCAACATGCGCGACCCGGTCCTCTATCGGATCATCCACGTCCCCCACCACCGGACGGGGACGAAGTGGTGCATCTACCCGAGCTACGATTGGGCTCACGGGCAATCGGACTCGATCGAGGGGATCACCCACTCAATCTGCACCCTGGAGTTCGAGAACCACCGGCCGCTCTACGACTGGCTTTTGGAGCAGCTGGGGATCCACCACCCCCGCCAGATCGAGTTCGCCCGCCTCAACCTCACCTACACCGTCCTCAGCAAGCGGTTCCTCCTCCGGCTCGTTCAGGAGGGCCGCGTACGGGGCTGGGACGACCCGCGGATGCCGACGATCGCCGGGATCCGCCGCCGCGGCTACACCCCGGAGGCGATCGCCGACTTCGTCCGCCGGATCGGCGTCTCCAAGTCGGAAAGCGTCCGCGAGATCGAGCTCCTGGAGCACTGCGTGCGGGACGACCTCAACAAGCGCGCCTCGCGGCGGATGGCGGTGTTGGAGCCGTTGAAGCTTGTGATCACGGACTACCCGGAGGGGAAGGTCGAGGAGTTCGACGCGGTGAACAACCCGGAGGACCCGTCCTACGGAACGCGGCGGGTTCCCTTCTCCCGGGAGCTGTGGATCGAGCGGGAGGACTTCATGGAGGATCCGCCGCCGGCGTTCTTCCGCCTCGCCCCGGGGCGGGAGGTACGGCTGCGGTACGCGTACCTCGTCCGGTGCACCGACGTGGTGAAGGACAGCTCCGGGAGCGTGGTTGAGGTCCACTGCACCTACGACCCCTCGACCCGGGGGGGCGATGCCCCCGACGGCCGGAAGGTGAAGGCCACGCTCCACTGGGTCTCCGCCGCCCACGCCATCGAGGGCGAGGTCCGGCTCTACGACCGGCTGTTCACCGTGCCCAATCCCCTCGACGCTGAGGAAGGGGAGGACTGGATCAAGCACGTGAACCCGAACTCCCTCTCCGTCCTCCGGGGCTGCCAGCTCGAGCCGAGCCTGGCCGGCGCCCAGCCCGGCGAGCGCTTCCAGTTCGAGCGCAAGGGGTACTTCTGCGTTGACCCCGACACCCGACCCGGGCACCCCGTGTTCAACCGCACCGTCACCCTCCGCGACCCCTGGGCCAAGGTTCAAGGACGGGCGTAGCCCAGCGCCCCGCCCAACGGGGATCCACAGGACTTGACCTTCACCCTAAGTGTTGATATGATATAACGTATATCCGTAACTACGGAGGACAGCATGACGTTGAAGTGGGATCTGGGACACCTGGAGGCCGAGCTCCGCCAGCTGGCGGATGCCCTGGCCGGCCTCCGGCAAGGTACCTTCGCACCCGATGAGCAGGCCACGGCCGCCCTGGTGGCGGCCACCGCGCCGTCGGGGATCGGCGGGTTGGTGGCCGAAGCCTTGCGGTCGTTACAGGCCAGACTCGGGGAGAGGGAGGGCGTTCAGGTCCTCATCGCCGGAATCCGCCGCGGGCCGGAAGGTCGGGCCACCACCTGGTGCGAGCATTTCTCCGACGAGGCTGTCCCCAAGGTGTTGCGGGACCCAGGACTCCTCCGTACCCTCGAGCTCGTCGCCCACGGGGAGAGGCTGCGCCTCCTGTGGGCCCTGGCCTCGGGAGCCACGGGGTCGGCGGAGGCCATGGACCGGAGCGGCCTCTCCCAAGGCCAGTTCTACCACCACCTGCGGGCCTTGGAGACCGCGGGCATGGTGCGCAAGGTCGCCCGGGACCTCTACGAACCCACGGTCCACGGAACCTCGACGCTCTTCACCATCCTCGCGGCCCTGGCCTACCTCGGGCACGGAGAGCCGACGGAGAGGGAGGAGGAATGAAGGGCTCGCTGGCGCGATTCTTCACGCGGTTCATCCTCCCCCGGTGGGGGCAGGGCCTGACCCTCCTCGGCCTCATGGTCGCCTCCACCGCCGTCACGTTTCCGCTCCCCCTTCTCGTGCGACAGATCATCGACGGGGTCATCCCCCAGGGCCGGGTCGACCTCCTAGCGGGGTGGGGGGCGGGACTGGTGTTCCTCGTTGTCCTCCAGGCCGGGCTGGCCTACGCCACCCAGTACCGGAGGGTGGTCATGCAGGAACGGCTGCTCTGGGACGTCCAGATGGCGATCCTGGACCATGTACTGCAGTTGCCCCACGCGTTCTTCCAGGAGCGGCAGGTCGGGTACCTCATGGCCCGGATCCGCAGTGACCCTACGGTGGCCAAGGACTTCCTCTTCGGGGCCCTGAACCTGGCCAGCGACGCCCTATTCCTCTCTGTCGGCGCGGGGCTCCTCCTCTACCTCGATTGGCGAATGGCGCTCGTGGCGCTGGCCATCCTGCCCGCGTTGGCACTGGCTTCCAAACGGCTGAACACACGGATGGGAGACTTGTGTCGGGACATCCAGGAGGGAGATGCGCGGGTATCCCAGGAACTGGGAGAGGGACTGAACGCTGCCCTCACCGGCCGTCTGTTCGGCCTACGCCCGTGGATTGCCGACCGGGTGTCGGCGGCGCTCACGTTTCTCCAGAGGGCCAACGTGCGCACGAACACGTTCGGAGCGGCGGCGGGAGCGGTGCTCACGTTCATCACCGGGGTCGGGCCGATGCTCCTTGTGGTCCTCGGAGGTACGGGGTGATCCGGGGCCAGCTCACCCTGGGCACAGTGATCGCCTTCATGACCCTCCTCACCTATCTCTACGGGCCCACGCAGAACATGATCACCACCCGGCTCAACCTGGAGCGGGCCAAGGTCGCCGCGGAGCGGGTGCTGGAGCTTCTCGACGAGGAGCCCGAGGAAGACAGAGGTGTCTCCCTGTCCGCACCAGCGGGACGCGTCGAGGTCCGGGACCTCTCCTTCGCCTACCCCAACGGGAAGGCGGCCCTGCGGCATGTCGCCCTCCGCGTCGAGCCAGGAGAGTGGGTAGCCCTGGTGGGGCACACCGGCTCCGGGAAGTCCACCCTGCTTTCCCTCCTCGTGTGGCTGTTTCCCATCCCGGAAGTGAGGATCTGGATCGACGGCCAGGACGTAGCGCAGCTTTCCTTGTCTTCCCTACGCCGAGAAGTCCTTCTGGTCACCCAGGACGTGTTCCTGTTCTCTGGGACGGTGCTACAGAACATCCGTCTCGCCCGTGCGGGGGGCACCGACGAGGAGGCGATGGCGGTGGCCCAGGCGCTGGGAGCGGACGGGTTCATCCGTGGGCTGCCCGATGGGTACAAGACGTTGGTGGGGGAGCGCGGGGCGAAGCTCTCCGGCGGGCAACGGCAGCTGATCGCCCTGGCCCGCGCCGTACTCCGTCGGCCGAAGGTCCTGCTCCTCGACGAGGCCACTTCTGCCTTGGACTCCGAGTCCGAAGCGAGGGTGCTCCAAAGCCTGCGAGCCCTCTTGCCGACGACCACGGTGATCCTGGCGGCCCACCGGCTGTCCACGGTGCGGGCTGCAGGCCGGACTGTGGTCCTCAAGGACGGGCGCGTGGTGCAAGAAGGCCGACACGAAGAGCTCCTTGTCGCGCCGGGGGAGTACCGAGAAGTGCTCGCTGAGCAACTGGTGGGAGGGAAGGAGGGATGATGAGCTTCAAGATCGTGGTGCAGGTGGGGGAGACCGATGCCTTTCGCCTTTGCCCTTGCGGTTGCGAGTCCGGGGCCGGAACCGGCGCGGGAGGACTCCGACGAGCATCCCAGGAATCCAGGACGTGGGGCGATCCCCGCCGCTCCCGCTCGCGGAGAGAGAAGCCCCCTTGGAAAAGGCCTACTGAACGGAGGTGACGACCATGGAGAAGTTCAAAATCGTGCATGCGGCAAGCCCCGTTCTTGGCCCGCAGCCATTGGGCTGTGGTTGTACCTGCGGCTGCGCGGAAGGTGAAGGAGCCGGAGCAGGCGCAGGGATAAGGTAGGCCGGCGCGATTCGCAGGGAGTCTTCGGGACGGGAGCGGCGGGGGACAGCAAAGGAGTGAGAGCTGAACTACAGACTGCGCTCGTCCGTGATCCACCACGTGCGGGAAGGGTGGCACCTGTTTTGGGATCAGGAGACCCTGGCGTGGACCCTGACCGACGGAACGGGAGCATCCGCGCTCGAGTCCCTGCGACGTCCACGGACCCTAGACGAAGTCGCTTTTGAGCTTGCAACGCAGACTGGCTTCAGTGTTTCCGACGTTCGCCCAGAGGTCGCCCAGCTCATGGAGTCGGCGGTGAGGTGCGGGGTGGTCGAGGTGGGCTGTGGGCCCGGTCGAACTCCTGAACCCATCGCGGGCAACCGTGTTCCCCATCCTGCGTTCCTGTACCTCCACCTCACTTCACGGTGCAACCTTCGATGTTCGTACTGTTACGCTTCCCCTGGACCCAGCACGGAGCGCAATGGACATGACCTCCCCGTTCCTGTGGCCCGGGAGGTCCTCTCCCAGGCTCGGGACCTGGGGGTGGAGGAGGTGGTCGTTACCGGTGGAGAGCCCCTCCTCCATCCTCAGGCCGTGGACATCGTCGAGGAGGCGAAGGGAATGGGCTTCCAGGTGAACCTCCTCACCAATGGGCTAGGGATCGAGCGGGGACTGGCCCGGAGATTGGCCTCGGCCTGTGACCAGATCACCATCAGCTTGGATTCGGCCGACCCGGCCATCCACGACCGCCATCGGGGGGGCGGCAGCCACGGTCGAGCATCAAGGGCGATCGCAGCACTCAGCGAGGTTGGGTGCCCGCACGTGGTGGCAGCGGGAGTTCTCACCCGTCACAACCAACACGAACGCTACGAGAACTTCGCGGCTCACGCCACGGGCTTGGGAGCGGAGAGGGTATTCCGTGCGGTGTACATTCTGCAGGGCGACTCTCGCGATGCCGCGCTACGGCCCGACTTCACCTCGTTGGTGGTGCGCATGGGGGAGGAGTCAGACGCAGCTCTTCACGGGGCCCAGCCCCGTGGGGAGCGGCCAAGACTGGCCTGGCGGGACCGGTGTGGTGCCGCGTTCGGGGTGGTGGCCGTCGGCGCCGATGGGGTGGTCTACCCGTGCCAAGGCCTGATGCGCCCGGAGTTCGCCGCCGGCAGCCTCCGAGAGGAGCCGCTGGAGAGGATCTACACGCAGGCACCGGTCCTCACCAAACTCCGGGCGATCACGGTCGCGGACATCCCCGCATGCAGCCATTGTGCATATCGCTTCCTTTGCGGCGGAGGGTGTCGGGCGTTGGCCTATAACGTCACCCGCGACATCACCGCTCCGATCCCGGAAGAGTACTGTGTCCTGGCCCAGCTCCTCGCCCAGTGGCGGCTATGGGAAACAGCGCTGAGCGAGCTTCCCGTTACCGCCGGGCTGGAAGTGATTCCCTAGCACCGGGTCACTGGGCCCCCCCGGCCTGAGGTCGCTTTCGGACGTGGACAAGGGCACGCTATACTTTCCCCCGCATGGAACTGCGCGATGAGTTGGTGGTCGAGCCGGTCCGGGATTGGCCAGGTTACCGGGCCTGCGAGCGGCTCCAGCAGGAGGTGTGGGGGTTCACGGACCTCGCCGTAATCCCCGACCACCTCATCCACATGGTGGTCCACGCTGGCGGGCTCCTCCTCGGGGCGTTCGACGGGATCGGCCCGGGGCGGGAGATGATCGGGTTCACCCTCTCGGTCGTCGGCCTCCTCGACGGCCACACGCTCCGCCACCACTCCCTCATGGCCGCCGTCCGCCCGGGTTGGCAGGACCGGGGGGTCGGCTACAAGCTCAAGGCCGCCCAGCGGGACCACGTCCTCGCCCAGGGGATCCGCGTCATCACCTGGACCTTCGACCCCCTGGAATCGCGCAACGCCCACTTCAACCTGAACAAGCTCGGCGGGGTCGTCGCCCACTACCTCCCCCGGTTCTTCGGGGAGCTTCGGGACCGGCGGAACCGGGGCCTCGACACGGACCGATTCCTCCTACGGTGGCACCTCGAGTCCCCGCGGGTGCAGCGGGCCCTCTCCGGGGGGAAGCCCCTAGACTTCGCCCTAGGGGAGGCCGAGACGATCAATCGGACGCAGCGGCTGCCTTCGGGGGTCCGGGCCCCGGCCGGGTTCCGGCCAGAGGTCCACAGGCCCATCCTCCTGTTTGAAATCCCCGCAGACCTCCAGGCCCTGCGGAGCGCGGACCTGGAGCTCGCCCGAGCGTGGCGAATCGAGGCCCGAAGGGCCCTGACGAGCTACCTCGACGCAGGCTACCTTGTGACGTCCCTCTTCCGCCAGGGGGACCGGAGCTTTCTGGTCTTGGAACGGGCCTCCTTGGACGAGGTCCTCGCCCGACGATGAAGATTGACCGCGCCGCCCTCTACCTCCTCGCGATGCCCCTCGTCGCCCCGTTCCGGACGAGCTTCGGTGAGGAGCGGGTGAGGCACGCCCTCCTCGTCGCCCTGGAGGGGGACGGACGGATCGGCTGGGGAGAGTGCGTGGCGAGTTCCGGCCCCTGGTACTCAGGGGAGACGGTGAACACGGCGCGGCACGCGCTCCTCGACTTCGCCCTCCCTCTCCTCCGCGGAAAGGAAGTCAACCACCCCCAGGAGATCGCGCGGCTCCTGGCACCAATCCGGGGCCACCCGATGGCCAAGGCGACCCTCGAGGGGGCTGCGTGGGACCTCGTTGCGCAGCGGGAAGGAAAGCCCCTGGCCGCCGTCCTCGGTGGAACCCGGGACCGGGTCCCGGCCGGGGTAAGCGTTGGGATCCAGGAGGACATCCCGACCCTCCTCGCTCGGGTCGGGAACTACGTGGCCGAGGGCTACCGGCGGGTGAAGCTCAAGATCGAGCCGGGGTGGGACCTCGAACCCCTCGCGGCGGTCAGGGAGCGGTTCCCGGACCTCCCCCTCTCGGTGGACGCGAACGCCGCCTACACCCCAAGCGACGCCAGCCACCTGAACCAGCTCGACCGGTTCGGGCTTCTCATGGTCGAGCAGCCGCTCCGCCACGATGACCTCGTTGGGCACGCCCGGCTCGCGGAGACCCTGAACACGCCGATCTGTCTCGACGAGTCCATCACCTCCCCCCACCGGGCATGGGAGGCCCTCGAGCTTGGGGCGTGCCGGATCATCAACGTGAAGCAGGGCCGGATTGGCGGCCTGTCCGCGGTGCTCGAGGTCCACCGCCTGGCCCAGGAGCGGGGGGTGCCCCTGTGGTGCGGGGGGATGCTCGAGACCGGGATCGGCCGGGCGGTGAACGCTGCGGTCGCGTCCCTCCCAGGATTCACGCTCCCACACGACATCTCGGCCACGGACCGCTACTACCACGAGGACATCGCCCTCCCCCCTTTCCTCCTCGAGGACGGCCACATCCGCGTCCCGACGCGGCCGGGGCTGGGGGTGGAGGTGGACCTCGTTCGGCTCCACCGGTTCGCGGTGGGGATGTGGACCTGGCACCGATAAGGAGGGACGGATGACCAAGGCCGAACTGGCAAAGTTGATCGACCACACCGCCCTCGGCCCGGAGACGGGCCGGGCCGCGGTGAACAAGGTGTGCCAGGAGGCGATCGAGCACGGGTTCATCGCGGTGTGCATCCCGCCTGGACACGTGGCGTGGGCAAGGTCGCTCCTCGCTGGGACAGGGGTCCGGCTGTGCACGGTGGTCGGGTTCCCCCACGGCCAGCACACGCCGGAGGTCAAGGCGTTCGAGGCGCAGCGGGCCGTGGCCGACGGCGCGGTCGAGGTGGACATGGTGGTGGACGTCGCCGCCCTCAAGGAACGGGACCGGGCGCGGGTCCTGGCCGACCTCCGCGCGGTGCGGGAGGCGGCACCCAAGCCAACCGTCCTCAAGGTGATCCTCGAGTGCGCGCTTCTCTCGGACGAAGAGAAGGTCCTCGGGGCCGAGCTTGCCGAGGAGGCCGGGGCGGACTTCGTCAAGACCTCGACCGGGTTCAGCACGGGTGGGGCGACGGTAGAGGACGTCGCCCTTCTCCGACGGACCGTGGGGACGGCGCTCGGGGTCAAGGCGTCGGGCGGGATCCGCGACTACGCGACGGCCGTCGCGATGGTCCGGGCTGGCGCCAACCGCATCGGGGCCTCGAAAAGCGTTCAGATCCTCGCCGGAGCCCCCGAGTAACCTGTGGCCGAGCTCGCCCGGGACCGCGGGATCGTCCTCCGGACGCAGGACCACGCGGAGACGGACCGGATCGCAGTCCTCCTGACTCCCCGCGGCCGGCTGGACGTGCTCGCCAAGGGCGCCCGCCGTCTGGAGCGATCGGCGGGGGCGGTGCTCGATCCCCTCCACGTGGTGGACGTGATCCACTACCGCCGCCGCGGCCTCCACCTCCTGAAGGAGGCGAGCTTCGTCCGGACGTTCCCCGCGGTGCGGGGCGACCTCGACCGGGCCACCGCTGCCCTGAAGGCGCTGCGCTGGGTGGTGGACCTCGTCCCCACCGGAGCGGCCGATGACCGGCTGTACGCGCTGACGCTGGAGTTCCTCGACGCCCTCGATGGGGGATTGCCTCCCGCCGTGTTCACCGTCGCCTACACCCTGCGGCTCCTCTCCGCAGCCGGGCTCGGCCCGCACCTCACAGGCTGCGTTCGCTGTGCGGGGACAGATGGCCTCACCTGGAGCCCAGAGCGGGGCGGGCTCCTCTGCGCGCGGTGCGGGGGAAGGGGAGACCCCGTGTCGGCCCGCCTGGGGGGGGCGCTCGAAGCGCTGGCCCGCCTCCCCCTCCCTGCCCTCGCCCGGCTGCGGATCCCCGACGAGGACCTCGCGAACGGGGCCGCCCTTCTCCACCAGTTCCACGCCGCGCACCTCGGACGGTAGAGGGACCGCCCTCTCGGCGCTATAGTCCCGCCGTGGAGTGCCAGATCGTGGCCTGTGAGCGGATCGTGTTCTCCGGACCGACAACGGGTGTCTACGCCCGAAGCCACGATGGGTGGTTCGGCGTTCTCCCCGGTCACGCCCCTGCGGCGTTCGCCCTGGCGGAGGCCGAGCTCCGGGTGCACACGGAAGGGGGAACCCGCGCGTTCCACGTCCAAGGGGGAACCCTGTACGTGCGTCCCGATCGGGTGACCATTCTCACCGAACGGGCCTCCCCCGTCGCTTGAGGTCGCCCCCACAAACAGAAAGGGGCCCCGGTCACCCAGGGCCCCCAACGCGCGGAAGCAAGCGACTACCTTGGCGTTACGTTCTTGGCCTGCGGGCCCTTCGGGCCCTGCTCAACGTCGAACTCCACAACCTGCCCTTCGCGCAGGCTCTTGAAGCCAGGCATTGTGATCGCCGAGAAATGCACGAACACATCCGGCCCCCCATCCTGCTCGATGAAGCCGTACCCCTTCGAGTCGTCGAACCACTTCACTTTCCCTGTGGCCATTCGGTTGTTCCCCCCCTTTTTCCGTGTGTTTCGACCGTCTACATGAGCCCCGCCTTGCTGCATTGGGGAAACCCCGAGCAGCCACGTGGTGCATTTCGTACGGTCCTGCAGGGGCAAGTATAGCCGGAGGCGGCCGGAAGGCAAGTCCCTTGGAGGACGTGGGGGGGCGAAGTACACTCCGCGCGGAGTCGAGCAATGGACCCTCAAGAGCAGGAGATCACGTTTCTCGAGGAGGAACGGGACACCGCGGAGGCGGATGCCCTCTCCCTGTACCTCGCTGAGGTGGCCCGCATCCCGCTCCTCACCGAGGACGAGGAGCGAGACCTCGCCCTCCGCATGCGAAACGGGGACCGCGGGGCCCGCGAGCACCTCATCGTGTCCCACCTCCGCCTTGTGGTCTCGATGGCCCGCGAGTACGGCGACGTGGGGCTGGACCTCGTGGACCTCATCCAGGAGGGAAACCTCGGCCTCATCGAGGCCGTGGACCGGTTCGAGGTCGAGCGCGGCGTCCGCCTCTCCGCCTACGCCCGGTGGTGGATCCGCCAGACGATGGGCACCGCCATCGAGCGCCACGCCCAACTGATCCGGATTCCTGCCCACCTGTTCCGGGCGATCGTGCGGTTCCACCGCCTGCAGGCGTCGTTCGGGGCGGAGGGGGGAGGAGAGCGGGCGGACCTGTTCCTCGCCCCGGGGACCACGCTCGACCGCGTCCAGCAGGTCGAGCGAACCGTGGGTGACGTGGTCTCACTCGATAGCCCGATCGCCGACGAAGAGGGGACGGAGACGCTCGACGAGATCATCGCCGACGAGACGATCCCCGGCCCGGAGAAGGCCGCCTTGGAGGCCCTGTTCCGCGAGGAGCTCACGACGATCGTGAGCCGCCTCCCGGCGCGCGATGCCCAAATCCTCCGCTGGCGGTACGGCCTGGAGGGACCCGCCCGCACCCTGGCCGAGATCGGAGAGGCGCTGGGAGTGTCCCGCGAACGGGCCCGCCAGCTCGAAGAGCGGGCCCTGAAGCGCCTCAAGGAGGCGTGGGGGGAGAAAGCCCTCCGGTTCTACCGCCGGCTCATCACCGATCACTAGCGGCCGGTGAGAGCGCGGAACTCCTCCTCGCTGAGGACGGGGATCCCCAGCTCCCGGGCCCGGAGGAGCTTCTCCCCCGGGTCCCGCCCCGCGACAACGTAGTCCACCCCCCGGGAGACCCCGGACGCCGCTCGCCCCCCGAGGCCCTCCACGATCCGCCGGGCCTCGTCGCGGGTGAACGCGGACAGGGTCCCGGTGAACACGACAACCTTCCCCGCCAAGGGCCCGGTTCGAGAGCCCTCCGCCCGGGGATCGATCCCGGCCGCCGCAAGCGCCTCGATGAGCCGCCGGTTCTCCTCGTTTCCGAAGAACGCGGCGATGCTCGCGGCGATCTCCGGCCCCACCCCACGGACCCCCGTCAGCTCATCGGCCGAGGCCTTGGCAAGGGCCGCAAGCGAGGGGAACCGCTCTGCGAGGAGCTCGGCGGCGCGCTCCCCCACGTGGGGGATCCCGAGGGCGTAGAGGAGGCGGGGAAGCGTGATCCCCTTCGAGCGCTCGATCTGATCGAGGAGGTTACGGGCCGACTTCTCCCCCATCCGCTCCACGGTCAGGAGGTCTTCGGCACGAAGGAGGTACAGGTCGGAGATCCGCCGCACGAGACCCGCCGCGACGAGCCGGTCCACGAGCTTGTCCCCCAGGCCCTGGATGTCCGCCGCGCGGCGCGAGGCGTAGTGACGGACCGCCTCCCGGATCCGCGCCGGACAGGACAGGTTCGCGCAGCGGTGGGCGGCCTCGTCTTCCAAGCGCACGGCCGGGCCACCGCAGGCCGGGCAGCGATCCGGCATTCGGAACTCCCGCTCCTCGCCGGTGCGGCGCTCGGGGAGGGAGCGCACGATCTCCGGGATCACGTCCCCTGCCCGGCGCACGACCACCCAGTCCCCAACCCGCACGTCCTTGCGGCGCACCTCGTCCTCGTTGTGGAGGGTGGCTCGGGACACGGTGACCCCGGATACCTCGACCGGGTCGAGGATCGCCACCGGGGTCAAGGCCCCGGTCCGACCGACCTGGACGGCGATCTCCCGGACCCTCGTCACCGCCTCCTCGGCGGGGAACTTGTAGGCGATCGCCCACCGCGGGGCGCGGGCGACCTCTCCAAGCCTCTCCCGCTGGGCCAGGTCGTTCACCTTGACCACCATCCCGTCCGTAGCGTAGGGGAGCGCCTCCCGGTGCCGAAGGAGATCCTGGTAGAACGCCTCGACTCGGGCGAGGTCGCGGCACAGCTCCCACCGCGGGTTCACCGGCAGGCCGAGGGCGGCGAGCGTCCTTAGAAGCTGTTCCTGGGTTCGGATCGTGATCCCCTCGGCCCGCCCGACGTGGTAGACGAACAGCTTGAGGGGCCGGGAAGCGGTGATCGCGGGGTCGAGCTGGCGGAGGCTCCCCGCCGCAGCGTTGCGGGGGTTGGCGAACTCTGGCTCCCCCCTCCTCGCCCGCTCCTCGTTCAGCGCCCGAAACGCCGCCTTCTCCATGTACACCTCCCCCCGGACCTCGAGGAGGCGGGGCACGGTCCCGTTCAAGGGGAACAACCGCAGCGGGAGCTGGCGGATCGTCCGGAGGTTCGCCGTCACGTCCTCCCCGGTCCGGCCATCGCCCCGCGTCGCCCCGACGGTGAACCGCCCGTCCTCGTAGGTCAGAGCGACCGAGAGCCCATCGAGCTTCGGTTCGCACACGTACAGCACCGGCTCTCCGCCGAGAAGGCGCCGCACCCGATCGTCCCAGTCGCGGAGTTCGCCCGCGTCAAAGCAGTTCTGAAGGGAGAGCATCGGGACCGCGTGGGGAACGGGGCGGAACTCCTCGGCGGGGGGGGCGCCGGCCCGCTGGGTCGGCGAGTCCGGGGTGACGAGCTCCGGGTACTGGGCCTCAAGGGCGACGAGCTCCCGGAACAGCCGGTCGTACTCGGCGTCGGTGATCTCGGGCCGATCGAGGACGTGGTAGAGGTGGTCGTGGCGGCGGATCTCGGCGCGAAGCGCCTCAGCCCGCGTGCGGACGTCAGGGGGAACGGCCATCCCCGCCCCTCTAGGAGCGCTCCCCCGCGGCCCCCCCCTCCTTCTCGCTCCGCTCGTAGGCCTCGATGATCGCCTTCACCAGGGGGTGGCGGACGACGTCCCGCCGGTCAAGGTGGACGATCGCGATCCCCGGGATCCCAGCGAGGATCCGCCCAACCTCGGCCAGGCCCGACGGCCGGCCCTCGAGGTCGACCTGGGTGATGTCCCCGGTGACCACGGCCTTGGACCCGAACCCGAGCCGGGTGAGGAACATCTTCATCTGGGTGTGGGTCGTGTTCTGGGCCTCGTCGAGGATCACGAAGGCGTGGTTCAGGGTCCGCCCCCGCATGAACGCGAGCGGCGCGATCTCGACCCGACCGTTCTGGATGTGCTTGTCGAGCTCGACGGCGGGGATCATGTCGTAGATCGCGTCGTAGAGAGGCCGCAGGTAGGGGTTGACCTTCTGGAAGATGTCCCCCGGGAGGAACCCCAGCTGCTCCCCGGCCTCCACCGCCGGCCGGGTGAGGATGATCCGCTTCACCTGGCCGCGCTTGAGGTACCCAAGGGCGAGGGCGACGGCGAGGTAGGTCTTCCCCGTGCCCGCCGGTCCGATCGCAAACACGGCGTCGTTGTCCCGGATCGCCTGGACGTACTGGCGCTGCCCCGCGGTCTTGGGGCGGATCGCCTCCCCCCAGTGGGTGACCTGGACGATATCGGTGAGGAGACCGGTGAGATCCTCCCCGTCCTTGACCTGGGCGATGAGGTAGCGGACCTCGTCGGGGGTGGGATGGTGATTCCCCTTGACGACCTCGACGAGCTTCCCCAGGAGCACCTCCAGCCGTCGAACCTCGGCCGGTTCGCCCTCGATTTCGATGTGGTCGCCCCGCGCCGCGATGTGGACGCCGGCGAACGCCTCGCCGATTAGGCGGAGGTTCCGGTTGTACTGGCCGAGGACCCCCACCGCCACATCGGGGCTACCGAACTCGATCTCCGCTGTCTTCCGTGCGATCGGGTATCACCCCCACCACGTGTTCCGGCGCGGCCTCCACGAGGCGCACCGGGAGGATTGTACCGCGCGGCGTCCCCCACCCGCCGCGCACCTCCACCCACAAGTAGCCCTCGCTTCGGCCTGCCACCCCACGGTCGCCCTCCCCCTCGACCACCACCCCGACCGTCCCCCCCAACAGCCGTTCGTGGACAACCCTCGCCCACCCCCGCGCCCGCTCCGCGAGCTCGGCCGCGCGGCGGGCGGACTCCGGTGCGGACACCCGGGTGGAGAACCGGGCGGCGGGCGTTCCCGGCCGGGGGGAGTATCGGAAGATGTGCACGTTGAGGGGCGTGAGCTGGTCGAGGACGTCCACCGTCCTGCGGAACGCGGCCTCGTCTTCTCCCGGAAACCCCACCATCGCGTCGGCACCGAGGGTGGCGTGGGGGACCGCTTCGAGGAACGCCTGGACCCGCTCGAGGTACTCCGCGCGTGTGTACGGGCGGCCCATCGCCCTGAGGATCGCGTCGTCGCCGGACTGAAGGGGGAGGTGGAGGTGCGGGCACAGCCGCCCTTCCTGAGCGAAGAGAGCCACGAGCTCGTCGGTCACGGCGTCGGGGTGGAGGGACGAGAGGCGGACCCGAACGCGGGGCACCTTCAGGATCTCCTGGACGAGGTTCACCAAAGTGGGCCGGGAGGGGAGGTCCTCGCCGTACTGGGCGAGGTTGACGCCCACGAGGACGAGCTCCCCATGCCCAGCCCGGGCGAGGGATTCCGCCTCCGCGCGCGCGGCCTGGGGTGTCTTACTGCGCAGCGGACCCCGCACCTGCCACGTCCGGCAAAAGGAACACCCCACGGTGCACCCGTCCTGGACCTTGAGGAGGGCCCGCACCCTTCTCTCCGGGCCGACAAGGGTTTCCCGGTCGAGGCCGACCCACCCCCCACCCCGGGGAACGGGCTCCCCCCGCAGGAGCGGCTCAAGAAGGGAGGGGAGGAAGCCCTTGTCGCGGTTCCCCACGACGAGGTCCGCCCCCGCCCGGGCCAACCCCGCGCCCGAGCCAGTGACACCGCACCCCACGGCCACAATCACGGCGTGCGGGTGCTCCCGGCGGAGACGGGCCACGAGTTGGCGGGACTTCCGATCGGCAAGGGAGGTCACGGTACAGGTGTTCACGATGTGAACCTCCCCTGGCCCGGTGAGGGCCGCCAGGCGCTCGACGAGCACCTCGGACTCATACTGGTTCACCCGGCAGCCCAGGGTGTGAACCGTGGCCCTCATTCCGTGTGCCGCTCCACCGTGAACCGCCGAAGGCGGCACGGCTCATCGGGGGAGATCCCGGCCTTGAGCCGGGCAATCCTCAGTTGCTCGGACACCGTGTCCACGCCGGGGAGGTCGGGGAGGAGGAGCCCCCTCCGCCCGCCCGCCTCGACGATCACCCCGTACCGCCGGGGGTCGAGGTCGGCCTCCGTGCACCGCTCGGGGGGAGAGAGGACGTCCACCGACACGGAGACCTCCGGGAGCTCGTGCGGGGCCAGGGGGGGAAACCGAGGGTCCTCGGTCGCGGCGTGGATCGCGTTGGTGACGATCTCCTCGGCGAGGCTCCCCTCGCTCGGCTCGTAGGTGCCGATGCACCCCCGGAGCGCTCCCCGCTTCTTGAGGGACACGAAGGCCCCGGCACGGCGAGAGACGAGGTCGGGCGGGAGATCGGGGGGCGGGGCCAACCGCCGCCCCTCGGTCACGTACGCGGCGATCGCCGAGCGCGCCAGATCCACGTAGGGGTCAGGCCGATCCACAGCTCCCGAGCGTACCCGAACGTCCCCCCCTGTCAACCACTCCGTTTGACGAACCGCCCACCCGAGGGCTAACCTCTCTTCGCCATGCGTGGAATAGCGATCGGTGTCGGACTTGTGCTGACCGCGTTGGCGGTGACCCTGTTCGTCTTGTTCGCCCAAACCGAGGTCGCCCGCACCCTGCGCCAAGGGGCGCCGGTGTGCGTGCTCGTGGTGGGGGTTGACGAGGGGACCCCTCAGGCCGGGGCGGACACCGTTTCCGTGGCCATCCTTCAGCCGGGCGGGCGGATCACGTGGATCAGCATCCCCCCCGACCTCGTGTGGCCCACCGCCGCGGGCTGGACGTCGCTCCAGGCTCTGTACGGCCAGGGGAAGAACGCGCCCGAGAAGATCGCCGGGATCTCCCGCCGCCTAAGCCTCCTCCTCGAGATCGCCCTGCTCTACTGGGTAGTGGTGGACTTCGCCGACGTGCGGGCAGGGGTTGACGCCGTGGGGGGCGTGGAGCTGACGGTCCCGGAGCGGCTCGTGCATCAGGATCGGTCCCGAAACCTGTTCATCGATATCCCCGCCGGCCAGCGGGTGTTCGACGGAGCGGAAGCCGCGAACTTCCTGCGCTACGACGATGGAGACGCGCTAGCGAGGCTTGCCCGCCTTCACCAGTTCCTCGAAGCGCTCCTCGCGAAGGTGCGGGCCATCCCCTCCGCCTGGTGGCGCACCACAGCCGAAACGATCCGCAGCGGGGTCGAGACCAACCTCTCCCCCGGGGAGATCACGGATCTGATGCGGGCCCTAAGCGACGTCCACCCTGAACGGATCACCCTTGCCGTCGCCCCCACCGTCCCCCGGCCGGGTTCCGCTCGCGACCTCCTCCCCGATCTGGTCCGCCTCCGTCAGCTTGTCCCCTCGTCGGGACCCCGGTCGTCGTTCCTCGTCCGGAGCGAGATCCGCGTCCTCGTCCTCAACGGGACCGGACAGAAGCTCTTGGCCACACGGACGAGGGCCTGGTTGGCCGACCTCGGATTCACGGTGACGGGGACCGCGGATGCCGACCGTTCGAACTACCCTCGGACCTACATCGTCGCCCGGGAGGAGGCCCGGGCTAGAGGCCAAGCAGTGTTCGAGGTCATCCCCGCGGACATCCAGTCTTCCGTTCAGGTACAGACCGACCGCGAGTTCGACCTGGCGCGGATCGGCGGATGGCCGCAACATACCGACGTGATCCTCATCTTGGGAGCGGGGTTCGATGTCCGGCCCTGAGCGCGACCTCCTCGACCGAGCGGCTCGGATCATCGAGGCAAAGAAAGCCGCCCGCTTGACCGTGATCGATGTTGGGGGATCCTCGATTCCGACTGGCTACTTCCTCGTCGCCAGCGGCGAGAACCCCGTCCATGTAAGGGCACTGGGGAACGAACTTCTCGCGAAGATGCCCCTTGCCCCCCGGCACGTGGAGGGCCTCCAGGAAGGGCGGTGGGCCCTGCTCGACTACGGCGACTTCGTCGTTCACATCTTTCACGACACGGTGCGCGCCTTCTACGACCTCGAGGGCCTGTGGCCGGGGGACCAGGTGACCCCCTGGCCGGGCTTGCACTCCTCCCGCCCCCCGCTATAATGCCCCTTCGGTCATAGCCCCTGCCGTGGGGTAGGGGTGCCATGTACTTGGATGACAATCCGGTCCTTGACAAGTGAATAGAGCGTCTGCTACGTAAGTATAGTAAGGGCGGACGGGGGATCCCTTGGCAGTCGAGGGCGATGAAGGGCGTGGCTAGCTGCGATAAGCCCCGGGGAGCCGCTGAGCAGGCTATGATCCGAGGATGCCCGAATGGGGAAACCCACTGGACCGTCGAGGCCCAGTATCCAGCGCCGAAACCAAGAGTAAGCGCTGGAGGCGAACCCCGCGAAGTGAAACATCTCAGTAGCGGGAGGAGGAGAAATCAACCGAGATTCCCCTAGTAGCGGCGAGCGAACGGGGAGGAGCCCAAACCGTGTGGGTGCAAGGCCACAGCCGTTGCCCATGCGGGGTTGTGGGATGATGACGGAGGTCCCTGTGGGGGCCTCGGGAAGTTACCAAAGCTTTCTCTAGCCGAACAGCCAGCAAAGCCACTGGAAAGGGCGACCGAAGAGGGCGATAGTCCCGTAGGCGAAAGAGAAGGCTCTTCCTGGTCTTCGTCCCGAGTAGTGTCGGACACGTGAAATCCGGCGCGAAGCTGGGGGGACCACCCTCCAAGGCTAAATACCGACGACTGACCGATAGCGCACCAGTACCGCGAGGGAAAGGTGAAAAGAACCCCGGGAGGGGAGTGAAATAGAACGTGAAACCGTCCGCTTACAGTGCAGTGGGAGCCGGGACCTGGTCTCTTCGGAGATCGGGACCTGGTGACCGCGTGCCTTTTGCAGCATGAGCCGGCGAGTTGTGCTCCGTGGCAAGGTTAAGCCCCTCTGGGGTGGAGCCGCAGCGAAAGCGAGTCCGAACAGGGCGACGAGTCACGGGGTACAGACCCGAAGCCGGGTGATCTACCCATGGGCAGGATGAAGTACGCTTGACCGCGTACGGAGGTCCGAACCCGTAGGTCGTGCAACGCCTTGGGATGACCTGTGGGTAGGGGTGAAAAGCCAATCGCACCCGGTGATATCTGGTTCTCCCCGAAATGGCTCTAGGGTCAGCCTCACGTCATAGGCGGCCGGGGGTAGAGTGCTGGCTGGGGAAGGGGGGCAACCTTCGACTCCAATCAAACTCCGAATACCGGTTTGCCGTTCCGTGGGAGTGAGACGGCGGGGGATAACCTCCGTTGTCGAGGGCGAAACAACGCAGACCACCAGCTAAGGCCCCCAAATCCAGGCTAAGTGAGCAAGGCGGTGTGATCGCTTAAACAGCTGGGAGGTTGGCTTAGAAGCAGCCATCCTTCAAAGAGTGCGTAATAGCTCACCAGTCTAGCGACCGCGCGCCGAAGATGTAGCGGGACTAAGCCTGGTGCCGAAGCTGTGGGTGGGATCCTTTGGGATCCCGCGGTAGGGGAGCATTCCGCCGTAGGTTGAAGCCGGGCCGCGAGACCCGGTGGACGAAGCGGAAGGGAGAATGCCGGCTTGAGTAGCGAGAGATGGGTGAGAATCCCATCCACCGAATGCCCAAGGTTTCCTGGGGAAGGCTTATCCACCCAGGGTTAGGCGGGCCTTAGCCGAAGCTGAAAAGCGTAGGTGATGGACAGCCGGTCAACATTCCGGCCCCTCCAGACCCGCGTTACGAGCGAAGGGGGGACGCCGCAGGAGCTTCTCCGCAGGTTCACGGTTATACCTGTCCAAGCGCCAAGCCAGAGGAGGCAGGAAAATCCACCTCCTCGAAACCGTCCTACTCCGGTAGGGCGAACAGGCAAGGCGTGATGGCGAGCCCCGTAAGGGGCGGAGGGAGACGGGTTCAGCGGCCAAGAAAAGCCCCTAGCCAGTTGGTCTGGAGTCCGTACCGCAAACCGACACCGGTGGGCGAGGAGAGTATCCAAAGGTGGGCGAGCTAACCTTCGTCAAGGAACTCGGCAAAATTGCCCCGTAACTTCGGGACAAGGGGCGCCTTCTGGGTTGCCGCAAGGTGGTCCGGGAGGCCGCAGAGAAACGGCTCAAGCGACTGTTTACCAAAAACACAGGTCCCTGCTAACCCGAAAGGGGACGTATAGGGGCTGAAACCTGGCCACTGCCGGTAGGTCAAGGAGAGGGGTGCAAGCTCTGAACTGAAGCCCCGGTGAAGGCCGGCCGTAACTATAACGGTCCTAAGGTAGCGAAATTCCTTGTCGGGTAAGTTCCGACGCGCATGAAAGGTACAACGACTTGAGCGCTGTCTTGACGAGGGGCTCGGTGAACTCGAAGCACGGGTGAAGATTCCCGTGACCCGCGGTGGGACAGAAAGACCCCGTGGAGCTTTACTGTAGCTTGGCGTTGAGTCTCGGCATCTGTTGTAGAGGATAGGTGGGAGGCGTTGAAACCTGGGCGCTAGTTCAGGCGGAGCCAACCTTGGAATACCACCCTGCAGCTGTTGAGGCTCTAACCGCAGGCCGTTAGCAGCGGCCACGGGACCGCGCTAGGTGGGCAGTTTTGCTGGGGCGGCAGCCTCCCAAAGAGTAACGGAGGCGCACAAAGGTTCCCTCAGGCTGGTTAGCGATCAGCCGTTGAGTGCAAGGGCAGAAGGGAGCTTAACTGCGAGGCCTACAAGCCGAGCAGAGGCGAAAGCCGGTCCTAGTGACCCGCTGGCTTCCTCGTGGGAGGGCCAGCGATCATCGGACAAAAGTTACCCCGGGGATAACAGGCTAGTACCGCCCGAGAGTTCACATCGACGGCGGTGTTCGGCACCTCGATG
>CAKZSO010000027.1 GCA_937921255.1 Candidatus Bipolaricaulota bacterium
GCTCATCACGAGCCCGTTTTACCACCCGATCCTCCCCTTGCTCGCCGAGCGGGGCTGGGACGAGGACATCCTGGCCCAGCTTGAGCTGGGCCAGGAGCAACACGCCTTCCTGTTTGGGGCTCCTGCGGTAGGGGTCTGGCCGCCGGAGCAGGCCGTGTCTGCTCGGGCGGTGGAGCTCCTCTCGCAGGCGGGGTTCACCTGGACCGTGGCCGACGAGTGGACCCTCGGGGCGGCCCTCGGCCGGGTCCCCACGCGGGCCGAGCTCACCCAACCGTGGCGGTTTGGAAGGATCGCCGTCTTCTTCCGCGACCACAACCTCTCCGACAAGATCAGCTTCGCCTACGGGAACAAGCCGACCGCGGAGGCGGTGGCCGACTTCATGGGCGAGGTGCGACGGTACTGGGAAGAGCTCGAGCACCCTGAACAGCACGTGCTGGTGGTGGCCCTGGACGGGGAGAACTGGATGTTCATGGCCGGTTACCCCGACAACGGCCGGGAGTTCCTCCGGGCCCTGTACGCGGCCCTCCTCGGGGCCGAGTGGGTGAACACCGTGACCCCGAGGGACTTCCTTGCTTGCCAGTCCGTCTCCGCGGAGCTTCCATCGGTTCCCGTGGGGTCGTGGGCTGGGGATCTCTCCACCTGGGCCGGGGAGCCGGAGGAGGACGAGGCCTGGGAGCGACTTGCCGCGGCCCGGAACGCCGTGTTCGCCCGGGACCCCAACCCCGAGGCCCTCCGCGCCCTCTACGCGGCGGAGGGCTCCGACTGGTTCTGGTGGTACGGCGACGACCAGGACTCGGGAACGGACGACCTGTTTGACTGGCTGTTCAAGACCCACCTCGTGGCCGCCTACCGGGCCGCCGGCTACGCCGAGGGGGACATTCCCCCCGTCCTCTCCCTCCGCCTCCGGATCCCCTTCCGGGCCAACCTGGGCGAAGTGAAACCTGTCCTCGACGGAAAGGTCACCTCGCCGGCGGAGTGGGCGGAGGCGGCTGGGTACCCGGGGACGGACGCGGTCCGGGCGGTGGCCGTGGCCTACGGGGAAGGAGTGCTGTTCGTGCGCGTGGACCTTGACCTCTCGGCCCGGGACCTGATCGGGACGGACGCGAAGCTCGTTCTGTACGCGACCGGCAAGCCGGGGGAGCGGGCGAACGTCGTCACCCGGCACAGTGCGGACGGGCTGGGGTTCGCGTTGGTTTCGGCGGTGGAGCTCGATTTCGCCAAGCTCCGGCCCGACGGCGGGGGCTACGTGTTCCGCTACGCGGCCGATGGCCGGGGCGGCTGGCGCTTGGCCTCGCCGGTTCGGACCCTCACCTCCCGGGTCGCGCACGCCGACGAGGTGGTGGAGTTCGGGGTTCCGTTCGAGGAGCTGGGGGTCGAGCCCGGGGGGAGCCTCGTCCTGGCCGTGACCTTGGAGCGGAAGGGGGAGCTCTTGGGGCAGGCGCCGGTTCGGCCCCTGTGGGCGCGGATCCCGACCCTCATCCAGGGGGTGGAGGTGTGGGCGATGGACGACCCGGCTGGGGACGACCACGGACCGGGAACCTACGTCTATCCCCTGAACAGCGTGTTCGCGGAGAAGGGGCTGTTCGACCTCCTCCGCTACGCGATCTACGATGCCGACGACCGCTGGCAGCTCGCGGTTGACTTCCCGACCCTGCCCAACCCCTGGAACGGGCCCCACGGGTTCTCCCACCCCATCGTATTCCTGTACCTCGACGTCGCGCCGGGGGGGAGGACCGATGCCCACGAGGAGGGGAAGGCGGCCCAGGTCGCGTTCAGCCCTGATCACCCGTGGGACTACTTCCTGAAGGTGGCCGGCTGGCCGGCCTACGGGCGGCACCTGTGGACGGCCGGCGGCGAGGGGCCGTTCCTCGTCGAGGTCGCCAGCGACCCCAAGAGGGGGAGGATCATCGTCACGATCCCCAAGGCCCTCCTCCCCGAGCTTCAGGGCTGGCACTACGTGCTGGTGGGCTCGCAGGACGGATACGGCCCGAACCACCTTCGGCCGATCGGAGTCAACGCTGGGGAGTGGACAGGCGGCGGTTGCCCAGACCCACTGTGGGCCCCTCAGATCTACGACTACCTCGCCCCCGAGGGGGTCTCCCACGGGGACCTCCTCTCCGGGTATGATCGGGTGGAGCAACGCTACACGGCGCTTCTACCGATTGAGGTTGTGTTCTAGGAGGTGAGAACGACGCACACGAGAAACAGAACAACAACAGAACAGACGGAACGGTGGGCGAGACACAGTGTAAAGGAGGTTGGGATGAGAAGAGTTCTCACGTTTGCGTTGGCGCTGGTCCTGGGCACGGTGGCGTTCGCCCAGGCTCCGAAACTGGTGATCTGGGCCGATGACACCCGGGCCCCGGTGCTGCGGGACCTGGCTGTCGAGTACAAGGCGGTCACCGGCGTGGAGATCGAGGTTGTGGAGATCGCGTTCGATCAGATCCGGGGCCAGTTCATCACTGCTGCTCCGACGGGCCAAGGGCCGGACATCATCGTCGGTGCCCACGACTGGGTGGGTGAACTGGCCGCGAACGGTCTGCTGGAACCCGTGAGTTTCGGGCCGAAGCTCGCCGAGTTCAGCGCGTCGTCCGTACAGGCGTTCTCCTACGGCGGGAAGAACTACGGGGTTCCCCAGGGGACGGAGAACATCGCCATTATCTACAACAAGAAGCTCGTGCCGGAGATGCCGAAGACGTGGGATGAGCTCCTCGTATTCGCGCGCCAGATCACGGATCCAACGAAACCGATGTACGCGATCGTCTTCCAGAATGGTCCAGACCCCTATCACTGGTTCCCTATGCTCTCGGCGTGTGGCGGGTACGTCTTCGGGACGGATGCGAACGGTGCCCTCAACCCATGTGATGTGGGCCTCGCCAACGAGGGGGCCCTCCGCGGGGCGCAGCTCTTTGCCGACATGATCGCCGAGGGGCTCCTTCCGGCTGGAGTCGGCTGGGATACGATGCGGGCGCTGTTCTTCGGCGGGAACGCCGCAATGGTCATCTCCGGGCCGTGGCTCGTCGGGGACACGAAGAAGGCCGGGATCGACTACGGGATCGCGATGATCCCGTCGATCCAGTGCGCCGATGGTTCGTATGGCGTTCCGAAGCCGTTCATCGGTGTTCAGGGGTTCATGGTGAGCTCGTTCAGCCGGAACAAGGTCCTCGCGTTCGACTTCCTCCTCAACTACATCGCGACCAAGGACACGATGCTCGCCCTGTACAACCGGAACCCGCGTCCGCCGGCCCATCTGCCGACGTTCGAGCTTGTCAAGAGCGATCCCGACATCGCTGCGTTCGGTCTCCAGGGGCAGAACGGCATCCCGATGCCCAACATCCCGGAAATGGCGTCGGTGTGGGGCGCGTGGGCCGATGCCCAGAGCCTGATCGCCAACGGTCAGGCCACTCCGGAGGAGGCACTCCAGGAGGCGGTTCAGAAGATCAAGACCGCTTTGAAGTGCCCGTAGCCTGAACTGCGAGGGGGCAGCCCTAGGCTGCCCCCTCTCCTCTCCATGGCCGGGCGGGCGGTCGTCGCACAGGGGGTGAAGCTCGGGCTCCTCGCCCTATTGGATGGCGGGGTAGTGTGGGCAGCCATCTCACTCCTCCTGCGTGCGGACTACATCCCATTCGCTATCCTCACCGCCGGGGCGTTCCTCCTCAACTACGTGGTCCTGTCCCGACGGGCGTATCCCCTGCGGTTCCTCCTTCCGGGCCTTGTGTTCCTGTTCGCGATGGTCGTCTACCCCATTGGGTACACGATCAACGTCTCCCTCACCAACCTCCAGACGGGGAACCTCCTCACGAAAGCCCAGGTGGTCGCCCAGCTCGAGGGGCGCTACTACCTCCCGCCCGACCATGAGACGTTCACCTATTGGGCGTTTCGGAACCCCCAAGGCGAGCTCCGGGTGATCCTCCTCGCCGAAGATGGGCGGTCCTACCTCTCGGAGCGCAACACCCTTCTTCCGGTGGACCTTACCGATCCTCGCTTCGTGCGGGGAGCAGACGGGACGGTCGTCGCGTTCGACGACTTCACCCGTCTCTCGTGGGCCCAGATCTACCAGTCGTTGCCCGCGCTCGAGCGGTTGGACCTCATGTGGGAAGGGGTCCACGTTCGCCTGGCCACGGTGCGCGAGTTCGGGACGTACCTTCGAAAGTACGAGTACCTACGGGACGCCGACGCGATCCGTGACCTCGAGACGGGGATCGTGTACACGGCCCGCGAGGGGTACTTCACCTCGCCCGACGGCGTCCGCATCGAGCCGGGGTTCCAGATCTACGTCGGGTTCAGAAACTATCTCGATGTTCTGAGGAACCCGGGCGTCCGCGCCGACTTCACCCGGGTGTTCGGTTGGACGGTGGCGTGGTCGTTCCTCACGGTCTTCTTCAGCTTCTGGGTTGGTCTCGTCCTCGCCTACCTCCTCAACGACCCCTACGTTCGCGGCCGGTTCTTCTACCGCTCGCTCCTCATCATCCCCTACGCGATGCCGGCGTTCATCTCCGCCCTTGTGTGGGCCGGGCTGTTCAACACCGACCTCGGGGTGATCAACCGGATCATCGGTGAGCTCTTTGGGACGAAGGTGCGCTGGCTTCAGGACCCGTTCTGGGCACGCACGGCCCTCATCTTCATCAACGTCTGGCTGACGTACCCGTACATGATGATCGTCTCCCTGGGAGCCCTGCAGAGCATCCCCAAGGAGATGTACGAGGCGGCGCGGGTGGACGGGGCCACGGGGTGGCAGCGGTTCTGGACGATCACGATGCCGCTTCTCTGGGTGAGCGTGGCCCCGCTTCTGATCGGATCGTTTGCGTTCACGTTCAACAACTTCACGATCATCTGGCTCGTCACCGCGGGGCGACCGGCGGTGCTCGGCGCGGCGACCCCGGCCGGGGCTACGGACATCCTCATCTCCTGGACGTACCGGCTCGCGTTTGAGGGCGACCGCGGGAACCAGCTCGGACTTGCATCGGCTGTTTCGATTATCATCTTCGTCATCATCGCCACGATCAGCGCGGTGAACTTCCGGTTCACCCGCGCGCTCGAGGATGTGAGCCGCGGTGTATAGCCGACCTACCGTCGTGGGCCTCGTCGTCCGCTACACCCTGATCGGGACCGCGCTCATCTACGCCCTGTTCCCGGTTCTGTGGATTCTGTCCGCATCGTTCAACCCAACGAACAACCTCCTCGAGCAGCGCCTGTTCCCGCGGAACCCGACCCTGGAGCACTACCGCCGGCTGTTCACCGATCCCACCGTCCCGTTCCCGCGGTGGATCTTGAACACCCTCCAGGTGTCGGGAATCACCTCGGTGATCACGGTATTCCTCTGTGCGCTTGGGGCGTACGCGTTCTCCCGGTTCCGGTTCCGCGGCCGGCGGGCCGGGCTCCTCGGGCTCCTCCTCGTCCAGATGTTCCCCCAGATGCTGGCGATGGTCGCGATCTACCTTCTGCTCATCCGGATCAAGGAGTTCGTCCCCTGGCTGGGGTACAACACCCACCCCGGGCTGATCATGGTCTACCTCGGGGGAGCGATGGGGTTCAACACGTGGTTCATGAAGGGGTACTTCGACACGATCCCCCGCTCGGTCGAGGAGTCGGCCCTCGTGGACGGGGCGACGCCGTTCCAGGCGTTTCTGCGGATCGTGATGCCGCTTGCCCGCCCGATCCTCGCTGTGGTCCTCATCATCCAGTTCATTACCACCTACTCGGAGTACGTCTTGGCGAGCATCCTTCTCAAGGGGACGGAGATGTACACCCTGTCGGTGGGATTGCGGTTCTTCATCCAGCAGGCCTACGACCGACGGTGGGGGGCGTTTTCGGCCGCGGCGATCCTAGGGGCCCTTCTCATCCTCGCGATCTTCCTCCCCCTGCAGAAGCTCATCATCTCCGGCCTTACCGGCGGGGCGGTGAAGGAGTAGCTACCCTCCGCGCTTGAGGTAGCGGAAGGACACCTCGGGCACCGGGAGCTTCCCTGTCTCCCCCTCGCCCGTGAGGAGATCCGTCCACCGGCCATTGGGGGGGAGGTTCGCGACCGCTTCTCCTTCCCCGGCGTTGAGGGCGAACGCGACCTCGGCCTCCGGGAGTCGGCGCACGAGGACAAGCGCTCTTCCCTCGGCGTAGAGCCACCGCACGTCGCCCCGGCGGAGGGCGGGTTCTTCCCGCCGCAGCCGGGCCAGCGTGCGGAACGTGGCCCGGAGATCGGGGTTCCAAGCCCGTTCGTCCCACGGGAACGTCCGCCGGCAGTCGGGGTCCTCCCCGCCCTCGAGCCCGACCTCGTCTCCGTAGTAGGTCGCCGGGGCCCCAGGGTAGGCGAACAGGAACGCTGCTCCCAAGGCGACCTTTCGTGTGTCCCCGCCGCACAGGGTCCGGAACCGCGGGACGTCGTGGCTTCCCAAGAGGGTGTAGCAGGCGTAGTTCGCCTCGAGAGGGTAGCTCGCCCACAGGCTCCGAAGGTAGCGGGCGAACCGCGGGGCGTCCCAGCTCCCCTCGGCGATGAACCGGACGAGCCCCTCGCGGAGCTTGTAGTGCATGACGCCGTCCAGAGCCTTGTGCCGAAACCAGGACGTCCCGAGGCCCATCACCTCCCCCAGGACGTAGGCCTCGGGGTTCTCCTCCTTAACGGTTTGGTACACGGCCCGGACGAAGTCGGGGGGGAGGTACTCCACGGTATCCAGCCTCCAGCCGTCGATCCCCTCCCGCATCCAGTGGCGAACCACGGACAGGAGGTACTCCCGCACCGGGGGGTAGTCGAGGTTCCACTCGGGAAGGGAGGCGTGCCCGGCCCAGCAGGCGTAGTTCGGCTCCGGATCCGCCTCGGGCCGATCACCGTGGATCGTGAACCAGTCCCAGTAGGGGGAGCGGCGGCCCCGGAGGGCCGCGTCCTGGAAGAAGGGGTGCCCCCGCCCGCAGTGGTTGAACACTCCGTCGAGGACAACCCGTACCCCGCGGTGGTGGGCCACCCCCAGGAGCGATCCGAACGCCGCGTCACCTCCGATCGCGGGGTCGACGTGGAAGTAGTCCTCCCCATCGTAGCGGTGGTTTGTCGAGCCGGTGAAGATTGGGGTGAGGTAGAGGGCGTTCACCCCCAGGTCCTCGAGGTAGGGTAGGGCCTCGCGAACCCCGATCAGATCGCCTCCAAAGAACGAGCGATGGGTGGGGAGCTCGCCCCACGGGCGGGCGTCCGGTGGGTCGGTCGTCGGGTCCCCGTTCCGAAACCGGTCGGGGAAGATTTGGTAGAACACGGAATCCGGTACCCAGTCCGGGGGAGGGAGAATGGGGCTCACTTCCACCGGGTGAGGATCTCCTCACGCCGAAACAGCTTCACCGCCAGGTAGAGGAAGAGGCCATCCAGAAGGACGAGGATCCCCCCCTCGAGGATCACGAGGAGGAAGTTCACCGCGGTGAGCTGGACCGAGTACACGATCAAGGGGATAAGGGTGGGAACAACCGCGAGGCCCGAGAACTGGTACGCGGCCCGGGGGTCGCTCGTCCGCGACGAGATGAGCATCGAGACCAAGACCCCGAACACGGCGAGGAGGGGCGATAGGACGAAAATCGACAGGAGCCAGGGCAGGGTCAGGACCCCGGGCGGGATCCCGTCCAGAATGATGTGGGCCGCTGCCAGGAACAGCCCGAACACCGCCCACGTGAGCCCGATCGCGGGAAGCACGGCCACAAGCGCCTTCCCCACAAAGATCTCCCAGTCGGTAAGGGGCGTGGCGAGGAGGGGTTCGAGGGTCCCCTGCTCCTTCTCCCCGACGATCGAGTAGACGGCGAGCGTAACCGGGATCATCACCGGAAGGATGAGGAAGTACATGAGGGCCGTGTTGAACAGGGCCGCCTGGGCCTCGGGGGGGAGCCCCTGCCCCTGCCAGACCATGAACCCCGCCAAGCCCCCCATCAGGAGAGGGAGGAACAGGGCACCGTAGAGGACCATCTTGATCTTCCGGAGCTCCTCCCATTCCTTGGCGACAAGGACCCTAAGCCGCCCCATCGTCTCCCCCTACGAGCTCGAGGTAGACGTCCTCGAGCGTCCGCTCGTCCCGGGCCACGGAGCGGATCTCCGCCCCCAGTTCCACGAGCCTTCGTACCAGGGCCGGGACATCCCTCTCCGGGTCCGCGACCTCGACGGACAAGCCGTCGTGCACGAGTTCAGCGGTGCGAACGAACGGCAGCCCGAGGGCCGTTGCGAACTCCGATCGCGGGTTCCTGAGGCCGATCGCCACCCGCGACCCCGACATCCGGCGCTTCAGCTCGTCGGGGCGATCGAGGGCAAGGAGCCGGGTGCGGAGGACGGCGATCCGCGCGCAAAGTTCCTCGGCCTCAGCGAGGTTGTGCGTGCAGAGGAGGACCGTGCGCCTCTCGCTCGCCAACTCTCCGATGAACTGGCGCACGTCGCGCGCGCTCTCCGGGTCGAGGCCCGACGTTGGCTCGTCGAGGAACAGGACCTTGGGCTCGTGGACGAGGGCCCGCGCCAGCGCGAGCCGCTGGCGAAGACCTTTGGACAGGGTGGCGACCGCCTCAGCTCGGCGCTCCCACAGCCCGAGGCGCTTCAGGTACCGCTGGACAGCCTCTCGAGGCGCGGGGACCCCGTACAGCTCGGCAAAGAACCGCAGGTTTCGCTCGAGCGTGAGCCGCTTGTAGAACCCAGGAGACTCGGTGAGGATCCCCACCGAGCCCCGCACCTGTGGCGCGGCCTCGCGGATGTCGTGCCCGGCAACCGAGGCCCGGCCGGACGTTGGGGCGAGGAGGCAGGCCAGCATGCGCACGGTGGTCGTTTTCCCAGCCCCATTGGGGCCGAGGAGGCCGAGGATCTCCCCCTCCCGGGCGTCGAGGGTCAGGGCGTCCACCGCCGTGCGGTCGCCGAACCGGCGCGTCAGTTCCTCGGCGTGGATCATCGGCCTCGCGCCACCCGTGCCCCGGCCGCGAGGGCCGGTTCGGGCTGCACCATCACGAGGATCTCCACCCCATGGCCGAACAGCCACTTTCCCACGGTGAGCCGTCGCTCGACCACGAACCCCACCTTCTCGTAGGCGCGGATCGCCCGGGTGTTCGTGGCGTGAACGCAGAGGCTAATCCGGCATAGCCCCAGCTCATCGCGCGCGTGGTCGAGTAGGACCCGCAGGGCTTCCGGTCCGTAGCCCTGGCCCCAGCAGTCCTTCTCCCCGAGGAGGATCCCCAGTTCTGCCGTCCCCTCGTCAGAGGAGATCCCGAACAGGCCGCAGAACCCGATCGGGCGGTCGCCCGCGCGGAGGAGGATGAGAAATTCCTCGTCGCGGCCTGGGGCGCGCCAACCCCACCGCGGGGAGGCCCGCCAGCGGCCCGCGTACCGCCGCAGATCCCGGTCCGCAAGCCACCGGTGCAGGAGAGGATAGTCCCCCCAAGCGAACGGCTGGAGCACCACCCTCTCCCCAATGAGCATCTCCACCTACCGCATGAAGAACGGGATCACCGGGAACAGGGACGCGAACAGGAGCGAGATCACACTCATCAGCTTGATCAAGATGTCCAAGCTCGGCCCCACCGTGTCCTTGAGGGGGTCTCCAACGGTGTCGGCGACCACGCCGGCGGCGTGGGCCTCGGAGCCCTTGCCGCCGAAGTGCCCTTCCTCGACGTACTTCTTGGCGTTGTCCATCGCGCCCCCGGCGTTCCCGCAGTAGATGGCGAGCATGATCGCCGACAGGAGCGCTCCCACGAGGAACCCGGCGAGCGTGTACCGCCCAAAGAGCAGCCCCACGAACAGGGGCATCCCGAGCGCGAGAAGGGACGGGAGGACCATCCGCCGGACCCCGCCGTGGGCGGTGATCGTGATGCACCGCTTGTAGTCCGGGGTGGCCTCTCCGCTCATGATCTTGGGGTTTTCCCGGAACTGGCGGCGGATCTCCTGGACCATGACGTCGGCGGTGCGGGACACAGACCGGATGAGGAGGGCGGAGAACACGTAGGTGACCATCGCCCCGACGATCATCCCCGCC
>CAKZSO010000028.1 GCA_937921255.1 Candidatus Bipolaricaulota bacterium
GCCGTCCACACCTCCCTGGTCGAGCCCCTGCCCCATCAGATCACCGCCGTCTACGAGGCGATGCTCCCCCGGCAGCCCCTGCGGTTCCTGCTGGCCGACGATCCAGGGGCGGGGAAGACGATCATGGCCGGCCTCCTCATCAAGGAGCTCCTCGTCCGGGGGGACCTGGAGCGGTGCCTGATCGTCTGCCCCGGGGGCCTGGCCGAGCAGTGGCAGGACGAGCTGTACCAGCGGTTCCAGGTTCCGTTTGAGATCATGACCAACGACAAGCTGGAGGCGGCGCGGACGGGCAACTGGTTTGCCGAGACGCCGCTGGTGATCGCGCGGCTGGACAAGTGCGCCCGGGACGAGGCCGTGCAGGCCAAGCTCGCCGCCCCCGAGTGCCGGTGGGACCTCGTGGTGGTCGACGAGGCCCACAAGATGTCGGCGACGTTCTTCAGCGGGGAGATCAAGTACACCAAGCGCTACCAGCTGGGGCAGCTCCTGTCGGGGTTGACCCGGCACCTGCTCCTCCTCACCGCGACCCCCCACAACGGGAAGGAGGAGGAGTTTCAGCTGTTCATGGCCCTGCTCGACGGCGACCGGTTCGAGGGTCGGTTTCGCGACGGCGTGCACCAGGTGGACGTCTCCGACCTCATGCGCCGCATGGTGAAGGAGAAGCTCGTCCGGTTCGACGGGACGCCATTGTTCCCCGAGCGGATCGCCTACACCGTCCCGTACCGCCTTTCCGAGCTGGAGGCCCAACTTTACCGGGAGGTCACGGACTACGTCCGGGAGGAGTTCAACCGCGCCGACGCCCTGGCCGACAACCGCCGCGCCGGGACGGTTGGGTTCGCCCTCACGATCCTCCAGCGCCGCCTGGCCTCGTCCCCGGAGGCGATCTACCAGTCCCTCCGGCGACGGCGGGAGAGGCTTGAGCGTCAGCGGCGCGAGCTCCAGGTGTTGGAGCGGGGGGCAACCGTGGCCAGCCTCCTCACCCCCGCCCTCGACGCCGAGGCGCTCGACGACTTGGAGGACGTCCCCGAGACCGAACTGGCCCAAGTGGAGGACGAGGTTCTCGACCGGGCGACGGCCGCGCGGACGTTGGAGGAGCTCCAGGCGGAGATCGAGACCTTGAAGCGCCTGGAGGAACTGGCGCTCCGGGTGCGCCAAAGCGGCGAGGACCGCAAGTGGCGCGAGCTGGCGAACGTGCTGGGGGAGATCTTCACCTCCCGCGGCGGGGGCGGCGCGGCGCTCCCGTCGGCTCCTCCCAAGCTCATTGTCTTCACCGAGCACCGCGACACCGTGGCGTACCTCCAGCAGCGGATCAGCACCCTCCTGGGCCGGCCCGACGCGGTGGTGACGATCCACGGGGGGATGGGCCGTGAGGAGCGCCGGAAGATCCAGGAAGCGTTTCTCCACGACCCCCAGGTCCAGGTACTGGTCGCCACCGACGCGGCGGGGGAGGGGATCAACCTCCAGCGGGCCCACCTCATGGTCAACTACGATCTCCCCTGGAACCCGAACCGGATCGAGCAGCGGTTTGGGCGGATCCACCGCATCGGCCAGAGGGAGGTGTGCCACCTGTGGAACCTCGTGGCGGTGGAGACCCGGGAGGGCGACGTGTACTACACCCTGCTTGACAAGATCGAGCAGGCGCGGCAGCGGCTGGGGGGCGAGGTGTTCGACGTCCTGGGGAAGCTCCAGTTCGAGGGGCGTCCGCTGCGGGACCTCCTGATCGAGGCGATCCGCTACGGGGAGCGCCCCGAGGTGCGGGCTAGACTCACCCAGGCAATCGCCAACGCGTTCGACCCGGATCACGTTCGGGACCTGGTGGAGAACAAGGCCCTCGTCCAGGAGGTGATGGACCCGGCGCGGCTCGGGCGGGTTCGGGAGGAGATGGAGCGGGCCGAGGCCCGACGGCTCCAGCCGCACTACGTCGAGGCGTTCTTCCTCGAGGCGTTCCGGCGGCTGGGGGGGACGGCCCGCCAGCGGGAGCCGCGGCGGTACGAGATCTCCCACGTCCCGGCCGCGATCCGCCGCCGCGATCGGCAGACCGGGTTCGGCGATCCCATCCTGCCCCGGTACGAGCGGATCACCTTCGAGAAGGAGCTCATCGCCCCCCCGGGCCAACCCCTGGCCGCGTTCGTGTGCCCGGGGCACCCCCTGCTCGATGCTGTGGTGGACCTCACCCTGGAGGCCCACCGCGAGCTTCTGAAGCGGGGGGCGGTGCTGGTGGACGAGGCCGACTTTGGGACGGCCCCGCGGGCGCTGTTCTTTGTGGAGCATGCGATCCAGGACGCGAGCGTTCTGCCGAGCGGCGAGCGGCGGGTGATCTCCCGGCGGGTGATGTACGTGGAGATCGACGCCGCCGGTCGGGCCCGCCACCTCCATCAGGCCCCGTACCTCGACTACCGGCCTCTGCGGCCCGACGAGCCCCGGGCAGAGGAGATCCTGGCCCGGCCCGAGTGCGCGTGGGTCCAGGTGGAGTTGGAGACCCGGGTGGTGGAGCACGCGGTGGCCACCGTGGTCCCCGAGCACCTGCGGGAGGTTCGGGAGCGGCGGCTGGCGTGGGTAGCCAAGACGCGGGCCGAGGTGAAGGACCGGCTGACCAAGGAGATCTCGTACTGGGACCACCGGGCGGCCCAGCTCAAGCTGGAGGAAGAGGCGGGGAAGGTGGGGGCCCGCCTGAACTGGCGGGAGGCCCGCCGGCGGGCCGATGAGCTCCAGGCCCGGCTCGAGCGGCGGATGGAGGAGCTGAAGAGGGCCGAGGAGGTGGCGGCCCTACCCCCGGTGGTGGGAGGCGGGGTCCTTGTCGTGCCCGTGGGGTTGCTCGCGAAGATCGCGGGGAAGCCGATGGAGGAAGGCGGAGAAGCCGACCGTCGGCAGGTGGCGGCGGCGGCCCGGGCGATCGTGATGGAGGAGGAGCGGAAGCTGGGCTACGAGCCTGTGGACCGAGAGGACGAGAAGCTGGGCTACGACATCGAGAGCAAGGATCCCCGGACGGGGAGGCTGCGGTTCATCGAGGTGAAGGGGCGGGTAGCCGGTGCGGACACGATCACCGTGACGAAGAACGAGATCCTGACGAGCCTGAACAAGCCTGACGACTACATCCTGGCGATCGTGGAGTTCCTCCCGGAGGGTGGGCACCGGGTGCACTACGTGCGGCGGCCGTTTGAGCGGAGCGGGGTGACCACGGACTTCAACGGGGCCAGCGTGAACTT
>CAKZSO010000029.1 GCA_937921255.1 Candidatus Bipolaricaulota bacterium
GGCGTAAGGCGTGAGCCCAGACCGAACCGGTACCTCCAGGACCGCCGTTCCCCGGGCCCAGGGCGGAAGCCGGCCGAGCTCTCGGCCCCGGGCGTCCCAGCCCCCGCTTACCCCGGTGTGGCCGACCTGGAGGACGGACCGCCCCGTCTCCGCCGCCCGCAGCGCGGCGAAGGCGTAGTGCTCCCACAGGATCCGCGTCCGCCCAAACCAGGCGTCGTTCGTGGGAACGACGAGGACCTCCGCCCCCCGGAGGACGAGCTCCCGGGCCACGCCGGGGAAGGTGGACTCAAAACAGATCATGAACCCCAAACTGCCCACAGGTACCACGGCTTGCCCCGGGCTCTGGTCGAAGGGGAGGAAGGGCTCGATCAGGCCGCCCAGCCCCACCCGCAGCCAGAACTCTCTTCCCGGCACGTACTCCCCAAACGGAACGAGCCGCGTCTTGGCGTAGGAACCGACGATCTCCCCTTGAAAGTCGAGAACGAACGCCCGGTTGTACACCCGCTCCCCATCGAAGTCGGCCGACCCAAGGGCCAGGGGCGCCCTCAGGCGTCGGGCCGCCCCCTGGAATACCGAGAACTCCTCCGGCCGGTCGAGGAGCCAAGGAAGGGCGTTCTCGGGGAGGACGACGAGGTCGAGGGGGGGCGCGAGCTCGCCCAGGAGTTCTCGGAAGGGCGTGAGGTGGTCGTCAACGAGCCACGGGTCGAGCTGCTCGACCTTGGGGATGTTGGGCTGGACGAGGGCCACGCGGAGGGTCCCTGTCTCCCGGGTCCCGGTCGGCAAGGAGGCCAGGCCAAGCAGCACGAGCGGACCGAGGGTGGCACCGAGGAGCCACTTCCGCTCCCGCAGTCCCCGGGCGAGGCACCCAGCGGTCCAGGCCAGGGCGAGCGACAGAACCCAGGGGCCCCCGATCGCCGCCGCGGGGAGAAACGGTGTCCCGACGAGGGCCGTGGGCAGGCTGCCGAACGTGAACCCCAGGGGCCCGGCCGCCCGAAGGGCCTCGACCAGCACCCAGCCTCCTGCCCACACGAAGGGATGGCCCCACCGCCCCGCCACGGCCCCGAACAGGGCGAGGAACACCCCTCCGTAGACGGCGAGGGCGGCGCAGATCAAGACGACGATCCCTCCCACGAACGGGCGAAGCGAGTCGAGCGCCGAGAACTCCAGGGCGAAGAACACGATCCCAAACAGGGCCCCGAGGCCCAGACTCCGTCGCATGCCCACACCCTCAACGGCCCCCATGAAGGGGACAACCGCGAGCCACGCGAGCCACCCCCAGCCGGGGAAGAACGACGCCCACAGGAGGCCTGCTGACCCCACGGAAGCTGCGATGCGAAACGGTGTGGGCATGGCTTGACTATAATACCCAGCGGGTGATCGACGGTGCATCCGGTGTTCCTGAGGCTAGGGCCGGTCGAGATCCGCTACTACGGGCTCATGTACGTGATCTCGTTCATCCTCGCGTACTTCCTCGTTCGAGCGGAGGTCCGGCGGCGGAAGCTGTTCGCGAGGCCGGACGACGTCCTCGACCTTCTCCTCGTGGTCATCCCGTTGGGGATCGTCTTCGCTCGCCTGTACTATGTCGCGTTCCAGTGGGAGTGGTACCGCAGCGCCCCCTGGGAAATCCTGACGGTGTGGCACGGCGGGCTGGCGATTCACGGCGGGATCCTCGGCGGTGTCCTTGGGTTGTGGATCGTCACGCGCTGGAAGCGGGTCCGGTTCTGGAGGCTGGCCGATGCGGTCGTTCCCGCGCTCCTCGTGGGGCAGGTACTCGGCCGGATCGGGAACTTCCTCAACGGCGACGCGTTCGGCACCCCGACCGATCTCCCCTGGGGGGCGGTGTTTCCGATCACTTCCCCGGCCGGGGCCACGTACCCCGGCGTGCCCCTCCACCCGGCGATGCTCTACGAGGCCTTGGGGAACCTCCTCCTCCTCGGCCTCCTGTGGCGGCTGCGGACCCGCCCGACGAAGGACGGTTTCCTGTCGGCGATGTACTTCATCGGGTACGCGCTGGTGCGGTTTGCGTGCGAGTTCTTCCGCGGGGACGCCCTGATGCTCGGCCCCTGGCGCGCGGCTCAGGTGGCGAGCGTCCTTCTCATTGCTGCCTTCGGGGGCTGGCTCGTTGCCGGCCGGTTGTGGCAGCGGCCGAGCGCCTGAACGACAATCCTCCCCATGACGGGCCACGAACTTCGCCACCTCTACCTCGATTACTTCCGCCGCGAGGGGCACGCCGTGTTGCCATCGGCAAGCCTGGTCCCTTCTGACCCGACGCTCCTGTTCACCTCGGCGGGGATGGTCCAGTTCAAGGACGCATTCTGGGGAAAGGTCCCCCCGGTCCACCCCCGGGTCACCACGTGCCAGAAGTGCTTCCGGACCACCGACATCGACCGGGTGGGAACCACCGCCTACCACCACACGTTCTTCGAGATGCTCGGGAACTTCAGCTTCGGGGACTACTTCAAGGAGGGGGCGATCGAGCTCGCCTGGCGGTTCCTCACGAGGGAGCTTGGGCTCCCCCGGGAGCGGCTCTGGGTTTCGGTGTACGAGGAGGACGACGAGGCGGCCGGCCTGTGGCGGAAGAGGGCCGGACTGCCGCCGGAGCGGATCGTGCGACTGAGGAAGGAGCACAACTGGTGGGGTCCGGTAGGGGACTCGGGACCCTGCGGGCCGGATAGCGAGATCTACTGGGACTGGGGCGGTCCCCCTTGCAGCCCGGGGTGCGGGCCCTCCTGCGACTGCGGGAAGTACTCCGAGGTCTGGAACCTCGTGTTCATGCAGTACGAAGCCCAGCCCGACGGTTACCTCCGGGAGCTCTCCCGGAAGAACATCGACACCGGGATGGGGCTGGAGCGGATGGCGGCGGTCCTGCAGGGGGTGCCGTCGAACTTCCAGACCGACCTCTTCCGTCCGATCGTGGAGGCCGTCGAGGGCCTTGCCCGGGGCCCGGTGAACCCGCACGGCCGCAACGCCGTCGCGGACCACATCCGGGCGGTGACGTTCCTGGTGGCCGAAGGGGTCCTCCCCGACAGCAAAAGCGACCGGGGATCGGTCCTCAACAAGGTGTTCGTCCGGATGTTCGTCGCCGCCGAGGCCCTTCGGATTCCGCTTGATGAGGTCCCGACCCTGGTGGAGCCCGTGTTGGCGACGCTGGGCGGGGTCTACCCCGAGATCCGGGACCGGGCGCCGCTTACCCGGAGGGTGATCGCCGCCGAGGTGGAGGGCTACCGGGAGATCCGGAAGAGGCTCCAGCGACTGGGCGAGGGGCTGCCGCCCGACCTCCGCGTCCTCTCCGGACAGACGGCGTTCACCTGGTACGACACCCACGGGATTCCCAAGGAGCACATCACCCAGTTTGCCCAAGAACGGGGCCTCGTGGTCGACTGGGAGGGGTTCGAGGCGGAGCTCGCGGCCCAGCGCGCCCGATCCCGGAAGGTAATCGAAGTGGATGCCTATGACACCATAACCATCTCTGAAGAAGCGACGGTCGAGGTTCGTAGGCACACAGAGTTCGTGGGCTACGGGTCCCTCGAGGTCGAATCCGATCTAACGGAGATCTCCAAGCCCGCAGGCGGGGTGGTTGAGCAGGTCAGCGTCGGGGAGTGGAGGTTTATCTTCGAAACAACCCCGTTCTACGCCGAAGCGGGCGGCCAGGTGGCCGACACAGGCTGGATCGAGAACCTGTCCCGTCCTGGGAGGGCCGAGGTCCTGGACGTCCAGAAGGCGCCCCAGGGGACGCTTCACACCGTGCGGGTCGTAGCCGGGGAGTTCCGGCCCAGGGACCGGTGCCGGCTCGTTGTGGACGAGGCGCGGCGACGGAAGATTGAGCGGGCCCACACCGCGACCCACCTCCTCCACGCCGCGCTGCGGCGGGTTCTCGGGGACCACGTGATCCAGGCCGGGTCGTCGGTCGGCCCGGAGGAGTTCCGGTTTGACTTCACCCACTTCGCCGCCCTGGCGCCCGCGGAGCTTGCTCGGGTTGAAGAGCTTGCGTTTGCCCCTGTGCTGCAAGACCTCCCGGTGACCATCGAGGAGCTCCCCCTCGACGAGGCGAAGAGACGGGGGGCGATCGCCCACTTCGAGGAGGAGTACCGGGGCAAGGAGCGCGTGCGCGTGGTCCGGGTACCCGGTGTGTCGAGTGAGCTCTGCGGTGGAACCCACGTCCGCTGCACCGGGGAGATCGGCCCGATCGTTGTCCTTGCCGAGGAAGCCGTGGCCGCCGGGACCCGCCGGCTGAGGGTGCTGGTTGGGGAAGAGGCCCGGCGCCACCTTGCACGCCTGCGTGAGGAGCGACGGGACATCGCGGCGCTCCTGGACGTCTCCGAGGCCGAGTTGAGGGCGGGGGTTGCGCGGCTTGTTGAGGAGAATCAAACGCTGCGTCGTCGCGTCACAGCGCTCGAAGGGGAGCTCGCATCGCTCCGCTCACAGGACCTCGCCTCGTCGGCCCGCCTGGTCGGGGAAACGCGACTCCTATCCGCAATCGCAGACGGGGGGGCTGAGGGGGCCAAAAGGCTCGTCGACGCGCTTGCCGTGCGGCTGGGCCGGTCGGTGGTCGTGGTCGGCGCCCGCGACGGGACGAAGGCGGTCGTCGTGGCGAAGGTGTCCGACGAGCCGCGCCTCAGCGCGGGGGACCTCGTTCGGGTTGCGTCTGAGGCGCTCGGTGGCCGGGGCGGGGGCCGGCCGACGTTTGCCCAAGGCGGCGGCCCCGACCTTCAGGCCCTTCCCGAGGCCCTGGAGCGGGCGATCGCCCACGCCGAGGCCAAGCTCAGAGGAGCCTGACCGGCATACAGACGTAGATGAACCCCTCGTCGCCAGGGGCGATTTCCCCTGCTGGCTCGATCAGGCCTGCCCGCTCCGGCGCCGACAGCCACAGTGCCACCTGATCCGATTCCATCCGCCGGAGGGCATCGATCAGGTACTCGGCGCGGAACGCGATTTCGACCTCTTTGGCCGGTTTCTTGACGAGCTTCACGGACTCCCGACCCTGACCCTTGTCCTTGGAGGCCGAGGTCATCTCAAGCTTGGGACCCGCGACCTTCAGGGTCACCGCCCCCGACTCCTCGGCGGCGGTGATCTCCAGCCGGCGCAGAGCGTCGAGGAGCTCGGCCCGCGCGGCGAACACGCCGATCTCGCTGTCCTTGGGCACGACCCGCTCGAAGTCAGGGAACTGCTCCTGGATCGTCCGGCAGGAGAAGAACACCGGCCCGGCCGCGAAGTGGAGCTGCCCGCCGTCTGTGAACACGGCGACCTCGGGCTCGCTGACCCCGGTGAGGACCCGCGACAGGTCCCCGAGCACGGTTGCGTCGACGAGGAACGATCCGTCGTAGTCAGCGGGAAGGCCCTCGACCGGGACCTTCTTGATCGCCAGCCGGTACCCGTTTGTGGCGGCGAGCTTGGCCGCCCCGTCCCGGAGCACGATGTCCACCCCGGTCAGGGCGAGCCGCGTTGTCTCGGAGGCCCGCAAGGCGGCGAACGCCGTCTGGGAAATCCCTTGGAGGAGGGCTGACAGCGCCACCCGGCCCACGGGCTTCCCGTTCGGTCGCGGCCCCTCGGGGAACTCGTCGGCGGGCAGGGTCAACAGGTCGAAGCTTGCCGAGCCGCAGAGGAGTTGGGCGCGCCCATCCTGTTCGCGTAGCTCGATCGTCTCGTCTTCCGGCAGGCGCCCCACGAGCTGGGACACGACTTGACCTGGGAGGACGAGGGAGCCGGGGGACTTCACCTGGGCCCGGATCCGACAGCGGATGGACCGCTCGAGATCCGTGGCCGAGAGCTCCACCACCTCGCTCTCGCCGTGGCAATGGATCCCGCCCAGAATGGGCATCGCCGTTCGGCCCCCCAGCGCGTGGCTGACCGTTCTCACCCCGAACACCAAATCTTCCCGCCGACAGACGATCTCCATGACCCCTCCTTAGGAGGGAGATCATATCCCAGAGAGTGGAAGGTGGGCGAGGATCTCCCCGAGCACGCGCTCCGGCGGCAGCGTGCCGTCGAGGACGTGGGACCGTGGCACGGAGCGGATGAGCTCGAGGTACCCCACCCGGACGCGGGTGAAGAACTCCAAGCCCTCGCCCTCGAACCGATCCCGCTCCCGCGTGCGCCCGTAGGCAACCGCGGGAGGGAGGTCGAGCAAGAACACGTGGTCGGGTTCCAGTCCGCCGGTCGCCAGTTCGTTCAGCTGGCGGATGAGATCGCGGTCAAGCCCCCGCCCCCACCCCTGGTAGGCGAGCGAGGACAGGGTGTAGCGCGAGCAGAGGACCCACTGTCCGTCGGCAAGCGCGGGTCGAATCACCTTCTCCACGTGCTCGTGGCGGGCGGCTACGATCAGAAGGAGCTCGGTGAGGGGATGGATCGCAAGCCCGGGGGCGAGGACGAGCTCCCGAAGCTTCTCCCCTACCGGGGTTCCCCCCGGCTCGCGGGTGGCGACAACAGGGATGCCCTGTGCCCCGAGGGCCTCCGATAGAAGCTTGAGCTGGGTGGACTTCCCCGACGCGTCGGGCCCCTCGAGGACGATGAACAGCGGCTTCACCTCGCTCTTCCCCCCCCAAGGAGGGCCAGGGCGACGAGCCCCGCCCCGACGACGATCGCTGTGTCCGCAACATTGATCACCGGGAACCCGGGTACCTCGAGGAAGTCGAGCACGTACCCCCAGCGCACTCGGTCGACCAAGTTCCCCGCTGCCCCGCCGAGGAGGACTGCCCCCGCGGCTCGGGCGAGCCCCCTCCACCGCCCGAAGAGGAGGAACGCTCCCAGAAGGGCGACGGCCACGGCGGACACAGCGATGAACGCCCCTGCGTGCTCCGGGAAGAGCCCGAACGCCCCGCCCGGGTTGTGGACCCGGGTCAGGCGGACGAGGTCGCCGAGGAGCGGGCGGGACATCCCCACGCTCAAGCTGCGCGCGGCCCACGCCTTCGTCCCCTGGTCGAGCGCAACCACGGAGGCAGCAACGAGAACGGGCGAAAGGGATCGCATGACGCCGTCAGTCTAACCCGGCTCCCGGGGCGGAGCAAAACGGGTGGGGCCTCGATCCCTTGCCCAGCGGTCGGTCCTCACTTACGCTTCGCTTTCGATGGCCAACTTGTACCTCGGCCTCCTCCACTTTCCGATGCGCAACCGCGAGGGCGGGATCGTGGCGACCGCGCTCACCTCGATGAACGTGCCCGACATCGCACGCACCGCCCGCACGTACGGGGTTTCCCGATACTACGTGGTCACCCCGCTTGCCAGCCAGCGGCGGATCGCGGAGCGGCTGCGCGCGTTCTGGATGGAAGAGGAAGAGCTCGCCAACCGCCGGGACGCGGTGTCCCTCGTCGCGGTGCGCGAGGAGCTCGAGGAGTGCTACGAGGAGATCGCCCAGGTCGAGGGTCGCCCCCCGCTCCTGTGGGGGACGAGCGCGCGGACGGATCTCCCCTTTCCCCGCCTGAGCTGGGAGGAGGCGCGGGCCACGCTTGAGGAGCGGCCCGTGCTCCTCCTCTTCGGCACGGGGAACGGAATGGCGCGCGACCTTCTCCAGGCGTGCGATGCCCTCCTCCCCCCCGTGCGCGGACGCGGGTACAATTACCTCTCGGTGCGGGCCGCGGTGGCCATCATCCTCGATCGGTTGAAAGGAGAGGAAGAATGACGGGTATGGACGATCTCATCCACGCCCTGGAGGCTGAACACGTGCGGGACGTTCCCGAGTTTCGGCCCGGGGATGTCGTGCGGTTCTACGAGAAGGTGTCGGAAGGAGCGCGGGAGCGCCTTCAGCCGTTTGAAGGGGTGGTACTCAAGCTCTCGGGTTCGGGCACGCGGACGATGGTGACCGTGCGCAAGGTCGCGGCTGGCGTTGGCGTGGAGCGGACTGTGCCCGTTCACTCGCCGCGGATCGAGCGGTTTGAGGTCGTCAAGCGGAACACGGTCACGAAGAGCCGGCCCTACTGGCTGCGCCGGGTAAGCCGCATCCACAAGATCGAATGAGCCCCTGGCCGCGCCGCAGGCGCCGCAAAGAGAAGAAGCCGCCTTGGATCATCCGCCTCCTCCGGCGAAGAGGCGTGCGGTTTTCCCCCCGGGCTGAGTACTGGCTGGGGTGGGCGGAGACGATCGTCGAGGTGGGCCTCATCTTCTGGCTCACGATCACCTTCGTCACCGTGCGGATGACCGTGCCCACCGGGTCCATGAACCCGACGATTGCACCCGGGGACTCGTTCTTCGTGGACATCCTCACCTACCACTTCCGGAAACCCACCCCAGGGCGCGTGATCGTGTTTTGGCAGCTCGAGGAGCTGCGGGTGACCGAGGTCGTCGCCGGCAGCCCCGCCGCACAGGCCGGGTTCCAGCCCGGGGACTGGATCACCCACGTTCAGTACCCGACGATCGGGATCGGCGGCGAGCCTGTCCCGTCCGTGCGCACGGCTAACCGAAAGGTCGAGGCTGCCCAAGGTCAGGTCCTACCGTTCGTCGTCCTGCGGGAGGCGGTTGGACACCAGGCGGTCGCAGTCAACGTCCCCCCAGGGGCGAGGGACCTCGGCGCGCTGGGGATCAAGTACCGGGCCAGGCAGGAGCGCTACGTCAAACGTCTGATCGCCGTGGGAGGGCAGACAGTGCAGATCGTGGGGGGGAAGGCCCTGGTGGATGGGGTTCCCCTCGAGGCCGTTGCCGATCGCACCTACTGGACCCAGGGGATGGGCATGCAGTACGGAGTGGCTCCGACGCCGGTCCCGCGGGGGCACTACTTCGTTCTGGGGGACAACACGATGAACTCCTACGACTCCCGCTACTGGGGATTTGTTCCCGAGGAGGAGCTCATCGGGGCCCCGTTCTTCCGGGTGTGGCCGCTTCCTCGGTTCGGACCGATGAACGGCTACTGGTGGTCGTCCCTCTAGCGTCGGTAGCGCTCCCCGCGCCAGGGGTCGCCGACGTCGTGGTAGCCCCGTTCCTCCCAGAACCCCCGGCGGAGGTGGGTTAGGAACTCGAGTTCGGCAAGGTACTTCGCGCTCTTCCAGGCGTAGAGGGAGGGGACGACGAGGCGCAGCGGGTAGCCGTGCTCAGGAGAGAGGGGGGCTTCGTTCATCCGGTGGGCAAGGAGGCTCTGGGGATCGAGGAACTGGAGGTAGGGGACGTTCGTCGTGTAGCCCTCCCTCCCGTGGGCGACGACCCACCTCACCCCCTCCCGCGGCCGCACCAGGTCGGCGAGGACACGGGTCGAGACGCCTTCCCACCGCAGGGCGGGAACGCTCCACCCTGTCACGCAGTGGAAGTCCGCCTCCACCGTGACCTGAGGGAGCCCGAGGATCTCGTCCCACGCGAGTTCGGACGGGTGCTCGACCGCGCCGGACAGGCGGAGCCGGAACCGCCGCAGGTCAAGGCTGGGCACCGGCCCGATGTCGTAGGGGATCGGTTTCGGGACCCACCGCTGGCCAACCGGGAGCGAACCGGGCACCATACGGTTACGGTAGCTGTCCCTTGCCCTGTGGGCAAGGGAGGGGCGCCCCGGCCGAACCTGACCTGCAGTGGAAAGGACGTAGTGTCATGCGGTACCGCGAGAATATGGTCTGGATCGATCTTGAGACCACCGGGCTCGATCCGGAGACGAGCGTCGTCCTTGAGATCGCGGTCGTCATCACCGACAAACACCTGAACCAGCTTGCCCAGACCTCGCTCGTCGTCCACCACCCCACAGCTGCTCTCGTGAACCTCGACGAGTGGGTTCAGACCCAGCACCAGGGTTCGGGGCTGCTCGAGGAGGTGCGCTGCTCGACCCTCACCCTGGCCCAGGCCGAGGCCGCGGCCCTCGACCTCGTCGCCTCCTATTGCCCGCCGCGGGCGTGCCCCTTGGCGGGGAGCTCGGTGTGCTTCGACCGGCGGTTCCTTGTGCGTCACATGCCGAAGCTCGATGCCCACCTGAGCTACCGCCAGGTGGACGTGAGCTCGCTCAAGGAGCTCGTCAAGCGGTGGTACCCGGACAAAGCACTCGCCAACGGCGTTGGGGCAAAGCACCGCGCCCTCCCCGACATCCTCGAGTCCATCGAGGAGCTGCGCTATTACCGGAGGACGGTGTTCATCCCCCCGGCGGGACCGATTGAGCTCTCGCTTGGCTAGACCTCGACGAGATCGAGGTCGCGGGCGGAGCGGACCGGCGTTCCCGGTTGGAGCACCGCCACGCGCCGGATGCTGTCCCCGTAGGCGCGCGAGGTGAACAGGGTCAGGCAGCGGTCGTCGTAGAGGAAGAGGGGGGCCCCCGGCTGGTGGGACCGGACGAGGACGCGGATCCCCAAGCGATCGGCCACCCGGAGGAAGTGGTCCCGGCCGAACGCCGGCCTCCCGGAGTGGGCGACCCCGAGGGCGTACCCCGGGCCATCTACCCAGTCCCCCCAGGCCATCGCCCGCCACTCCGCCGAGCCGAGCCCCACGCGGCCGAGGTCGGCCAAGGCGGCCACGTCCGGCAGCGCCCCGTGGAGGGCGAGGGCCCCTGCAGGGTGGTGGGCGGCGAACGGAAGGGCGGCCAGAACTTCCCCAAGCCCCCTCGCCTCGGATGGGGAGAGCCGCTCCCAGAAGTCCGCCGGCGCAAACCGTTGGACCGCCCACCCCTCGTGGTTTCCCATCAGGAGGTGAACGGACCCGGGGTGGGCGAGCTTCGCCTCCAGGAGGAGGGCCAGGTTCCCGGGGGAATCCGGCCCCCGGTCCACGTAGTCCCCGAGGAACACGAGGACGTGCTCTTCGGGGGGGAACCGTTCCAACACCCGCACCGTCGCGTTGCGATCTCCGTGGGTGTCGCCCACGAACACCACGGCCCGGTGGCTGGGGAGGCGGATCAGCCGGCCCTCCTCCTTGAGGACCTCCCGTGACCGGTCCATGCGCGCTGGGTCGATCAACGATCGGAGGTTACGTCTTCCCTGGGCCTGCGGCCACGGCGGCAAGCCCCGTCGTTGGGGCGACACGGGAAGTTCAGGGCCTGATCCACCGTCAGAACCCCTCCAGGCCGTGGTGGCGGGCCAGGCGCTCGAAGTAGAGGGGCGCCCACCACCCCAACGCCCCATAGGCCACGGCCAGCGCCGCGAGAAGCCCGATCTGCAGCCCCAGCGGGAACATGGCCGGTGTGCCCAGCCATAGGGCCCGCACGGCGTCCGCTCCGTAGGTGAACGGGAAGACGTAGGCCAACGGACGGAGAAAGCCCGGCAGCAGGGCCACGGGGAAGAAGACGCCCCCGAGGAGGGGGGCCGCGTTCCCGAGGAGACCGACCGCTGAGTTCGCGTCCTTGAACCGGAGCGTCGCTCCGAACAAGACAAACGCGAACCCATACGAGGCGACCAGCGACAGGGCCCACACCCCGGCCACCCCTGCCCAGCGCGGCCACGGCGGGACACCCGACAGAACAACGATCAGGACCAGCGTCGCCAGGGACGGGACCACCTCCACCGCGAACCGGGCCCCGGACCACGCCCCGATCAGCCCGGTTCGGGAAATGCGGGTCGCCAGGAGCGACTCCAGCATGCCCTGGCGCATCGCCCGCTGCAGGGACAGCACAATGCTCCACACCACCTCGACGAAGTTCCAGTACAGGGCCCCCAGCAGGAGGTACCCCAAGTAGTCCGACGTCCCCGTTCGGTCGGCGAACTCCGCCTCCAGCCCCAACCGTTGGCCCCACAGCCCAAGGAGAAGGGCGGGCAACGCGAACACAAGCGGGAAGACAAGCGACCAGCGGAACAGCCCATAGCGCAGCTGGGCCCGCAACGTGTGGCGGAGAAGAGCCCACGCCGGCCGCATCAGAACTCCCCCGTCGTTCCCGCGGTCCGCATCCGGTGCTCGGCCACGGCAAGAAGCTTCCGGCCCACGAGGAAGTACACCAGCCCCAACCCCACGAGGAGGCCGATTTCCGGTCCCGTGCCGCCGCCGGCCAGGATCCGCCGCACCGCCTCGATCCCGTAGGAGAGGGGGAGCGCCCGGGAGACCACCCACAGCGGGCGCGGGAGGAGCCGGGCCGGCATCGTGACCCCGGAGAGGGCGCCGAGGGCCGTCTGGATCAGGTCGTAGATCAGGAAGGTCTGCTTGTAGAGGACCATCAGCGCCGCGAGGGCGAGCATGAACCCGGAGATCCCCGCCCCGGTGAGAAGCGCCAGCGCGGTGAACGCCGGCCAGGGGAGAAGGAGAGGGATGCCGAACGCGAAGAACCAACCCACCATCGCTCCGGTGATGTACAGGTTGAGGATTACCGTTCCCAACGCCTTGGCGACGAGGAGCGTGAAGACGGAGATCGGGTGCGCCAGGAGCGTCTCCACCACCCCTTCCTCCATCTCCTCCTCCAGCCCCAGGCCCACCTCCCCCAGCAGGGTGGAGAGCCAGTACCATAGGAGAAGCCCCACCGCGACGGAGTCCACGAGCCCGGCGTCGAACCCGAACATCCGCGCCACGAGGAGGTACGGGGCCACGATGAGCGCCGGGGAGATCGCGTAGCCCGCCAGGTCCAGGGGGTAGGCCCGGAGGTAGAGGAGCTCCTTGCGGGTCAACGCCAGGACCGCCCTCATTCCTTCCCCTCCGGGATGTCCGCCCGGTCGAACGGACGACCGGTGAGGCGCAAGAACGCCTCCCACAGGCCCGACTCCACGATCTCGACGCCGATCACGGGCACGGCGTCCGCCTGAAGCTGGGCGAGGAGGGCCGGCAGGTGCTCCACCGGAGCGGTCAGGGAGCACCTCCCATCCCCCAGCTCGTGGACAAGCAGATCCTGGGCCACCTCGGGCCGGGAGCCGAGGGTGAGCACGGCCGCTTGACCCGTTCCGGAGAGGGCGGCGATCCCCTGCGGTGTCCCATCGGCCAGGAGTCTCCCCTGCTCGATGAGGAGGAGGCGTGTCGGCAGTCGCTCCGCCTCCAGCATGTTGTGGGTGGCCATGAGGAGCGTCGTTCCCCCCTCGCGCAGCGCCCGCAACACCTCCCACACGTCCTCGACGCCATGGGGATCAAGCCCCGCGGTGGGCTCATCCAAGATCAGGATCGGTGGACGGTGGATCAGGGCCCGGGCGATCGCCAGGCGTTTGCGCATGCCGGTGGAGAACTTCTCCACCGAGACGTCGGCGTACCCGGAGAGGCCCACGAGCTCCAGGAGCTCCGCCGCCCGGGGGCGGACCTCCCGCTGGGGGAGGTCGTGAAGCCCGCCGAACAGAAGGAGGTTCTCCATCGCGGTAAGCTTCCAGTAGAGGGTCCGTTCCCCGGCGAGGACCACCCGGAGCTTGCGGCGCACCTTCCCTGGCTCGCGCAGGGCGTCGATCCCGTCCACTTCGACCTCGCCTGCGGTGGGAAAAGGAGGAGGGTGGCCACGACCTGGTCTTTCCGGCCCCGTTGCGGCCGAGGAGCCCCACGAACTCCCCGCGGGCGACCTCGACGTCGATCCCGCGCAGGGCCGCGATTTCCCGCCGCGCTCCACGGCGGAAGAGCCCGGACCGCTCCTGCACCACGTACGTCTTGGCAACCCTGCTGCAGACGATCATCCTGCCCTCCCCGGCCCGGCAGGCCCCGGGCAGCGGCAGGTCCCGCACTCCCGGCTCCGGCTGAGGCCATCAGCCGCCCTGCGCCTCCGGAGACAAACCACAGGGGCCGGGCGGGCAGAGGAAACCTCTCCCTGCGCAACGGTCACGGGCTTGATCCGCTCTACCTCGGCCCGGAGTCCGTGGCCAGCATCCCCCCGATCGACGGCTGGCTGGGCGTTGGGCCAGAACTCGGGCCAGTTGCCAAATGGACGCGAGAGTCGGAGCGCCATCTGCAGGCTCACGGGTCTCCCCTCGCGAAGCTGCTTGTCTCCGTAAGGCGGTAGTCGGGAAGGAAACCCTCCCGGAGCATCTGGCCTGGGTGGATGGGCCGAACCTCCTTCCGCCGTGTGTTGAGAATGCTGATGGGTCACCCCCCCCAATGATAGTCCGCAACCCCAACACCGTGAGCCACCGTCCTCCGCAGACCACGGATACTTGCGCCATGGGTCGTTGATGGCGATCCCGTGCGGACCTTCTTGGTCACCCCGGAGGGTGTGGCGTTGGTTCCCCGAGGGAGCGCCAGGTCATCCCGGCGCGGTGCCCGATCGATGTATTCAAGCCTTCTCCTCGCCCGCCGTACGATGGCCGATAGCAGCTGGTTGCACCGACCCGTGCGGAACGGCTCCCCTGTGGGCCGGTCGGCGAATGCCCTGATCACCCAACCGAGCGTGCCGGGCCCTGACGACCCGACTCGGGCAGCGGAACTGCTCACGCAGCTGGGTATCGGTAGAATCCCAGGTGCAGCAGGCCGGCGGACCGGGTCAGGAGGGGTGAACGATGAACGACGAGTTCGGAGAGAAGCTGCTTGGCGGCCTTCAGGTTGTGGAACACGGTGTTCTTCGCCCCACCTACGAGCACCTCGAGGTGCGGCTTGACCGCACGGGGAAGCTGGAGGCGGCGACCGTCACCCGGGGCCTCGTCACCACGGGCCGAACGGAGATTCCGTTCCTCCTTCACCCCGGCTTCGCCGTACATCGGCTTGAGGTGGACAAGGCTCTTGCCCGCGACGCCCGAGATGGTCCGGTTCTCCACTACGCTCGCCCGGCGCGCAGCGTCGGGCGCGAAGAGAGGTGCACGATTGGAACCCGCTATTCGGGGTACTACACCCTGGGCGTTCGGAGCACGTCGGCTGGGGACCCGTGGTACGAGTTCAACCTGATTGCGTTGTGGCGGCCGCTGTTCTCCCTTGACCTCCGCCACGGTGCCCAGTTCGAGGTTGCCGCGTCCCTTCCGGGCCGTCTGCGCGTCGTCTCCTCGATCGCGAAAGGCGAGGTCCGCTCAACCGATGATGGGACCACTGGGCAGTGGGACACGAGGAGACGAACGTCGGTGGATTTCTCGTTCGTGGCCGGACCGGGGGAGTACGCGGAGTCATGGTCGGGGGGTATGAGATTCGCCGCCCTCACGATGCGTGGTGCACCGTACCAGCCCCAGGACGTGGCCGCGCTGGCCAGGGAGATTGTGGAACTCTACGGATCTCTGTGGGGTGCATGCCCGTTTGACCAGCTCATCGTTGCCTGCCCGCCAGGGAGCGTGTCCGGCAACTGCGCCCGAGAGGGGCTCGTCATCGCCGGCCTCATCGGTGACCGCGACTTGGCGAGCGGACTGGGCCTCCTGGCGCACGAGATCGCCCATCTCTGGTGGGGCATCGGGATCCGGTTCGACCCGACCCGGCCCGGCTGCGAGGAAGGGCTGGCCGAGTACGCCAGCTTGGTTGCGAAGAGAGCGCGTCTCGGACGACAGACCCTGCGCAAGATCGTGACCGAAGACTACCTCCCTCAGGCGAAAGATGCCGAGACCCACGGAACTGCACTCCTCGACTGCACCTTGTTTCAACCCTACTCTGAGGCGTTGCGTCAGCGGAAGGGCGCGTGCGCCTTCCTGCTGCTTGAGCGGGCGATGGGCGAGGAGGCCATGGCGCGGGCGCTGCGGGAGTTCGCCTCGCGGTTCCGTGGACGTGCCGCCACCCCGGACGACCTACGGGCCGCCCTCGTCGCCTGCGGCGGACCGGACGTGGCAGCGCTGTGGGATGCCTACGTGGCGGGCATCAAGCCCCTCCCGGACACCAGCGAACGTTACGTGGGCTGACCGGGCCAGTTCTGTCCAGCGGGGTTCAGTTTGCTACGGGGACGCCCGACTTCGCGCGCACTACTCAATCCCTCGCTAACCCGGGCGGCACACGAAGGATACGCAGATCTCGCTTGAACCCACCCCAGCCGGGGTCAAGGTTCGGTCGCCAGGCTGTCGCGGACGAGATCCCAGTGGCCGAGGTGCGGCGTCGGTCGGACGAGCCAGCCTGGAGCGAGGTCGAGCCTCCACCCCTCGCCGGCGACCCCGTCCCCGCGCAGCGAAGTCGGAGCGGAGACGCGAGCCGTTTGCCAACTGGGATCGACGAGAGTCCCGCCCTCCGTCACCTCCAGCGTCCCCCACGGTGCACTGAGGCGGATCGCCGGGAACACGGTCCCCGCATCTCCCAAGGGCACCAGCTGCGCGGGGTCGTAGGAGTACCGCATGCCGCCGGCAAGGGGGAGAACCAGCGCCGGTCCCTGCACAAGGCGCGCCCGGTAGCTAGCGAGCTCGGCTTCCTGCTGCTTGCGGCGAGCCAGCTCTCGCCTTCGTAGTTCAGCGCCCCCGTACCCACGGGCGCGGCGGAACGCGATGCGGCGGGGATCCGCTGGGCTCTCCACCCCCAGCAGATCTTGGAGCAGGCAGCCCAAGTCCTGGAACGCAGGCGGAACTGAGCTCGCACGCTACGCTGCCTCCTACCCGTCCCAGGGAAACCCCTCGGGGTAGCGGCCTGCGGCGAGGCCGCGGCGGATCCGCCTCACCAGGTGAGGATGGTAGCGTTGAAAGGCATTCAGGACGCTCTCTCCCTTCTCCCGCGTCCAGACGATCCCCCGCATCACCAGGTCCTCGTCGTCCCCGGGGACCGCGGGAGGCCGGGAGGGATACGCGTACATGCAGAGGAGGCCCTGCTCCGCAAGCTCCTCCAGGTGGAGCAGGACGTCCTCCACGACGAGCTCGGCAATCGGCCGCACGGCGAGGGGTGAGACAACCTCCTCTTCCCAGCCGGTCCGGCCCTCAACGAAGGTGTCTGCGGGGAGCGTGTAGATCGAGCCACGCGCTCCGGCGTAGCGGAGCTCGAATGCCCCTGCGAACCGCTCGCACACGAAAGAGGGCCCCGTCCCCTCCTCGCGCCCCACCGCACAGGTGAGGTCCCCTCCGACCCCACTCAGAAACAACGCTGCCATCACCGCATCTTTGCACGCGTAGACCCACCGCTCCGTGGGTACTCACCGCGGGCGCGATCACGGAGAGCCCACTCTGCCGAGAACCGTGGAAGACCACGTTCACCTGGACCCACCTCGCGCCTGGCCCCCGCCGCGGACCCTGCATGAGGAGAGGGCGAGCCGATCCAAGGCTTCGAGGGGAAGCGCCTCCCCGCGGACCTGGGGGTCGAGGCCGAGCTCGGCCAGGATCCGGTCCACCTCCGCCGCCGGGAGTTGCCCGAGGAGGACCCGGCGGAGGGTCTTCCGCCGACCGGAGAAGACGAGGGCGAGCATCCGCTCAAACGCCTCCTCCGGGGCCGCGATCCGCGGCTGGGGGAGCTTCCGCACCCGGATCAGGGCCGAGTCCACCTCCGGAGGGGGGAAGAACACGGTTCGCGGCACCTTCCGCACGAGCTCAACCTCGAAGTAGGCCCGGAGGTGGACCCCCAGCCGGCTCGCCTCCGGCCCTGGCGGGGCACGAAGCTTCTCCCCCACCTCCCGCTGGACCATGACGACGGCCCGGTCCACTGCCTCCCGCTCCCGGAGGAGTTTCAACAGGACGTCGCTTGTGATTCCGTAGGGGAGGTTTCCCACAACGAGGATTCGCTCCCTGAACGAGCTGAGCCGGAGCTCCCGGAAGTCCCCGGGGACGACCCGCACGTTGGGGTACCCCGCGGTCGTCTCCTCCAGGACCGGGATCAGCCGCCGATCCACCTCCACCGCCAGAAGCTCCCGGACGTGGGGAGCGAGGGCCACGGTGAGGGTCCCCGCGCCCGCCCCGACCTCCACCGCCGTCTCGTCGGGGCGGGGCTCGGCAAGCTCCACGATCCGGCGGAGCACGTTCTCGTCCACGAGCAAGTGCTGCCCAAGCTTGGACCGCAGCCGTACCCCATGGCGGTCCAAAAGGGCTCGCAGCACCGACGGGGAGGTAAGCTTCTCCGCCATGGGATGGATGATAGCTTCCCGCCCTTCCTGGGCCGAGTGTCCTCTAGGGCCGATCGAGAGCCGAGGGGGGGGCCCGTAGGGTGAACGCAGAGAACCCTGACCGGAGGGTGTCCGACCGGGCCGCGGAACCTCGGCTCCCCCGTTGGGGCCCTCGATCGCTAGCCAAGACTCCAGCATAGCTACGAATGCCCGTTCCTCATCGCCGACCTCCACGGCCTCACCGCGGACTACGCCCATCCCCGGTCGGTGGGCCCGAACATCCGCAGCGGGCTCCGCGGCAGGCTGGGGGGCTCGATCCGGACAAAGAGCCCGTTCGTCCTTCCATCGGCCGGGCCCGAGCATTCCGAGCTAGCTGCCCTTCTGTCCATGCTCCTCACCGGGGCCGGCGCGGCGCCAAGCCCGACGGACAGGGAGCAGGTGCGGGAGCTTGGACTCTCCCCAAGCGTGGGGTTGCTCGCGTATCCGGTGCTCCAGGCAACAGACATCCTCGTCTACCGGGCCCACGCCGTTCCGGTGGGACAGGATCAGCTGCCCCACCTGGAGATGGCTCGCGAAATCGCCCGCTCGTTCAACCGCCTCTACGGGCCGACGTTCCCCGAGCCGGAGCCGATCCTAAGTGAGATTCCACGGCTTCCCGGCACAAACGGCGCACGATGCACACGAGCTACGGGAACACGATCCCCCTCGGTGCTCCATGGTCGGTAGCCAGGTCGTGCCCGTCCGACCCCCCCGGGCGGGGATCGCCCTCGGTGCCAACACTGGCGGGGCTAGACCCAGCGGCTACGCTCCTCCCTCGTGGGGGTGGGGGTTTGGGATAGGATGGAGCCATGTGGGTCGAGGACGTGGGGGAGTTCCCGCTCATTGCGCGGCTGGCGGCGATCGTGGGCCGGGCACGGCCGGACGTGCTCGTGGGGATCGGCGACGACGCCGCGGCCCTCGACCTCGGGGGGGACGCCCTCGTCCTGCTCACCGTGGACAGCCAGGTCGAGGGAATCCACTTCGTCCGCCACCGGATCGGACCTCGGCTCCTCGGTCGGCGGCTCCTCGCCGTGAACGCCAGCGACATCGCGGCGATGGGGGGGGAGCCGACCCACGCCCTGGTCTCCCTCGTTCTCCCGCCCGGCCTCGAGCTGGAGTGGATCGAGGAGCTCTACGAAGGTCTGCGGGCGGAGGCGGACCCGCTGGGGGTGTCGGTGGTCGGCGGAAACGTTGCCCGCTCGGGAGACGGGGTCGTCTTGGACCTCACCCTTGCCGGGCGGGTACCCCGGGGGGAGCTCCTGACCCGGGCCGGGGCCCGGCCGGGGGACCGCCTCCTCGTCACCGGGACCTTGGGGGGGGCGGCGGCTGGTCTGTGGCTGAGCGGACACCCGGGGATCAGGATCCCGGAGGGGGAAGCGCTCCTTGCCCGGCACCTCGCGCCAACCCCGCGGGTGCGGGAAGGCCGGGTGATTGCCACCTCGCGCCTGGCCAGGGCGTTGATCGACCTCTCCGACGGCCTGGGGGGCGACGTCGTCCACCTTTGCGACCGGAGCGGGGTTGGCGTCCGGGTGTACGTCGAGAACCTACCCCTCGCCCCGGGAGTGGCCCACGTGGCGGAGCTCTCCGGGAGGGCCCCCTGGGAGCTCGCCCTGTACGGGGGGGAGGACTTCGAGCTCCTCTGCACCGCCCCGCCCCCCGCGGCCGAGGCCCTCGCCGAGCGGGTCTCCGCCGAAGCCGGCACCCCCGCCTCCGTGGTGGGCGAGGTTCTCCCCGCCGCCGCGGGCCGGTGGCTCCTCCTCCCCGACGGGCGCGAGGTCCCCCTTACGGGGAAGGGGTTCACCCATTTTTGAGGTCGTCGGCGAGGAGGGCCTGGCAGCGGCGGGCCTCGTCGGGGGAATAGGCCCCCTCCATGCACCGGAACTGGGCCTCGGCCCGGACCTGGCGCTCCTGGACGTCGCGGATTGCCCGCTCCAGCCGGTCGGCTAGCTCGGGCTGGCCCCCGTCCCGCAGGGCACCGGCCAAGGTATCCCAAAACGAAACCGGGAGCTGAAGCCTCCGCCCATCGTCCTCGAGCCACAGCCCATCCTCGTCGGCCTGGATCCTGAGCGCCACGCACAGTCTCTCCATCGGTCACCTCCTTCGCCCGATCACGATAGCCCGTAGGCAAGACCGGGTCAATCCCTCGTCGCTGCCCGTCAACCGTTATCCGTGGTCCGTGAAGCTATTGCGGACAACGGACTACGGATGCCGGCTCGCGGACAACGGCGTGGGTGAAATCGGCCGCTGGCGGGCCTATAATCGCCAGGGGGTAACTGGGGGAGCCCGAACGGGGCTGAGAGGAGGTCCCACGCCTCGACCCCAGAACCTGATCTGGGTCATGCCAGCGGAGGAAAGGTTACCCATGAAGACGCGACCACCCGCGGCCCAGGATTCCTGGGCCGTCGCCGTGCTTGCCGACGCCCCGCGGGGCAATCCGGTCCCCAGTCCCCAAGGAGGCATCCCATGAAGAGATTCATTGGTTTGGTGGCCGCCCTGACGTTGACAACGTCTGCGGTGGCGGCCGAGCAGTTCGTCGTCTACGCCAGCCGGTCGTTCGTGCGGTGGGGACCGGCGTCGGCGATCGAGCGGGCGTTCGAGGCCGCCCATCCGGGGGTGGACCTCGTGTGGGTCGCCCCGGCCGGCGCGGCGGAGATGCTGTCCCGCCTGATCGCCGAGCTCTCCACCGGTCGAACCGATGCGGACCTGTTCCTCGGGGTCACCGCCGGGAGCCTGCCCCGCGCGCTCGCGGAGGGGGTGTTTCGACCGTTCGACCCGGACCTCATCCCCAACCTCGCGTTCGTGCCTGACGACCTGCGGGTAGACCCGTCGGGCCACGTCCTCCCGTTCGATCACGGGTACATCGCGTTCGTGGCGAGCCCAGCCCTGGCTGAAGACCTCCTCCCGCGATCGTTTGCCGACCTCCTCCGACCGGAGCTCCGGGGGAAGATCATCCTTCAGGACCCGCGCACCTCGGAGACCGGGCTCGCGTTTCTCCTGTGGACGATCGCCCACTTCGGCGAGGACTGGTCGGAGTTCTGGAGGGCCCTGCTCCCCAACCTCCTCACGATCACCCGTGGCTGGACCGAGGCGTTCGCTATGTTCGAGGCTGGTGAGGCCCCGCTTGTCCTCTCCTACTCCACCGACGCTGCCTACGCCTACATCACGGCGGGCGAGGCAAAGTACCGCGTGCTGACCCTGGACGGGGAGGCGTACCGCCTGGTCGAGGGGCTCGGCATCGTGCGCACGACCCGGCGGCCCGATCTCGCCCACGCGTTCATCGATATCGTCCTGTCGCCAGAGATCCAGGCCCTCATCCCGACCTCGCAGTGGATGTTCCCGGTGCACAGCGAGGTCGAGCTACCGCCGGACTTCGCCCGGCTGGCCGTGGTGCCGGAGCACCCGGTGTTCCTCGGCCCGGGCGAGGTGGCGGAACTCTTGGACGACTGGATCAGCCGGTGGCAGGCCCTCCTCGGCAGCTGACGGGACGAGGGGCGGCGGGGGCGGCGCTTGCCCTCCTGCCGCTCCTGTTCCTCGGGGTCGCCTTTTTCTGGCCCCTGTGGGACGTCCTTCGCCTCGGGCTCCAGGTGGACGGGCGGTGGACCGGGGAGCGGCTGCTCGCTGCCCTCTCCGACCCCTACGTCCGGCGGCTGATCCTGTTCACCGTCGAACAGGCTGCCCTGTCCGCCCTCCTCTCCCTTGGGCTCGGGTTTCCGCTGGGTTGGTTCCTCACCCGGTACCGGTTCCCCGGGCGGGGGCTTCTACGGGCGTTTACGATCGTCCCGTTCGTCTTGCCCTCGATCACGGTGGCGCTGGGGTTCGTCCTCTTCTTCGGGCGCTCGGGGCACCTCAACCGGCTCCTGATGGGTCTCTTTGGCCTCGGGGAGCCCCCAATCCGGGTCCTGTACACTCTGTGGGCGGTTGTGCTCGCCCACGCGTTCTACAACGCGCCGGTGGTGGCGCGGTTTGTGAACTCGGCCTGGGAACGGGCCGACCCCACCTTGGTCGAGGCGGCGCGGGCCCTCGGCGCGGGCCGCTTCCGCGCGTTCGCGACCGTAACGCTGCCGCTGCTCCTCCCCACGGTTCTCTCCGCCCTCGCCCTGGTGTTCGTCCTGTGCACCCTGTCGTTCTCGATCCCGCTGGCCCTGGGCGGGGCGCGCTACGCCACGGTCGAGGTTGGCGTCTACCTCTACGCGCGGGGGGTGGTGGCGAGCTTTCCCCGCGCGGCGGCGCTGGCCCTCCTCACCCTCGGCCTGTCCCTCGCCCTGACCTACCTCCACCTGTGGGGAGGGGGGACGTTCTCCGCCCGCCAGGGCGGGGTCCGCACGGCCCCCACCGTGCCCCTCCTCTCTCGCGAGCGGCCCGGGCGCGCCCTGTGGCTCCTCTACCTTATCCCGGCAGCGATCGTGTTCCTAGGGCCGATCGGGGCGGTCGTTGCCGACTCGTTTCTCCACCCCGCCCCGGGCGGCGCGGCCCCGACCCTCCACTGGTACCGGATGATCGCCTCGCCGGCCTGGAACCCGTTCATCGAGTCCTCGCCCCTGGCCGCGGTTCGAACGAGCCTCCTCGTCGGCGGGGGCGCGACAGGGCTCGCCCTCGTCCTCGGGCTGTCGGTGAGCGCCGTGTTGCGTCGCGTGCGGTCGCGGATCCTGGAGACGATCCTCATGGCGCCGCTTGCCGTATCGTCGGTCGTCGTCGGGCTGGCGCTCCTCCTCGCGTTCCGGCGGTCGCCGCTTTCGGCACTGGGCGGCGAGTGGGCGATCGTTCTCGCCCACACCCTGATTGTGTACCCGTTCGTCGTGAGGGCAATCCGCCCGCTGTGGGACGCCCTCGACCCCGCCCTCCCCGAGGCAGCGCGCACCTTGGGGGCAAGCCCGTTCGCCGCGTTCCGCACGGTGACCCTACCCCTGCTGGGGAGCGGGGTCCTCGCCGCGGGGGCGTTCGCGTTCGCCCTCTCCCTGGGAGAGATGACCGCGGTGGCGATGCTGTCCGGGCCGGGGGTGATGACGATGCCGATGGCGATCTACCACTTTCTCGGAAGCCGCGACTTCGGGGCCGCCTCGGCGATGGCGACCGTGCTTATGGCGACCACCGCCCTCGCCGCCTGGGCGTGGGACCGCGCCGGCTCCCGCTGGCTCAGCCGCACAGGAGCCCCGGCTGGCTTCCGTCGCCTCCCAGACAGCGCCGAGCCCGTCGAGCGTGTAGCGTCGGGCTTCATGCCCAACCACACGGCGGTTCGCCGGTTGCGGAAGGTCGTCGCAGACAGGCTGCGACGCTACGGAGAACCGATCCACTCCACAACCGATCCGGTCCCCGCCTCCGCGGCAGACAAGCACCGGAGAACCCATGGTTGAGGTCCGCGGGCTCACCAAGCGGTTCGGGCCTGTGGTTGCGGTCGAGGACTTGTCCCTCGCCGTGGCGGAGGGGGAGATCCTCGCCCTCCTCGGCCCGTCCGGGTGCGGGAAGACGACCGTCCTGCGGATCGTCGCCGGGCTGGAGCGACCCGATGCCGGCCGGGTGCTCCTCGCCGGCCGCGACGCCACCGAATGGCCCCCTGAGAAGCGTGAGGTGGGCCTCGTGTTCCAGAGCTACGCCTTGTTCCCCCACCTCACCGTGGGAGCGAACGTCGCCTACGGCCTCCGGTTCCGACGGGGGGACCGGAAGAGGCGGGTGCGGGAGCTTCTCGATCTCGTCGGCCTCGCTGGCTACGAGCGGCGGAAGCCCCACCAGCTCTCTGCGGGGCAGCAGCAGCGCGTGGCCCTGGCCCGGGCCCTCGCCCCCGAGCCGAGGATTCTCCTCCTTGACGAGCCCCTGTCCGCGCTGGACGCCGCGCTCCGAAAGGAGCTTCGGGGGGAGCTCCGAGCTCTTCTCAAAAGGATAGGGATGACTGCGCTCTACGTGACCCACGACCAGGAGGAGGCGCTCGCCCTCGCAGACCGGGTGGCGGTGATGCGCGACGGGCGGCTGGAGCAGGTGGCGCCGCCTGCGGAGCTCTACCAGCGGCCCAGAACCCCGTTCGCGGCCAGCTTCCTCGGGCGGGCGAACCTCTGGCCAGGCCGGGTGGTCTCCGTGGACGGGGACCGCGCCATCGTCGAGGTCGCGGGTGAGCGGATCCCCGCCGAGCGGGGGGAGGCCCTGGAGGGCGACGAGGTCCTCCTCTTCTTCCGTCCGGAGTGGGTTGAGGTGGGCGAGGGGCCGCTGGCCGCCGAGATCGAGAGCGCCGACTACTTGGGCGACCGCTGGGAGCTCCGCGCCCGATTTCGGGGTCGGTCGCTCGTGGTTCTCACCCAAGAGGAGCGCCGACCGGCCGGATCGCTCCGGTTCTCCATCCGTCTGGCGAGGGCTGTACAGCACGACTGACCGTTTCAGCAGAGCAAGCGTTCGCCGGAGACGATCGTAGAAGAATTGCGCGTCGCGCCTCCCCTCCCAGAGCATGACAACGCGAACCACGGAGCTTGGCTTCGACAGGACTGCTGTGGCAGCGGTAGAATGCCGAGCCATGGCACAGGTACAGGTGGTCCTCAACCCGGCGGCGGATCGGGGCCGGGCCGGAGAGCGTCACGAAGAACTGCTCAGGGCTCTTGCACAAGCTGGAGTGGACGCTGCGGTTTCCCTCACCGAACGGCCAGGGCACGCGGTCGAGCTCGCCCGCGACGCGCTGCAGGCGGGGGTGAGGATCGTCGCCGCTGCGGGCGGAGATGGGACGATCCACGAGGTGGCGCAGGCTCTCGTGGGAACCGACGCCGCGCTGGGGGTTCTCCCGATGGGATCGGGGAACGACTACATCCGGGCGTTGGGGATTGCGAAGGATCTGGCGGGTGCAGCAGCCGTGCTCGCCCGGGGCCGGGAACGAGCCCTGGATGTGGCTAGCGTGAACGGCGAGTTCTCCTTGAACTCGTTTGGGATGGGCGTCGAGGGCCAGATCGCCGCCGACTACCGGCGCATGCGGTTTCTGAAGGGCGAGATCGGCTACCTCTACGCGACGATCCTTGAGGTCGTGAAGTTCCGGGCGTTCCGGGCTGAGGTCGCGGGTGACGGATGGACGTTCGCGGGAAAGCTTCTGTCGGTTTCGGTCATGAATGGCCCCTACGCTGGGGGTGGGTACCGCTTGGCTCCCCAGGCCCAGCCCGACGACGGCCTCCTGGACGTCGGGCTCATCGGCAACTACCCGCGGCTGGTGCGGTTCGCTGTCTTGCCCAAGACCCGCGATGGCACGTACCTCAACCTGGCGCGGGTTCACGCCAAGAGGGCTGCTCAGGTGAAGATCCAGAGCGACCGCCCTCTCCCGGTGCACATGGACGGGGAGCTCCTGCCGGAGCTCGTCGAAGAGCTCGAGATCTCGCTGCGGCCCCGCGCCTTGCACGTGATTGCCTGACGACGGCGAGCTTCGCGCGAGCGGGGTGAGTTCCGCCGATCGATCTCCCGC
>CAKZSO010000030.1 GCA_937921255.1 Candidatus Bipolaricaulota bacterium
CTCCGCCACCGCCTGTTCGGCGTTCCGCACCGTCGCCTTGCACTTCGGACATCCTGTCCCAAACACCTCGATCAGATGCATCTACACCTCCACACTCTACCGAGTTTCACCGCTACCCATCGTGTCCCCACCAAGCTCTCCGATCACGGTGCCGCGTAGATCAGGTACAGGCCCGCCAGGATCACCAGGACCCCACAGGCCGCCTTGACAATCTTCGTTCCCCGCGACCGCTCATTCCAGTTGAGGTACCGCTGGACCATGCCCATCGACGTCCCCGCCAAGACGATCACCGCGCAGTGGCCCAGGGCGTACATCCCCAAGAGCAGTCCCGCGTACGCGAGGTTCTGAGAAGCCAACCCAAATGTTACCGCGAGCATCGGGGCCATGTAGGCGAACGTGCAGGGGCCCAGGGCGGCCCCAAACAGGAGCCCCAGGAGCGCCGCCCCCCAGTACCCCTTCGATCCCACGCCCAAGGTACCCAGTCCCCCCCCCGGAAGTCGGATCACGTCAAGCAGGTACAACCCCACGAGGAAGAACACCGCCGCCACGGCGTAGTTCGCGTACGGCCCCACGTCCCCCAGCATCCGCCCGACGAGGGCGGTGATCGCCCCCACGATCCCGATCGTGACGAGGATCCCTAGGGAGAACACGGTCGAGATGGCAAGCGATCTGCGCACCGTAGGCTGCCCCTGACGGTTGATGTACCCCACCACCAAAGGGATGCTCGCCAGGTGACACGGGCTCAAGATGACGCTCAGCACGCCCCACGCAAGCGATCCTGCCACCGCCACGAGGGGCGTCCCCTCGACCGCTTGGTTCAGCGCGGCGAACCATCCCCCCACCGCTAGCGCCCCCCCACATCGACCCCAAGTTGCCTCCACTTGGCGAGGATTTGTTCCTTCGAGTAGAAGCCCGTGTGGCGGAACAACTCCTTGCCATCCGCGTCGTAGAAGATCTGGGTGGGGATGATGCGGATCTTGTACCTGTCCGCCTCCGCGGGGTTCTTCCACACGTCGATGAACACGACCTCGAACACGCCGGCGTACTGGACCCGCAGCTCCTCGAGGATCGGCGCCATCTGCTTGCAGGGGATGCACTTATCCGCCCCGAGGTCGAGGAGCTTGGGCAGGGTCTTGGGGGGCTCCGGAACCGCCACCGGGCCCTCAGGCTGCGGATCTTCTTCCTCGGGTCCCGCTCCCGCGATCTCAGGCACGAGTTCCTCGACCGCTTCAGCGTCCGTACCCGCAGACAGCTCGACGACGGGAGGCTCAGGCTGAGCGAGGGAGACCTCAGGCTCCGCAACCCCAGCTGCGGGCTGATCCGCCAGACCTTCGGAGGCGACTCCTGGCTGGGAAAGCGTCCCCTGCCGGAGGTAGACGGCCCCGACCACGCCCAGCGCGACGAGGGCCACCACCCCCAGCCGAAGGAACACCTTCTTCCCCTTGGCGGAACTCTTGTTCTGTACCATCTTCTCACTCCGCTGATCGGCCTTGTTCACGCAACGCCTCCCGGATCGCCGCTTCCGCCCGTTCGCGGTCCGCCTCGGTCACACCCGAGGGCGGTCCCTTCGGGATCTTGAGGTCTTTCGACAGAACCAGAGCCGCGTGGGGCGGGAACCCCGCCCGCTCGGCAATCCGCCGGGCGCAGGCGAGCGGACAGCCGTCCACGGCCACGATCCGCCTCGCTTCGCGCAGGCGCGTCTCGACCATCGGATCCCCGTTGGCGAGCGAGGCCAGGCAGAAGATCGTTCCTTCTCCTGCCTTGACGACCTCGAGCGCCGCCAGACCGGTCAAGGTTCCCACGTTGGACATCCCCCCGAAGCACACCAGGAGGGCGTTCGTTCCCGTAGGGCCTTCGTTCTGAGGTCTGCTGGTTCCGCTCATCGTCCGATCACCGTCCCATAGAGTTTTCCTGCCAAGGTGGACAACACCATCACGAGCAGGATGAACGCGCTTGTCTTCTTCGTCCCGAGGACGCGGCGGATCACGAGCATCGAAGGGAGCGACAGGGCCGGCCCAGCCAGAAGAAGCGCGAGCGCCGGCCCCTGGCCCATTCCGGAGCCGAGGAGCCCCTGGAGGATCGGGACCTCAGTGAGCGTGGCGAAGTACATGAACGCCCCCGCCACGGAGGCCACCGCGCACGACAGCCACGAGTTCCCGCCCACCGCGGCCTGAACCCACCGGGCGGGGATGAGCGCCTCCTCCCCTGGTCGTCCAAGGAGGAACCCCGCCACCAGGACGCCGCCGAACAGGTAGGGGAGGATGAGCAGCGCGTAGTCCCACGTGGAGCGCACCCACGCCCCTCCCTCCTCTTTGCCGACCCAGAACGGCAGAAGAACGAGAAGCGCGACGAGGAACACCCCGGCCACCGCGTACCGGTACCGCCACAGGGTGGTGTAGGCCGACGGGCTGTACTCCACCCCCGTGACCTCCGCTTTGGGCAACGAGACGATCTCCTCCCCTCCCTCCGGCACGAGGAGCAGGGAGGACGCATCCTCCCCGGCGCGCGTTCCAGAGACGGCGGTTCCGTCGCGGAGCGTCACCGTAACGCCCGCTGGTCGGCCCCAGTTCGCGAACACGAGGACCGCGATCATGAGGGCGAACAGCAGGCCCGTCTTCCACAACGCGCGGGTTGGCGGTGCTGGCTGGGCAAGTCCGGCGGCTGCTTCCGCCTTCGCCTGCTCCTCCTTCCGGAACAGAGCGTGCATTGCGAGCCCGATGGCGATCGAGAAGACCACCGCACCGATCGCCCGGGCAATCCCGAGGGACGGCCCCAGCACGCGGGCGGTGAGGATGATCGCCAACACGTTGATCGCCGGTCCGGAGTACAGGAACGCCGTCGCTGGCCCCAGCCCGGCGCCCCGCTTGTAGATCCCCGCGAACAAGGGCAGCACGGTGCACGAGCACACCGCGAGCACCGTCCCCGACACCGAGGCCACGCCGTAGGCAACGGCCTTCTTTGCCCCGTAGCCGAGGTAGCGGATCACGGACGCCTGGGACACGAACACCGCGATCCCGCCCGCAATGAACAGGGCCGGGATGAGGCAGGTGAGCACGTGCTCCCGGGCGTAGTCCTGGAGAAGAAGAAACGCCTCGGCGAGGGCCTTCTGCACGACCGGAGCGGACCACGGGACGAGGTACGCGGCGAGGAACGTGCCTCCCAGCAAGAGGGACAGACGCAGTTCGCGCTTCATTCAAACTCCCTTGAACACCGCAGGTTGGCCAGGCAGGATAGCAGGCGGGGGATGTCGGGCCGGACGAGCCGCCACATGAACCTCACCCCATCGCGTCGGGACACGATCAGACCCGCCCGCGAAAGAACGGCGAGGTGCCGCGAGACGACGGACGGATCCAGGCCCAGGAGGGGGACGAACTCGCACCCGCACCGCTCGCCCTGCTCGAGCAGGCGCAAGAGCTCCACCCGCGCCGGGTGGGCAAGGGCCTTGCCGATCGTGCTCACAACCTCTTCGAATGCCGCGGCCGCGTTATGTGTCATCTTGCACAACCCTGCAAAGATGCGCATCCTAGCGCCGACAGCCCATCGTGTCAAGCGCAAGCGAATCCCTCGGGCAGAGCTGAGACAGCCCTCCAAGGCATCGGGGTTCAGGCCGGGGACACCTGCTCAGGGAGAAGCGCCACTCCTGATGGAGGACCAGTCCGTGGGCTCACGGTCCCCGGTTCGGCCCAGGCCCGCCGCCCACCGGGCACGGGCCACGCCTTGACAGAGAGGTGAGCGGCCATATACTTCGATAAATAAACTAATGATCAGAGAGACACTGCTCGAGGCGCTGGACGGACTGCGCCGACTGGAGGCAGGGCGGCACCCCCTGCGGAACGTGCCCCTCAGCCCCCCGCTGCTCGCCCTGCTCGCCCAGATCATCCGGAGCCCCGGTGCGCACTGCCGGGAGATC
>CAKZSO010000031.1 GCA_937921255.1 Candidatus Bipolaricaulota bacterium
GTTCGCACCGATTCAAGGTCCGTCCGCATGTTGAGGAACCCCGGCGAGGCGATCATCTTGTTGAGCATCACCATGTTCACCTGAAGAGAGGCCTGGACGAGCTCGGCCTGGAGCCGGAGGTACCGCTGCTGATAGGTGGCAGGCTGGACCTTCCCCGCCGCGTAGTCGGCCTGGAGGGCCTGGATGTCGCGGGCCTTCCCCTCCATCGCCGCCCGCTCGGTCTGCACCTGGGGCAGGAACACCTGCGCGAACAGGGTCTCCACGTTCACCACGCCCACCCGCAGGCCCGCTCCGCCCGTGGTAACGCCGGCAAGGCGCGTCTCGAGGTCAGCCACCCGGGTGGTAAGCCGCGTTACGTCGGCGGTGAGCTTCGTCGTGTCCCCCCCGGATCCCGCTGCGGGGAACAGCCGGCTCCCGACGATGCCACCCACAAGGCCCAGGACGAGCGCGCCCACGATCAAACCCACAATCCACTGTGTCTTCATTGGTATCCTCCCGCAGTCGTTGTCTGAACTCTACCCTAGAACATCGGGCTCATCCCGAACTCGAACGCCGGGACCCACGTCGGATCGCGGTCGTTCGGCCAGGCGAGGGCGAGGCGGACGAACATCCCTGCTACGCTTGCCGCAAGCTCCACCCCCAGCGACGACTTGACAGTGCGGTCCCAGGTGGCCCCGAAGTCCCCGAACAGGGCGACCCAGGATCCCTGGGCAACCTCGATCCGGAACTCGGTGTTCAGAAGGCCGTAGCGATCCGTCTGCACGCCCTTGGCCCCCCGGACCGTGTCCGCTCCCCCCAGGGTAAACCGATGCCGCTCAGGGAGGTCCCACCCCCAGCGACCGAGCACCCGCCAGGCGAGTACCGCCCGCGTCTCCCGGAGGAAGAAGGAGAGGTCGACCGGGGAAAACTGGGCGCGCTCGCCCTTCAGGGTCAGGTACTCCACACCCGGGGCAAACGTCCCCGCCTTCTCCACCGAGACCCGGCCCCGGCTTCCTGTGCGCGGGAAGAACGGGCTATCCCGGTCGTCGTACGCGAGGCCGACCTCGAGGGCGGTCTTCGGGGCAAGGGGCTCACCCTCCGCCACCTCCCACGCCTTCTCGCTTGTCAGTCCCACCGACAGGTCTAGGTACGGGGCAAGGGGGTAGGCCACCGTGGCCCCGCCCCCGAGGGTGAGGATGACGGGATCCGTGCCCTCTTCGCGTCGGTAGAAGTCGAGGCTGACCACGTCGAACACAGGAAACGAGTGGCTGCGGAACGAGAGACTCCACTTCGTGGCCCCGCTCCCGGTCAGCCCCTTGTCCAGGGACAACGCGAGGTCGATCGCCCGTCCCAACACGTTCTTCTGGCTGTAGGTGAGGTTGCCAACGATCCCCTGGTCCTGGGGAGAGAACGCGAGGTTGCCCCCAATGGACCCCAACTTCTCCACGTCCGTCACCGTGACCTTCAGGACGAGCTCGTCGGCAGCCCACCGCGGTTCGAGGACGACGTCCTGAAAGTACCCGAGCGCCATCAACGCCTGGCGCCCGGCCGCTAGGCGACCCTCGGTAAGAAGCTGGCCCGGAGGGAGATCCATCACCCGCTCGATCACCCAACTCGCGGTGCGGGTCTCCTCCCCGACCTCGACCCGGGCAATCCTCCCCTCCTTCACACGCACCCGGAGCCGTCCCTCCACCACCCCTTCGCTCACGAAGTCCACCATGAACAGGCCCTCCCGACGGTAGTAGTCGTAGATCGGACCGAGGGCCCGCAGGACGTCGTGGTTCGTGACGAGGCCCGGTGGAAGGGCCCCCATTCGCCCCAGGAGCCGCTCGAGGGGGAACGCCGCGACGCCGCTGATCTCGATCCCAGCGATCGGCGTGGGGACGGGGAGGAGCACCCGCTCCACGAGGTCCCAGATGAGCCACACCCCTCCTTCCCCGAGCTCCGCCCCAACCTTGCCCGAGGCGAAGAACACCGACCGCCCAAGCGCGCCCAGCGTCGCCTGGATCTGGGAGATCCGCCCCACTTCCCCCACCGGCACGGCCACGAGTCGGCGCGCCTCCTCCTCGGGGACCGTGGTCAGGCCCCGGAAGCGGTGCCCGGCAATCCGGAGCTCCTCGACAACGAACACGAGCTCCGCCCCGCGGAGATCGGGCACGATCTGGACCGTGGCCCAGTCCATCTTCTGGTACTCCTCAACGAGCGAGGCAAGGGCGGCCTCGAGCTTCACCTGGTTCAAGACCGCGCCCGCCTTCACCCCCTTGTCGGTCAGGATCTCCCGGAGCTTGGTCTCAGAGGGCTTGTTTCCGCCCTTGAGGGCGTCCTGGAACCACGAAAGCAGGGTCCCCTTGCCCTTCGGAGCCGGCGGGAGTCCCTCGAAGGTGATCCGCTCGATCTTCGGGTACTCGACAACCCTGAACCTCACCACCACGAGATCCCCGTCGAACGCGAGCTCCGGGGCGACCTGAACGAAGTACCCGAGCCTCTGGACCGCCTGAACCGCGACCAGCACCTGGTCCCGAGTAATCACCTGGCCCGGTTCGAACCGGACTGCGGCCAGGATCTCCTTGGCGGGAACATGGGCGTTCCCGACCACCTCGATCCGGCCCACGGTGAACTCCTGAGCCAGAGAAGCTACCGCTCCGCTCGCCAAGAACAGGAAAACCCAAATCCATTTCACGCTAGTCCCTCCTCTGGAAACGCCCGGTACTGCAAGGCCTCCGCCACGTGCTCGGGCTCGATGGTAGCTGACCCGGCGAGATCTGCAATCGTGAGCGCGACCTTGAGGGTCCGGGCGTAGCCCCGGCCCGTCAGGGCGAAGTGGTCCACCGCCCGCCCGAGCAGGACCTGGGCCTCGGGGGAGACGCGGCAGTAGCGGCGAAGGTCCCGCGGCCCGAGCTCGGCGTTCGTCTTCGCCCTACCCCCAAACCGGTTCCTCTGAATCCGTCGTGCCTCGCTCACCCTTGCCCGCACGGTATCCGAAGCCTCTCCGCCCCCCTCGGAAAGGAGCTCGTCCCGGGTCAGGCGCGGCACGGGGACGAACAGGTCCACCCGATCGAGAAACGGGCCCGACAGGCGCTTCCGGTAGCCGAGAACCTCGTGGGGGCGGCACCGGCACGGCCGCAGGGGGTCGCCCAAGTGCCCGCAGGGGCAAGGGTTCATCGCCGCAACGAGGGTGAACGACGCGGGGAACGTCACCGCGCTTCCCGCGCGCACGACCGTGATCCGCCGTTCCTCCAGCGGTTGGCGCAGCGCCTCCAGCACCTTGCGGTCGAACTCGGGGAGCTCGTCGAGGAATAGGACCCCGTGGTGGGCGAGGGTGATCTCCCCGGGGGAGGGGATGCCGTGCCCGCCCCCGACCATCCCCGCGTAGGACACCGTGTGGTGGGGGGCCCGGAACGGGCGCCAGCGAACGAGCGGCCGATCCGGGCGGAGGGTCCCGGCCACGGAGTGGATCCGGGTGACGTCGAGGGCCTCGTCGGACGTAAGGGGCGGGAGGATCCCGGGGAGACACTGGGCAAGGAGGGACTTCCCCGCCCCAGGAGGGCCGACCATCAGGAGGTGGTGCGCGCCGGCCGCGGCGATCTCGAGCGCCCGCCGAGCGTGCTCCTGACCCCGAACGATGGACAGGTCGATCCAGTCGGGAGGCTCGTCCGCGGGAACGGTTCGCGGCAGGGGACGGACCTCCCCCTCCCCGCACAGCAGGGCCACGGTCTCGCCGAGGGACGCCACAGGGAACACGGCCAGGCCCTCGACCAGTGCCGCCTCGGCTGCGGAGCCCGCGGCCACCACCGCCCGCTCGAGCCCCGCCTCCCGCGCAGCGAGGGCCATCGCCAGCGCCCCCCGCACCGGGCGCAGTCCCCCGTCGAGCGCGAGCTGCCCAAGAAACAAGGTCCGCGCCGTCGGTTCGGGCCCCAGCTGTCCGGTGGCCACGAGGAGGCCCACCGCCAGGGCGAGGTCGAACCCGGCCCCCTCCTTGCGGAGGTCAGCCGGGGCAAGGTTGGCCGTGATCCGGAGCTGGGGGAAGGTGAGTCCAGAGTTGCGGATCGCCGATCGGACGCGCTCCCGCGCCTCGGTGACCTCCTTTTCGGGGAGCCCAACGATCGCGAACCCGGGGAGACCCGGGCCCACATCGCACTGGACCTCGATCAGCCGGGCTTCGATCCCGTACGGGGCAGCGCTAAGGACTTGGGCGAACATCCTCCTCCCGAAACGCGTCGCGGACGTGGCGCACCCCGTGGGGGCCCATCGCGATCACGTCGAACCGCACCGGGACCTCGGCTCGACCCCCCAGGAAGGCGAGTGCCGTCTGCCACAGCCGATTCCGCTTCTCAGGGGTCACCGCTTCCTCGGCCGTCCCGTGGGTCTCGCCCCGCCGCGCCTTGACCTCCACGAACACGAGGACCGGCCCCTCGCGGGCGACGATGTCCACCTCGCCCCCCCGCCAGCGCCAGTTGCGGGCTACCACCCGCATCCCCTGGGCCTGGAGGTACCGGCAGGCAATGTCCTCCGCTTCCTTTCCGTCCATACCTCCCAGCCGATCATAGCCCGAACGGACCGGGCGTGTCCCCCAACCCGTATACTGCACCCGTGCGCACCCTCATCCGCGGGGCGATGGTGATCGAACGACCCGAGGCCGGATCCGCCCGCCGTGCCGACGTGGTGATCGAAGGGCGCCGCTACGAGGCGGTCGTCGCCGGCGGCGGTGTGGGCGGCGCGTTCGATCGCGTGATCGACGGCGAGGGCTGCCTCCTCATCCCCGGGCTCGTGAACGCGCACACCCACCTCGCGATGACCCTGTTCCGCGGTCTGTCCCCCGACCTTCCCCTCAAGCGCTGGCTAGAGGAGGAGATCTGGCCCCGCGAGGAGAAGTTGACGTCCAAGGACGTGTACTGGGGATCCCTCCTCGGGCTTGCGGAGATGATCCGCAGCGGAACGACGGCGTTCCTCGACATGTACTTCTTCATGGACGAGGTGGCGCGGGCTGTTGAGGAGGTGGGCCTCCGGGCGCTCCTCGGGTACGGGATCATTGCCCCCACCCCCGAGCGGATTGCCCCCGAGATCGAGGCGGCGGAGCGATTCGCCCGGGGGTGGGATGGGAAGGCCGAGGGGCGGATCCGGGTCGCGCTCGCCCCCCACGCCCCGACCACCTGCCACCCCGCGGCCTGGCAGTGGGTCACCGAGCTCGCCCGCGAGCTTCACGTGCCCCTCCACACCCACCTCGCCGAGACGGAGTCCGAGGTTGAGGAGATCCGTGCCAAGACGAAGAAATCCCCCGTCGAGTGGCTTGAGGAGCTCGAGGTGTTCTCCGTCCCTGTCGTCGCCGCCCACTGCGTCCACCTCTCGGAGAAGGATATCGAGATCCTGGCCGCGCACGGTGCGAGTGCGGTCCACTGCCCGACGTCAAACCTCAAGCTCGCCAGCGGGATCGCCCCCGTCCAGGAAATGCTCGACGGCGGGGTCAACGTCGCCCTGGGGACAGACGGGGCGGCGTCGGCGGGCGATCTGAACATGATCGAGGAGATGCGCCTCGCCGCGCTCCTGGCCAAGGTGCGGGCCCACAACCCCCACGCGCTCCCCGCCCCCGAGGCGCTCCGCTGCGCCACCGCCCGCGGGGCCGTAGCCCTTGGTCTGGGGAAGGAACTGGGTACAATTGAGCCCGGACGACGGGCAGATGGTGTGCTCCTCAGCAGGGAGGGGCCTCAGTTCTGTCCCGGTTACGACCCGCTCGGGGACCTCGTCTACGCTGGACAGGGGTCCGATGTGAAGGCGGTGTTCGTCGAGGGCCGGCTTCTGTTTGCCGAGGGAGAGCACCTCACCTTGGACCTGGACGAGGTGCAAGGCCGGTGTTGCCGGATGTCCCGTCGGTTCCGTTAACTGAACCCTTCTCAGGCCACGCCAGCGTGAGATCGGGCGATTGGAGGTGGAATGTGGCGCTATCCAAAGAGGTAAAACAGGAGTACATCCAGAAGTTCGCGAAGGATCCGTCGGATACCGGTTCGGCTGAGGTGCAGGTAGCCCTTCTCACAGGGCGGATCAACCAGCTCACCACGCATCTGCAAACCCATCGGAAGGACTTTCACACCCGCCGCGGGCTGCACAGGATCGTGGGGCAGCGAAGACGGCTCCTGCAGTACCTCCGCCGGACGAACCCCCGCCGGTACCAGCAGGTCATCCAGGAACTCGACATCAGAGGTGTGTGAGAGGAATGCCAGAACTTGAAACGACACTTGCCGGAAAGACGCTCCGTCTCGAGAGCGGGACCATCGCCCGCCAAGCCGATGCGGCAGTCCTCGCCACGTGGGGGGACACGAAGATCCTCGTCACCGTGGTCTGCCAGCCATCGGACCGCGAGCTCGACTACTTCCCGCTCCGGGTGGACTTCGAGGAGCGGTTCTACGCCGGGGGGAAGATCCCCGGCGGGTTCTTCAAACGAGAGGGACGGCCGTCCGACGAGGCGGTCCTCGCAGCCCGCCTGATCGATCGCCCCATCCGCCCACTGTTCCCGGAGGGGTACCGCGAGGAGGTCCACGTCGTGGCCACCGTGCTCTCGGCTGAGCGCGATGCCCCACCGGACGTGGTTGCGTTGCTCGGGGCATCCGCGGCCCTCTCGATCTCCCCGGCCCCGTTCGCGGGACCTGTGGCCGCGGTCCGCTTGGGGATGGACGGTAACGAGATCGTTGCCCACCCGAGCGACGCGGTCCGCGAGGAGGGCCGGATGGACATCGTCGTCGCGGGAACGCGGTCCACGGTGACGATGGTCGAGGGCCACATGCGCGAGGTTGCCGACGCCCGGGTCGTCGAGGCGATCGAGTCCGCCCACCAGGTCATCCAGGAGCTGATCGCGTTCCAGGAACGGTTCATCACCCTGCACACCGTGGCCAAGCGGGCCCCGACCCCCCCGACCCCGGAGGCAGTCGCGGTGCGGGACAAGGTTAGGGAGCTCGCCGGACCGCGGCTTCCCGAGCTCAGGGCCGCCCCGTCCAAGCTCGCCCGGGAAAGGCTCGCCCAGGCCCTGGCTACCGAGACGGCCACAGCCGTCGCAGACGGGTTCCCAGAGGAGAAGCGGGCCTCGATTGCGGCGCTCGCCAAGGTCCTGTTCGACGACGTGTACCGCGAGTTCGCCCGGCAGGCGATCCTCGACCGAGGGGAGCGGATCGACGGCCGACGCCCAGATGAGCTCCGGCCGATCCAGATCCAGGTGGGCTTGCTGCCGCGGGTCCATGGCTCGTCTCTCTTCACCCGCGGCGAGACCCAGTCCCTCGGGACGTGCACCCTCGGGGCAACGCGGCGCGACGCCCAGATCGTCGACCTGATGATGGAGGATGGGCTGAAGCGGTTCATGCTCCACTACAACTTCCCGCCCTACGCCACCGGCGAGGCGGGGCGGATGGGATCGCCGTCCCGGCGGGCCATCGGGCACGGCCGCCTCGCCGAGGGGGCGCTCCTCGCCGTCCTCCCCTCCGACGATGAGTTCCCGTACATCATCCGCGTCGTGTCGGAGATCACGGAGTCGAATGGATCTTCCTCCATGGCCTCCGTGTGCTCGGGGTCCCTGGCAATGATGGACGCCGGGGTCCCCCTGAAGCGCCCCGTGGCCGGGGTGGCGATGGGGCTCGTCGGCGACGAGGCCTCGGGAAAGTACGTCATCCTGACCGACATCCTCGGGCTCGAGGACCACTACGGGGACATGGACTTCAAGGTCGCCGGGACCCGCGAGGGGGTGACCGCGTTCCAGCTCGACGTCAAGACGGGCGGGATCACGCCCGACCTGATGCGACAAGCCATGGACCAGGCGCGAAAGGCGCGGCTCGCGATCCTCGACCAGATGGACGCCGTTCTCCCCCGGCCTCGACCGTCGCTTTCGCCCTACGCCCCGTGCCTCGACGTGGTGAAGATCAACCCCGAGAAGATCGGGGCGATCATCGGCCCCGGGGGCCGGGTCATCCGCAAGCTCCAGGAGGACACAGGAACGGACATCGACATCGAGGACGACGGCACGGTGAAGATCGTCGGCGACAGCGCCGACTCCGTGGCCCTCGCCCGCCAGGCGATCGAGGAGCTCACCGCCGAGGTTGAGGTGGGGATGACGTTCCACGCCAAGGTTGTGCGCATCGCCCCGTTTGGGGCGTTCGTCGAACTCCGGCCGGGGGTGGACGGGCTCGTTCACATCTCGAACCTGTCCGATGGCTACGTGAAGAAGGTCGAGGACGTGGTCCGACTGGGCGACGAGATCCTGGTCGAGGTGATCGAGACCGACGAAACGGGGAAGATCCGGTGCAAGGCGGTCCAGGAGAAGCCGAAGCTCAAGGTCGGAGACATCATCTCCGGTACGGTGACGAACGTCGTCGATTACGGGGTGTTCGTGGAGATCGCCCCCGGCGTGCGTGGGCTCGTCCACAAGTCGCGGCTGGGAACCCAAGCCGAACCGGCCGAGGTGGCGAAGAAGGGCGACCGGATGCTCGTCGAGATCCTGGAGATCGAGGAGCAGGGCCGGTACAAGCTCCGCCGGGTGAACCCGGCCGGGTCCGAGAAAGGGGCATGACCGAGATCTACCCCGGCTGCGTCCGGGCGGAGACGGCGTCGGGCCTGATCGTGATTGCAGAGCCGATGCCGCACCTCCGCTCGGTGACGGTCGGGCTGTGGGTGAAGGCAGGGGGACGCGACGACCCCCCGGGAAAGGAGGGGCTCGCCCACCTCCTTGAGCATATGACCTTCAAGGGCACCGCCTGCCACACCGCGGCCGAGATCGCCCAGGCGATCGACCTTCTGGGGGGTCACCTCAACGCCGCGACAACGAACGAGTACACGTTCTACTACACTGAGATCCTCGAGGAGGGCCTCCCCGATGCGATTGCCATCCTCCACGAGCTCGTCACGAGCCCGCGGCTAGCCGTGGAGGACCTCGAACGGGAAAAGGTGGTGATCGAGGAGGAGATCCGCTCGGTTGAGGACAGCCCCGAGGACGTCGTGTTCCAACTCCTCCACGAGACCCTCTGGCCGGGGGACCACCCGCTCGGACACCCAGTGGTGGGGAGGCTGGCGTCCTTGGCCCAGGTTCACCGCGACGACCTGTGGCGCTTTTTCCGCGGTTACTACACGGCCCCACGGATGACCCTCGTCGCCTGCGGTCGGGTGGTCCCTGGCGCGCTCCTGTCCCTGGCAACTCGGTTTGGGGAGAAACTCCCCGTAAGCGACCCCCCCCCGTGGAGGCCCCCCACGCCGGGGAGTGGAGTGGGGTTGGCCGAGCGGGACATCCAGCAGGTCCACCTCGCCGTGGGGTTCCCCACGGTGCCGCTCGGGTCTCCGGAGCGGTATGGGGTCGAGGTCCTGAACTCCCTCCTCGGGGGAGGGGTGAGCTCGCGGCTCTTCCAGCGGGTGCGGGAGGAACTAGGGCTCGTGTACGCCGTGTTCTCCTTGACCTCGTACTACTCCGATGCCGGGGCCCTGGCGATCTACGCCGCGACCGAGGAGCGGAAGCTCCCCCAGGTGGTGGACCTCCTCGTGGCCGAGGTGGAAGGGCTCGCCACCCGTCCCCCTTCGCCGTCCGACCTCCAGCGCGCGATCAGGCGCCTCCAAAACGCGTTCCTCCTCAGCCTCGACGACCCGAGTGGCCGCGTGGCCCGGCTGGGAACAGCGACCGTCCTCGGCCGAACGCCCGCCGCCCCCGACGAGGTCGTCCGTCGCCTGGGAGCGGTGACCGAAGACGAGGTCCAAGAGCTCGCCCGTCGGTACTTGACCCTGGACAGGGCAGCGTGGGCCGCGGTCGGCCCGTCCGCTGACCGCCTGGGGCGCCTCATCCGACCCCACGCCGAGGTAACCTCATGAGGATCGCCCTCTACCCGGGGAGTTTCGACCCCATCACCTACGGTCACCTCGACATCCTCCGGAGGGCCCGGCGGCTGTTCGACGAACTGATCGTGGCCGTGGTGGAGAACCCCCGCAAGACGTCCCTTTTCTCCGCCTCCGAGCGGAAGAGGCTCGTCCAACAGGCCCTCCGCGAGGAAGGGATCCGCGACGTCCGCGTGGTCACCTACGCCGGGCTCCTCGTGGACTGCGCCAAAGAGCTTGGGGCGGTGGCCGTGGTCCGGGGGCTGCGGGCAACCTCGGACTTCGACTACGAGTTCCAGTTCGCCCTCACCAACCGCGACCTCGACGGGGAGATCGAGAGCGTGTTCCTGATGACCGCGGGCCAGTACTCGTTCCTCTCCTCGTCGCTTGTCAAGGAGATCGCCCGTTACGGGGGGGACGTGGGGAAGTTCGTCCCCGCCTGTGTCGCCAAGGCTCTGAAGTCGAAGTTCAAGTCCGAGAAGAAGCGCAAGGAGGCATCATGACCGACCCGCGGGTGGAGAAGATGGCGACGGTCCTCGTGGAGTACTCCCTCGGCGTGAAGAAGGGTGATCTCGTGCGGATCCAAGGGGGGCCGGAGGGAGCGCCGTTGCTCCTCGCCCTGTACGAGGAGGTCCTCGCCCGCGGCGGGCATCCGTGGGTCCAGCTCGGCCTCGATGGGGCGGAGGAGGTCTTCTACAAGCGGGCGAGCGACGCCCAGCTCGATTTCATCCCCAAGTTCGTGGCGGAGATGATCGACGAGATCCACGCCTCGATCTCGATCTGGACGGAGACGAACACGAAGCGGCTCACAAACGTGGACCCCGCCCGCCAGGCCCGCCGGGCCCGAGCGACCCGGCCCCTCTCCGAACGGTTCCTCGAGCGGGCGGCGAAGAAGGAGCTCCGCTGGACGGGGACCCTCTACCCTACCCCCGCGTTTGCCCAGGACGCGGAGATGTCCCTCCGGGAGTTTGAGGACTTCGTGTTCACGGCCGCGCTCGTCCACGAAGAGGATCCCATCGCCGCCTGGAAGGCGATCTCCCGCTCCCAGAGGCGGCTCATCCGGTGGCTCTCCCCCAAGGAGGAGATCCACGTCGTTGGGCCGGACACGGACCTCCGCCTGAAGGTGGGCGGGCGGACGTGGGTCAACTGCGACGGCCACGAGAACTTCCCCGACGGGGAGATCTTCACCGGGCCCATCGAGGAGAGCCTGGAAGGCAAGATCCGGTTCAGCTTCCCGGCGTGCATCCACGGTCGGGAGGTCGAGGACGTGAGGCTTGAGTTCAAGCGCGGCAAAGTGGTGAAGGCCTCGGCGGAAAAGAACGAGAACTTTCTCCTCCGGATGCTCGACACGGACAAGGGTGCCCGCTACGTGGGCGAGTTCGCGTTCGGGACGAACCCCGGGATCGGGCGGTTCACGAAGAACACCTTGTTTGACGAGAAGATCGGGGGGACGGTCCACCTCGCGCTGGGAAAGGGGTACCCCGAGTCGGGGAGCAAGAACAGCTCGGCGATCCACTGGGACATGGTCTGCGACCTCCGGCAAGGGGGGGAGGTCCGGGTGGACGGGGTGCCGTTCCTCCGGGACGGGGAGTTCCTCGTCTAGCCGTGGAGACAGGACTGAGGGGGAAAGTCGTCGTCGTCACCGGCGCCTCGGGCGGGATTGGAACCGCCTGCGCGCGCCTGTTCGCGCGGGAGGGGGCAAAGCTTGTTCTCCACGGCCACCGCAACCTGGACCGCCTCCACGCGCTCCAACAGGAGCTCGCGGGTGAGATCCTCGTCGCCTCCGCCGACCTGACCGAGGAAGCCGAGGTCGAACACCTGTTTCGCAAGGCCCTCGACCGATTCCACGGGGTGGACGTCCTCGTCGCCAACGCCGGGATCTGGCCCGAGGACGACGAGCCGATCCACCGGATGAGCCTCGAACGGTGGAAGCGCACGATGGACACCGATCTCACGTCGGTCTTCCTTTGCGCGCGATCGTTGTTCCGGATCCTGGAGCGGACGAAGCCGGAGGAGGCGGCGCTTGTGATCGTCGGGTCCACCGCCGCGGTGTTCGGGGAGGAGGGCCACGCCGACTACGCCGCGGCCAAGGCCGGGATCACCTACGGCTTGACTCGGACCCTCAAAAACGAGATCGTGCGGATCGTCCCCCGCGGGCGCGTGAACGCCGTGTGCCCGGGGTGGACGACCACCCCGATGTCCGCAGCGGGGTTGGAGAACCCGGAGGTTGTGACCCGCGTTCTCCAGACCCGGGCCCACAAACGCGTGGCAAGGGCCGAGGACGTGGCGAGCGCGATCGTCTTCCTCTCTTCCGACCGCCTGGCCGGCCACATCACGGGCGAGGTCCTGGCCGTGGCCGGAGGAATGGAGGGCCGGCTCCTCCACCTCCCCGAGGAGATCAACCCTCGCGAGGCGTAGGCTCCACAACCGACCGCTGCCAGCCCCTCGAGAGGAGGAACCCGAGCGCGACCAGGCCCGCGAGGACGTTGGAGAGGGACATCCCCCACCACACCCCGTCCGCCCCGAAGCCCAACGTGAACCCGAACAGCCAGGAGAGGGGAATCCGCAGGACCCACAGCCGGACCACCCCCAGGATCATCGTCGGGACGTTGTGGCCCGACCCGCGGTAGATCGAGAGCGCAGCGAAGAACGTCCCCAGGAACGGCATGCTCACGGCAAACGCCCCAATGAACGCCGCCCCGACCTCGATCACGTCCGGGCGACCGGGAATGAACAGGGCCACCGCCGGGTAGCGGACGAACCACAGGAACAGGGCCTCCACCGATAGGATGGCGATGAGG
>CAKZSO010000032.1 GCA_937921255.1 Candidatus Bipolaricaulota bacterium
ACGTGTACCTCACCGAGCGCGGGCCGATCGTCCTCGACTGGATGGACGCTGCGCGGGGGAATCCCCTCGCCGACGTCGCGCGAACCTCGGTTCTGTTCCGTGCAGCGGTGCTGCCACGGGACATGCCCGGCCGCCGGGGGGGCGAGCTCATCCGGCGGGCCTTCCACCGCGTCTACTTACGCCGCTATCTGGCCAAGACGCCTTCTGCGCCTGGGCAGCTCGCTGTCTGGATCGCCGTGGTCGCCGGCGCCCGCCTCGCCGAGCGCATCCCTGGCGAGGAGAAACGGCTGCTCGGCCTCGTCGCAGACGGCCTCCGCAGCGGGCCGAGGATGATCTCCGGAGCGCATACATGAAGGGCGCTCTCCCGTCAAAGGGGCGCCCAGAAGGCAAGCCGGTGGACCCTAAGAATGAAGGTCTGACCCCGACGATGTGACCCCGACGATGTGCCCTTCACCGAAGCGGCGAACCGCTCAGGGCCCTCGCCGAGGAAGCAGCCTGACAGGCGATACATCATCTGATCCCGACGACAGGAGCCAACGTCCCGGTACGTTCAGCGGGCTGCCGCTTGGAGCAAGAACCGTTCGCGGGCGATGGAACAGAGGGCGAGTCGTCGGACCCTAAGAATGAAGGTCTGACCCCGCCGGTGGACCCCGCCGGTGTACGCCGGTGTGACCCCGCCGGTGACCCTAGGAAAGTGCTACCTCGTGGGTCTTGCCGCGTGCTTCGTTCACGAGCACCAGCTTGCCGTCCGATCCCAAGGCAAGCTGCTCGTTGGCGTTCAGCAGCTCGATCCCGTACACGGTCCCGTCGGGGGCAAGGTCGATGTTCAACTCGTCGCTGATGCGGAGGGTCTCCACCTCGGCTCGTTTCTCCCTGAACCGAATGTACGCCACGTTCTGCCGCGGATCGTACGTGATCTTCATCCAACCCACCTCCTGCCTAGAAGAATCGCACCACTACCGTGATCACCAGCCACCCGCCCTCCCAAGGAGAGGCGATCACCTCGATCTGCTTTCCATGATACAGCTTGCCACGCCACACCGCGTCGCGCGCGAAGTTCCGACGGAACCCCCAGCGCCCAGAGCGAGCAGGGATACGCTCACCTCTCTCGATGGCGGCAATCACCTCAGCTGCAGTAGCCCCCCGTTCGGCCATCCGCTCCAACGCATGAGGGTGGAACTCGATTCTCATGCCCCGACCCCCTCGACGATCTTGATCTCGTCGGCGGTGAGGCCATACAGCTCGTAGACGAGTTGGTCGATCTGGTGGTCGGTCGCGGCGATCTGGCGCTGGAGCACGTCCTTCTCGTGGGCGGTCTTGGCAGCGGCGAGCAGCTTGTGCAGATCAAGCATGGTCTGGACCAGGTTCACCATCTTGTCGTGCCGGGCCTTGTCGGCCGGGTCGGAGAAGTCGATGGTGCGGATGGGAAGCTGGCGGAGAGAGCTTACTTTCACCTGGGGAAATGCTTTCTGTCGGGCCTCGGGAACGGTTGCTTGGTAGACGTACCTCAGCAATCGAGAGTTGAGAAGCCCAACAATGTACCTCACGTCCCTTCCGTCATCGGGGTCATACAGGGCCAAGAGCGAGTTTCGGAAGTACACAGCATACTCCCTTGGTCCTATAATAGGATACGGAGCTGTCTGGCGGATGACAAATCTCGCTGCTGAGTACTTCTCCTTTGGGCGAATCGTGAAATATTCGCCTGTCAGAGGTCTGTAGTCGAGCCGGAGCTCCTTCTGCGGTTCCTCGCACGCATATCGCGACACCTGTCGGCCCTCAAGCACAGGAACGCACTCCCCCTTCCCTCTACCTTTCGGGAAGATCAGTTTGCCTGAGCAGTTTCCTGTATGCACCCCTGGGTCGGCAACGAGCTGTCCTAGCGAGCCGGCGCCTGTTCTTACCTTTTGCAGAAGGCCGGTAGACTCATCAGGAACCCACGGTTCTCCCTCCGCAAAGTGGACGGACCCCATGGTCTTGTCAGTCAGGGCCACAGTTGCTGTATCTTCGTGAAATCTATCCGCGATTACTGTCAGAGCTGGTGTGACCACGCCTTTGAAAACCTGTTCTCCCCAGTACCGTACATTAGCCACAGCGAAAGATCGCGTTACTATCGCGCGAATGTGTGCGTAACCGCTCAGGTGCCCAACCTGGTCCGGCACAATGAAACCGACGAACCGCCGCGATAGAAGCCTGACAGCCAGTTCGAGGAACATCCCATGTGACGTGAACCACCCACCAGTGCTGTAGTGCGCGCTCAGGTAATCGCGCTCGCCAGGATGTACGTCTGCTGCCTGTCGCCCTGAATAGGAGAGATAAGGTGGGTTGCCGATCACGGCGTCGAAGCCGGGGCTGTCCCCGGCGAAGACGTCGGGGAACTCGGCGTGCCAGTCGAACGGGTTGATCCGGTACCGCTCCTCTTCATCCAGGAGCGAGGCATCCTTCCCCTCCCAGAAGTCGGGGCCGATGAGACTGTTCCCGCACTTGATGTTCGCCCCGAGGTCAGGCAGCGCCCGCTCCTGGAACAACCGCCAGAAGCTCTCCAACGTCTCCTGGGTCTCGCCCTCCAGCACCTTGAGAAGCAGGGAGAGCTTGGTCACCTCCACGGCCTGGGGGTCGATGTCCACGCCGTAGATGTGGGTGAGGAGGATCCGCTTCCGCTCGGCGGTGGTCAGGCGCCACTCCCCGCCCGGGCCGCGGTACAGCCGCGGGCTCCGACCACGGGCGAACTTCTCGGGACCGTCCTCGACGTACTTCTTCCGGTACCAGTCGAGGAGGCACTGGTACGCGCCAAGCAGGAACGACCCCGACCCACACGCGGGGTCGAGCACGCGCAGCGGGCGGAGCTTCGCCGACCGCTTCCAGGCCTTCGTGAACCCGCCCACTTCCTGCGGGGTCTTGCCCTCGAGAAGCTTTCCCACGGTGTGCTGGACGATGTAGTCCACGATGTAGGTCGGGGTGTAGTAGACCCCGCCCGCCTTGCGCACCTCGGGCTTTTCCTCGACCACGGCGCGGTGCCCGGGGGTGAGCCGGATCACCTTCCCCAGGAACTGCTCGTACACCTGGCCCAGGATGTCCGCCGGGAGGACGGAGAACTCGTACGGGCTATCCGGGTAGTAGAGGCGGCGGAGGATGTCCTTCAGGACCTTGTCGTCCACTTTGAGGCCGAGGGTCAGCTCGTCAGGCGGCTCGGGACGGCCCTTCTCGGGGCGGAAGTGAAACAGGCCCGAGTTGTACCGCTCGTCGGCGCGGCGAAAGAGCTCGCCCAGCCGGGCGTAGACGTTCGGGCCGCCGAGGAGGCCCTGCAGCCCGCCGTAGGGCTCGATCCCCCGGTCCTCGCAGATCCGCAGAAAGATGATCCGGTCAATGGTCCGCTGAACGGCGAAGTTGAGCTCGCGCTGGCTGAGTCCAGGGTTGCGCAGGGCGAGGTTGCGGGCGAGCTCCTCCCGCCAGCCCTCGATCTCGGAGAGGAACGCGTCGTCCACCTCGGCCGTGCCCCGCTTGGCCTTGGTGGACTCGGCGTACCGGTCGAACGAGCCCTTGAGAACAGCGCCCCTGGCAAAGATCCCGGCGAGCTCGTCCAACCGGGCGTCGTACTCCTCGCAGGTGAAGTAGAGGGTCCGCGCCGTGCTCGCCGGATCGCTCCGCTCGGGCTTGACCCGGCAGTCGTAGACGGCGAGCTCGGCGAAGTTGGTCAGGATCGAGAGAGGCAGCTTGGCCGACCACGCGTAGCGCCGGAGCTGGAACGCGGCCCCCGCGTCGTCCCGGATCCGCACGCCGGGGCGCTTCGTCTCGACGAAGAACTTCCTCACCCCGCCCACGCGGAACGAGTAGTCGGGGGCCTTGGTCAGGCCGCCGATCACGATCGCGTCCTCGTGGACCACGTCCTTGTACGCCTCGGCATAGCCCTGAACGTTGGCCACGTCCCAACCGAGCGCGGTGAAGAACGGGTCCACGAACTCGATTCGGGTCTGGGTCTCGTTGTACGGGCCGGACACGTAGGAGGCGCGGTTCTCGTGGAACCGCTCGACCAGGGTACGCACTTCTCTCGGTGCCGGCATGGTGGGACCCCCCGCGCGGGGCTCACTGTTTGTAGCGTGCGGCGGGGCGACCAGCAAACGGCCCCCGGGCCCTACCCCCGCTCGGCGAGCGATCGCAACTGGTAGAGGAGGTCGAGGGCTTCGCGCGGGGTGAGTTGGTCGGGGTCCACGTCCCGCAGCGCGCGGACCGCGGGGTGGTCGTCGGAGTGGAACAGGGGAAGCTGCGTCCCCACGGCCGATCGGGCCGGGGGAGCGACGCTCTCCACCTCGTCCAAGGCCCGCTGGGCCTCGCGGAGGACCGCCTCGGGAAGCTGGGCCAGCCGGGCCACATGGATCCCGTAGCTCCGCTCCCCCACCCCGGGGAGGATCCGGTACAGGAACACGACCTCCCCCTTCCACTCCCGGGCCGCGGCGTGGAGGTTCACCACGCGGGGGACCTCGTCCGCAAGGCGGGCGAGCTCCCGGTAGTGGGTCGCGAACAGGGTCTTGCACCCCACCCGCTCGGCGAGGTACCGGGCGATCGCCCAGGCGAGGGCCATCCCGTCGTGGGTGCTCGTCCCCCGCCCCAGCTCGTCGAGGATCACGAGCGACCGCGGCGTTGCCCCGCTCAGGATCTCCGCGGCCTCGGTCATCTCGGCCATGAACGTGGACAGCCCTCCCGTAAGGGCGTCGGACGCCCCCACCCGGGTGTAGATCCGGTCGAAGATTGGAAGCTCTGCCTCCTTCGCCGGAACGAACGACCCCATCTGGGCAAGGAGGGAGATGAGCGCAGTCTGGCGGAGGAACACGGACTTCCCAGCCATGTTCGGCCCCGTCACGACCGCCAGCCGGACTCCCTCCCCGAGGTCGAGGTCGTTGGGGACGAACTGGGTCACCTCCTCGACCACCGGGTGTCGTCCCTCGACGATCCGCACGACCGCCCGGTCGCTGAACCGCGGTCGGGCGTACCGGTTGCGCCGGGCGACGTCGGCGAGCGAGCGCAGCGCGTCGAGCTCGGCCAACGCCTCGCCGACCGCGCCGAGGGCCCCCAGCGCCTCCTCGACCCGGCGGCACAGGGCGGAGAACAGCTCCCGCTCCCGCTTCGCGATCCCCTCCTCCGCTTCGGCAAGCCGGTCGGCGAGGGCGTCGAGCTCGGCGGAGCTGAACCGCTCGCCTCCCGTGAGGGACTGCCGCCGCCGCCAGTCGGACGGGACCTTGGGAAGGTGCGGCCGGGTGACCTCGAAGTAGTAGCCAAACACCCGGTTGTAGCCGACCTTGAGGCTGGGGATGCCCGTCGCCTGGCGGGCCTCGCCCTCGAGGGCGGCGATCCGCCGCCGCACCTCGTCTGCTTCCCCACGCAACGCATCGAGGGCGGGGTCGTAGCCGTCGCGGATGACCGGGCCCTGATCGAGGGCGGGTGGCGGCGGATCGGTCAGGGCGCGGTGGACGTCCAGGGCAAACGTTGCCGGCGCGGCCCGGAGGGCGATCGCCAGGGCCGCGAGCCGTTCGGCGACGGGTGCGGGGAGGGAGCTGAGCGCCTCGGCGATCTTCGCTCCCGCGTCGAGGGTGCGGGCGAGGGCGGCGAGGTCGACCGGGGAAAGGCCGCCGGTGACGGCCCGCGCCCGCAGGCGGGGCAGATCGCAGCACCGCCCCAGCGCCGGCCCAAGCTCCCCGTCGAGCCCGGACCGGAGGAGGGTCTCCACCGCGTCGAGCCGCGCCTCGATCGCCGGCCGGGAGGAGAGTGGGGCGAGAGCCCACCGCTTGAGGAGCCGCCGCCCCATCGCCGTCTTCGTCCGGTCGAGCACGGAGAACAGGGTCCGCCCTCCCTCGCCACGAAGCGGGGTCAGGAGCTCGAGCGACCGCTGGGTGAACGCGTCGAGGACGAGCGTCTCGCCCTCGCCCCCCCGCAGCGGGGGGCGGAGGTGGGTGAGGTCGCCCACCGTCGCCTCGAGGTACGCGAGAAGCGCCCCCGCGGCCCGGCCGGCCCGCGCGGCGTCGACTAGCGCCTCGGGAAACCGCGCCGCAAGGCGGTCCCGGCTGAACTCGGTCGCTGGACGGTCGGTGATCGCGCCCGCCAGCTCAGCAGGGGGACGCCACCCGTCGGGAAAGATCCACTCCGCCACCGGGAGCCGGGCGGCCAACGCCGGAAAGTGGGAGGAGGAGACCTCTTCGGCCCAGAACCCGCCCGACGCGGCCTCGACCCACGCCACGCCGAGCTCGTCTCCGTCGGGCCACACCGCGGCGAGGAGGACGTCCGTCGCCGCGTCGAGGGCGCCGTCCTCGATCACGGTCCCCGGGGTGAGCACGCGGACCACGTCCCGCTTGAGGAGGCGCTTCCCCTGCCCGGGGCGCTCGAGCTGGGGGCCAAGGGCGACCTTGTGCCCCCGGCGCAGAAGCCGCTGGACGTAGAGATCGGCCTTGCGCACCGGAACCCCGGCCATCGGGACCCCGTCGCGGCTCGTGAGGACGATCTCCAGCTCGCGGGCCACGATCTCCGCGTCGGCGAAGAACGTCTCGTAAAAGTCGCCGAGCTGGAAGAACAGGATCGCGTCCGGGTGGCGCGCCTTGAGCTCGAGGTACTGCTGCATGACCGGGGTCGGCTCCATGCCCGGGCGAGTATACCCCTGGCCCCGCAGAGGCGGACCGAGCGGGTGCAGATCCCAGCCGGCCTCAGAGCCCGTACAGGTTGAACGTGTAGTTGACCTCAGCGACGAGCCGCTGCCAGCCCGTTGCGGTGGAGAACGCGACCCCGGCCACGATCCGGAAGTCCCCGAACAGGGTCAGCTCCACCTGGAATGTTGTGAAGGCTAAGCCGAACAGGTGCCCACCAGCCGGCGTGAAGTAGAAGTCGCAGGCGATCCCGGTGTAGAGCGCGCTGTACTCCAGCGAGACCACGCAGTCGTAGGGCAGGGCGACCTGCCCGCCCCCGCCCTGGGCGGAGTAGCTCGCCGCGCGGAGGAAGATGTCGTCCTGGCCCGACCGACGGTACAGGTTCCCCGCGAGCGAGCAGAGGCCGCTCAAGGTGACCTCCCCCAGCTGGACCCGGCTCAAGCCGACGCCGTGAAGCTGGATCCCCACGAATTCGAGGCTTGACGGGCCCGCCAGCAGGAGGCTGTGGACAAGGTAGATCTCCGCTCCGGTCCCGGGGAGGATCAGCCGCGGGGTGATCGTGAGCGTCTTCTCATCCACCCTGAACACGACCACAGCGCTTGCCGTGACTGCAACCTCCGCAAAGGAGAACACGTAGGAGGTCGAGACCCGGGCGGACTCGAACCCGGCCTTCGTCAGCCGCACGGTTGCCCCAAGGCTGAGGCAGCACAGGGGGAACACCCCGGCGGTGAGCGTTGTGCCCCGGTACTCGACCATGTCCCCGCTCACCTGCCCGAGCGTCACAGCGCGGAGGAGCGCGGTGCGGTCCGTGGTCAGGCCGAACTGGGAGGCCAGGCTCAACGCCAGGCCGCCCAGGGTCGTCCCGTCGAACCCCAGTTCGAGCCCCGATCCCACGTTCCCCCCCGAGCGCGCCAAGGCCGCCTTGAGCCGCAGGGCGACCCCTCCGTAGTGGACCCACGCGTGGGCCCACAGGTAGTGGCGCTGCAGGTCCCACGAGAAGGCCGCCTCCGACACCCCACCAGCCACCCCCACCGGCCAATCCATCACGATGTCCGTCTTCAGGTACCCGAAGAACTGGACGAACGATGCCCCCCCTGGTGAGGGGAGGACGACCTGGAAACCGGATCCGGTGGCGACGAGGGTGTTCTCGGCCAGGCCCGGGATCGAGGACAGGGTGGAGCTCGGAAGCTCGGCCACGAGCCCTGTGAAGTAGCTCGCCTGGAACCCGCTCTCGGTGGCCACCATGAGCGGGGTTATCGTGACGCGGGTCGTCAAGGATCCGAACGCCCTCCCGGCCCCCAAACCGCCCACCGCAACGACGCCCATGGCCAACCCCAGGCCAAGAAGGCCCCACAACCGACAACCCATGCCTTTCAACCCCAGCCTACACATGGCGCAGTGCCTCCACCGGACGGAGTCTGGCCGCGCGGAGCGCAGGGAGCGCTCCGGCCAGAGACCCCAACACAAACGAGGCGGCCAGGGCCCCGAGGATGAGCCACGCCTCGAGACGAGGAAAGAACGTTTCGACAACCGAGGACAGATCGCCTGCCGACCCGAGGGTGGTCCCCACCGCCTGGGCGGTCACCCCGCTCATCAACGCCCCCACCGCCACCCCAACCGCTCCCCCCAAGAGCCCGAGGAGCCCCGACTCGACAAGGAACAACCCCAGCACCTGGCGATCCTTGGCCCCGACCGCCTTCATGATCCCGATGTGCCGGGTCCGCTCCAAGACCGACGTGTACATCGTGTTCATGACCCCGATCCCCCCTACCAGCAAAGCCACGGCGGCAATGGCGGTGAGCGTGGTCTGCATGTCCCCCATCGCCGCGGTGATCCGCGCGCTCAGTTCCTTCGTGGACACGGCCGTCACCGGAATTCCGCTGTGGGCAAACACCGTGCGGACCGTCTGAGCCACCCGCTCCACGTCCTCTCCCGGCTGGGCCTCGACCAGGCCGAGGGTGATCCGGTCCGGGCTCCCGTAGAGGTACGCCATTGCCTCGATCGGGACGAACAGCCCTAGGTTCAGGTTCCCGAACGAGATCCCGACCCCGCCGGCCGTCGTCCGATCGAGCAGCCCGACCACCGTGAACTCCTGGTCCTCGATCCACACCGTGCTTCCCAGCGGCGCGCCGAGGTCGGCCGCCACGTCAGCGCCGAGGAGGAGCGCGAACACGTCCCCCGGCTCGAACCCGCGTCCTTCGGCGATCGCGAACCCCGGGAAGTAGCCGGGGAAGTCCCCGAAGATCCCCCCACTGACCCCGCTCACGTACAGGACCCCCAGGCCGGCCATCCCGGCCGACCGGACAAACGACGTCTCGGTGCGGATCACCCCGGCACGGGCGACCTCGGGAAGGCTCCGGATCTGCTCGAGAGGAGAAGCAGTCGGCCGCCGCGTGGTTCCTCCCCCGAGTGGGGTCCACCCCACGCCTCGCCCCTCCGAGAGCTGCCCAAACCGCTCGGCAAGGGCTCCGATGGTCTGCCCATCGAACTCCCCTCCCCCCAACGCCCCGCCGGGGGTCACCACCACCGTGTTGTAGCCGATCGCGCGGAACTGCTCGTGAACCGACCGCTGCATCCCCTGACCGATGGAGACGAGGGCCACCACCGCCGCCACCCCGACCACAACCCCAAGCACGGTCAGCCCGGCCCGCGCCGGCCGCGTGCACAGGTTGTGGAGCGACAGGAGCACGTGGTCGAGGATCACCGACTCTCCCCTTCCCCAGCCGAATCGGACACGATCCGCCCATCGCGCATGTGGATCCTCCGCCCCGCGAACGAGGCGATCTCCGGTTCGTGCGTCACGAGGACCACGGTGATCCCCCGCTCGTGGTTGAGCGTTCGCAGAAGTTCCATGATCTGGGCGCTGGAGGCGGAGTCGAGGTTCCCCGTGGGCTCGTCGCAGAGGAGGAGCTCAGGGTCCGTAACGAGCGCCCGGGCGATCGCCACCCGCTGCTGCTCCCCGCCGGAGAGTTCGGCCGGCCGGTGGTGGACGCGTTCTGCCAGCCCCACCTGGCCAAGCCGGTCCCGCGCCCGGGCGTGCCTCACGCGGCGAGAAACTCCTTGGTACGCCAGCGGAAGCTCGACGTTGTGCAGCGCAGTGAGGGTAGGGATGAGGTTGAACGTCTGGAACACGAACCCCACCTTCCGGCCTCGGAACTCGGCGAGGGCGTTCCGCGACAAGCGCGAGACCTCGAGCCCCTGGTACGCAACGTGCCCGGCGTCGGGGACATCGAGTCCCCCCAACAGGTGCAGGAGCGTGCTCTTCCCCGATCCGGAGGGGCCCATGATCGCCACGAACTCGCCGTCCTCGATCCTCAGGTCCACCCCTTGGAGGGCGTGCACCTCGGTCCGCCCCAACCTGTAGGTCCGGACGACACCGGATACCTGGAGCATCGCGCCCAGCCTCACGGGGTGTGGCTGAACTCGATGAGGACGATCTTGCTGCGGACCTCGCCGCTTGCCTCGGTGATGCTCAGGGGCGGGAACGGGAGGAGACCGCTCACTTCGGGCTTGGTGAACGCCATCTCGACCCTCTGCCCCGGGAACCCCGGATGAACGTAAACCCCAATCACCACGTCAATCCCGGCGATCACGCTCGGATCACCGGTCACGAGTCGCGCCCCGTCGGGGAGGTAGTAGCTCTGGTTGGGTTCGACGATGATCCCCCTTTCTTCGAGAACCCGCAGCGGGCTGAGGTCGATGTTGCCCCCGCGGAACCGCTCGAACCGGGCCGCCATCGCCGCCGCCGCCCCGGACGGTCCGAACCCGATCGCGACCTGGCCCAGAACAACATCGAACAGGGTTGTGCTCTCGATCACATCGTACCGGTCTCCGCTCTGAATCACCTCGAGCATGTACAGATGGGGTTTGCTCTGACCGGCCTGCCAGATCTCGTAGACGACCTTGGTCGTGCCCCCAGGATAGTTCATCAACCCCAACCCGAACGAGCGCTGAGCGAACGTCCGCATCGCGGCCCCTGCCTGGGCGAACGCCGTCCCCTGGCCCACCAGAACCACGAGCAACGCCACCCCACACGCAAGCCCGCTTCGCCAACTGATTCCCGTCATCGCGCCTCCTCCTGTTCCGCTGCTACCTGCGGGCCCACACTGCCGGCCGGATGTGGAAGAGCCACGGCTCAGTTGTGGCAGGGGCGTGGAGAGACTGTGGAGGCGGCGAGGTCCGCTGTTCTCCTCCGTCCTGCCACAACCGTGCCGTGGGGCTTTCATCGGGGGCGCCACCATTGGGCGGGAGACCCATCCGAGGCTAGACTCGGGACGAGCGTGCCGTTGAAAAGGATCCTTCTCGTGGACGACGACCCGTGGGTGCGCAAGCTCGTGCGGGGGTACCTTGAGCGGGCGGGGTTCGCGGTGACGGCCGCGGCGAGCGGCGAGGAAGCCCTCGTCGAGTTCACCGCCCATCCCCCAGACCTCGTCGTTCTCGATCTCATGCTCCCTGGGATGGACGGTCTCGAGGTCGCCCGCGAGATCCGGAGGTCGTCCGCCGTGCCCATCATCATGCTCACCGCTCGGTCCACCGAAGAGGACCGCGTGTTGGGACTGGAACTGGGGGCGGACGACTACGTGGTGAAACCGTTCAGCGCCCGTGAACTCGAGGCGCGGGTGCGGGCGATGTTCCGGCGCGCGGAGAACGCGCCGGAGGGTCCGCGCGTGGCGGAGGCAGGAGGGATCCGTCTGGACCTCGACCGGCGTGAGGCGTGGGTGGACGACAGGCCGGTGTCCCTCACCGCGCTCGAGTTCGACCTGTTGGCGTTCCTCGTCCAGCACCCGAACCGGGCGTTCACCCGTCTCGAGCTCCTCGATGCCGTGCGGGGAACGGCCTTCGCGTCCTTCGAACGGGCGGTGGACTCCCACATCAAACGGCTCCGCAGGAAAGTGGAACCCGTTCCGGAATCTCCCTCGCGCATCGTGACGGTGTACGGTGTGGGGTACAAGCTGTCGACGGAGGGGTCGCATGCGCCGGCTTAGGAACCTCTCGTTTCAGACCAAGCTCGTCGGGGCGATGCTCCTCGTCGTCCTCCTCGTCACGGCCCTGGGCTACGCCCTGATCAAGCTCTCCGTGGACCGGGCGTTCGACGACCTCGCGACGCGCGAACGCCGCGCGTACGACCAGTGGGTCCGTAACCTCATCCTCCGCTACCCCGGCCAGCGGGGGGGATTCGAGGGGATCGGACAGTTCCTGGAGGGCGCGCCCCGCCCGCTGGGGTTCGTGCTCGCCGACCCACAGGGCCGGGTCGTCCTCGCCCGGGACGAGTCGCTCCTCGGGAGGAGCCTCACCCGCCAAGAGCTTGCAACCGGGACAGCGATCGAGCTCGCCGACGGGACGCGGTGGACCGTCGTCCCCCTGACGCGCGCCCCCGGCTACCCGCTCCACGACCGGTTCATGAGGGAGGTAAACCGCTCGTTGTGGCTTGCTGGGGTCGTGGTGGCGGGGATTGCCCTGGTCCTCGCTTCACTCCTCCTCCGCCACTTCACCGACCCGCTGCGGCGGCTGGCGGCGGCGGTGGGCCGGATCGCGGACGGGGACCTGGGGGTCCGCGTGAGTGCAGAGAGCGAAGATGAACTGGGCCGGCTCGCCCAGTCGTTCAACGCGATGGCCCTGAGCCTCGAGGAGGCCGAACGTTCCAAACGCCAGATGATCGCCGACGTGGCCCACGAGCTCCGGACCCCGATCACCGTTCTCCGCGCCGCGGTGGAGGGGTTCGAGGACGGAGTGATCGAACCGACCCCGGAGAACCTGTCCGCGCTCAAGGACAAGATCCACCTTACCGCCCGGCTGATCGACGACCTCCAGCAGCTCGCTCTCGCCGACATGGGGCGCCTCTCCCTGCAGACGGAGACTTTCCCCCTCCGGGACGTCGTCGCCGACATCGCAGGTCTGATCGGCCCTCAGATCGAAGACGCAGGGACCCGGCTCTCCGTGGCCGTTCCTCCCGACCTACCCCGCGTTTCAGGTGATCGCCACCGAATTCAGCAGGTGCTCCTCAACCTCCTCGCCAACGCGATCCGTCACACGCCTCCCGGGGGCGAGATCCTCGTCACCGCCCAGGTCGCCGAGGGGGGCATGGTCGAGGTGAGCGTGTGCGACTCCGGCCCCGGCCTAAGCCCGGAGGACGAGGCGCACCTCTTCGACCGGTTCTACCGCGGGGCCCTCGCCCGTTCCTCCGGACCCGGAGCCGGCCTCGGCCTGTCCGTCGTCAAAGCAATTATCGAGGCCCACGGGGGAAGGACCTGGGCCGAGAACCGACCGGAAGGGGGGGCGGCCTTCCACTTCACCCTCCCCCTTGACCGGCCCGTCGGAGGGGGGTAAGATGCGAATGCTAAGCATGCGCATGAACAGGCTCCCCCCCAAGCGGAAGCGGGTCCTCCAGGCCCTCGCCGACCGCCGAGACCACCCGTCGGCGGAGGACCTCTACCGGTCCCTGGCCAGCCAAGGCGAGGAGATCAGCCTG
>CAKZSO010000033.1 GCA_937921255.1 Candidatus Bipolaricaulota bacterium
CCGGGTCCGGAGGGACGGCTTCTGGAAGATCATCGCCAGGGTCTTCCCCCGGAGGACGTCCTGGTGGGAGATCCCGGCCCGGTGCTCCCGCTTGAGGTGGAGGGCGAGGTCCAGCGCCTCCCGGAGCTCGGGGGCGCTCCAGTCTGAGATCTTCACGAAATCCCTCTTCATCACCGCATCCTCCTCACGACTCCACTTCCCGCACGAGGATTCCCCGTTTGGCGAGCTCGGAGATGAACTCCCGGTACGGGTCTCCCGCGAACGCGTCCTCGGGGGCGACGATCCCCGGTCTCGAAACCTTCCCCTCCCCGAGCATCCGCGCCCCGACCGCGGCGGAGAACCCGGTGACCCGGGCCATGGACGAGATCCCGTGTTCCCGGTCCGCCTCGTCCCACAGGTAGTAGTCCACCCGGGCCGGTCGGCCGCCTTTCATCCCCTCCACGGTGTTCCACATCACGCACACGTCCCCTTCCCCAGGCCCGGGCAGGAGCCGGGGGGTGAGGACGGCGCACAGGACCTCCCGGGGGATAACGGGTCTCCCGTCCACCTCCACCGGCTCGAGATTGAGGAGGCCACACTCCTTGAGGGTCTGGATCGCGTCGTAGTGCCCGGGCCAGCGGATCGTCTTCTCGGCAAACGAGCGAAGTCCGGTCCGGGTGTAGATGAACGACGGCATCCCTGGGGTGACCGCGCACTCCAGCTCCTCGTCCACCCCAAACTCCCGAAACCGGAACCGCTCGCGACCGGTGAGGGCGTCGACCTCGACCACCCGGCCATCCCGGATCACGGGGAGGCGGATCACGTACTCGCGCAACACGTGGTCGAACGCCCAGGTGACCATGTACCGCAGCGGGTGATGGAGGGCGACCTCCTTCTCGGGGATCCCTCCGACCCGCGCGACCGCCGACTCAGCGCGATCGAGCTTGCGGATCCCTTCCCCCACGGTGATGTTGGAGAGTCCGGGGGCAAACCCCATCCCATCCAGGAACGTGACCCCGTTGTTCCGGGCCTCGTCGTGGAGCCACTCCCCGTACTCGGCGGGGCTCACCCCCGGGGGGAGCTCCAGCCCCTCGGTCTCGTGGAGGTCGGGCCGGCGGTGGTACTCCTCGAGCATGTCCACGAGGTGGATTCCCGCGCGGATCCCCTGCTCGACCACCCGGTAGCTCGTCCGGCGGTCGGGGAGGGCGAGCACCGCCACGTCGTACCCTACCAGGATCGGCGTGAGGTCATCCCGAGCCACGTCGGCCCGGTGGAGGTGGACCTTGGGGCTCCCCACCCACCTCCGGACCTCCTCCAGCCGGAGCGCACTGCGCCCGACGAGCCCCACGGCCTCGACGGCGTCCTCCCGGACGAGGTCCCACGCTACGGCGGACCCGATCTTCCCGGTTCCTCCTACGACAAGGATCTTCACGGCCGGCTCCTGGTACCTGCAGCGTGCAGGCTGGGCCTAGGGGTAGTTTCTCGTAACGATGTGGGTGCTCGTCGAGGAGACGCCCTCCACCTTGCGGATCTCCTCGGTGACGATGTTGTGCAGCTCAGCGACCGAGAAGCTCGACGGCAGCTCCTCGAACTCGAGGTAGGCGATGATGTCGTAGTCGCCAAACACGGTGTCCACACGCTTCACGTGCGGTTTGGTCCGAATGATCTCCGCAATCTTGGCTTCGGTGGCGCCGCGACAGCGGACGAGTACGTATGCAGACACTGGCATGAACGTGCCCCCTTCGAATCGTTGCACCACCAATGGTAGCCGTTCACCTCCTGTAGGGCAAAGTTCCTTGGGCGCTCCATGGGGGGCCGGTACAATCCCTGACCATGGATTCCGTTCGCGTGCGGTTCGCGCCCAGTCCGACCGGCTACCTTCACGTGGGGGGAGGGCGGACGGCGCTCTTCAACTGGCTCTACGCTCGCCACCACGGGGGGACCTTTATCCTCCGGATCGAGGACACCGACCGCACCCGGTCCACGGATGAGGCGATCGAGCAGATCTTCGCCTCCTTGCGCTGGCTCGGCCTGGATTGGGACGAGGTGTACCGCCAGACGGATCGGTTCGACCGCCACCGCGAGGTCGCCGCGGAGCTCGTCCGTCGGGGGGCGGCGTACGAGTCCGAAGGCGCGTTGTGGTTCCGGGTCCCCAAGGAGGGGGCCACGACCGTCCCCGACCTCCTCGCCGGGGACGTAACCGTTCAGCACAGCGAGCTCAAGGACCTCGTGATCCTCCGCTCCGATGGGACGCCGATCTACAACTTCGCGTGTGTGGTGGATGACCACGACATGGGGATCACCCACGTCATTCGCGGGGCCGAGCACCTCAACAACACCCCCAAGCAACTCCTCCTCTACCAGGCCCTGGGGTGGGAGCCCCCCCTGTTCGCCCACGTCCCCCTCATCTTGGGTCCCGACCGGTCGAAGCTCTCCAAACGCCACGGCGCGGGCTCCGTCCTCGACTACGACGAGCGGGGGATCCTCCCCGAGGCCCTTGTGAACTTCCTCGCCCGACTGGGCTGGTCCCACGGGGACCAGGAAGTGTTCTCCCGCGAGGAGCTCGTCGCCCTGTTCGACCTCCCGGGGGTGAACACCTCGGCGGCGGTGTTCGACGACGAGAAGCTGATGTGGCTCAATCACGAGTGGCTCCGGCGGCTCGATCTCGACCGACTGGGGAGGCTCCTCGGGGAGCGGATCGTTCGGCGCGGGGTGGCCGACCAGGCCACCGTGGACGCCCTTGGCCCGACCAAGCTCGCGCGCGCCGCGGCCCTCCTACGGGAGCGGGGGCGGACGCTGGTGGAGATGGCGGACCGGGCCCGGCCCTACCTCCCGGGGGACCTCGATCTTGTTCCCGAGGCCGAGGCCCTCCTCACGGCCGAGCTCCGGCCGGCGTTGGCCGAGGTCGCGCGGCGGGTCGAGGGACTGTCACAGCCCAGCGCGGCGGAGTTCGAGTCCGTGCTCCAGGGCGTCGCGCGCGACCTCGGGATTTCGATCAAGGCCCTCGCCCCCGCCGTGCGGGTTGCGGTGAGCGGGACGCGGGTCGGGCCGGGGCTGTACGACCTCCTCTCGGTTATCGGCCCGGAGATCGTGGTGTCCCGGCTGCGGGGTGCGGCCCGGAAGGAGGAGAGATGAAGATCGCCCTTGCGTTCGTTCTTCTGGTCGGTCTGGTCGCCACAGGGCAGGAGGTCCGCCTCGAGCCGGCCTCGTCCGCTGAGCTTGGGGACTGGGCCCAGTCCCTCGTCCCGCTCCGGCTGCGGTCCACTCCGGCCCAGGACGTGACGTTCGATGGGCCGGCGCTGGCTCTCTCCCAGTGGGGGGAGGTCGTGCTCGGCACCTCGCGGTACACGCTCCTCCTCGGGGTCCGGGCCGACGGCCAGGCGGACCTGTGGGTGGACGCCAACCGCGACCGACGGATCTCTGCAGACGAACTGCTGGTCGGAGTTCGGGGTCCAGGGTACGTGGAGTGGTCCGTGGACCTGCGTTCGACGCCCTCGGGCGGGGCACCGTTCCCGTACCCGCTGACCGTGGTGTGGCCGGAGGGGCGGGGATACGTGTACCTCCTCGGTGGAGCACCGCGGCGGGGGACGCTTGTCGCCGACGGGCAGATCGTGACGTTCGTCCTGGTCGACGGCGACCTCGATGGCGTGTACGGGACGAAGGGCGACTTCTACGCGGTTGACGTCGACGGGGATGGGACCCTCCACGGGGATCCCGACGGCCACGAGCGGTTCGCCCTGGCCGAGGGGTTCACGGTGGGAGAGAAGAGCTACCGCCTGTCGCAGATCGACCCGGGTGGAGCTCAGGTCCGGCTTGCCCCCACGGGCTACGTGCCGCCCAAGCCGCCCCTCCTTCCCGGCTACCCCGCCCCCGAGCTCCGGTTCCTCACGTTCCCCGCCGGGCAACCGCTCGCCCTGTCCGACCTCCGCGGGAAGGTGGTCTTGGTGGACTTCTGGGCCACCTGGTGCGGGCCATGCATGAGCGAGCTTCCGTTCCTTCTTGACCTCTACGCCGCGCACTCCGCCCGCGGGTTCGAGATCGTTGGGGTGAGCCTGGATACGAGCGAGAGGGACTTGCGGGCGGTGCTCGCCGGGCGGGACATCCGGTGGCCGGTGGCGTTTGAGGGTAAGAGTTGGGACAACTCGCTGGCCCAGCTATACCGGGTGTACCAGATCCCGACCTCGTACCTCCTCGACCGAAGCGGGATCATCCGCTACCGGGACCTCCACGGGGAGGATCTGGTACGGGGGGTGGAGGAACTCCTCTCCGCGCCGCGCGGGGAGGAGCCGCGTCTCCCCTCGCCGCCCGTCGTGATCGCAGGTCCGCCGCGTCCGATCCTCGAGGTCCACGCTCCGGCCGAGGTCGGTCTCACTCCTGGCGGGGCGCTGGTGGTGAGGCTGGTCAACACTGCCCCCTACGAAGCGGAAGAGGTTCGGGTTTCGCTCACGGGACTTCCGACGGAGGTCTCGGCGCCGAGCGTCGAGATCGCGTCCATCCCCGCGTTTGGCGAGCGCGAGGCGCGGCTCGTCCTGGTGGGAACGGACGCCCTAGGCGTGGGGTTTGCGGCAACGGTGGCGGTTGTCTACCACTACTGCGTCGCGGACGCGTGCTTCGAGATCCGCGATACGGCGCCGGTTGTGTTCACCGTGGGCGGGGCCCCGCCCCCGGCGGGGGCGTTCCCCCTGTGGTGGCTTGTCGTAGCGCTGGGGGTGGGGGTTATCCTCGCCGCACTCCTCCGCGGGCGGGTGCTCGCGGTGGTCGTCGTCCTCCTCGTCGGGCTCGCGGGGGCGAGCCTGGTGGTGGGCGTCCTCCGGGGCCAGGCCACGCAGGCGTGGCGGATCGGGAGCGTTCTCTGCACCTCCTGCGTTGGTATTGAGGAGGCCCGCTCGGAGGCGCCGACCCTCTCCCCAGCTGAGCGCGAGGCGATCGCCCGTTTCTCCCGCTCCGCGCACCTCCTCGTCTTCCACACCCCGTGGTGCAGGTCGTGCCCGTACGCCAAGGCCCTCGTGGCCGAGGCCGCGCGGGCCAACCCGCGGATCACCTACGAACTTGTGGATGCCGATGAGGAGCGATCGCGCGCGGAAAGGGCCGGGATCATCCAGTCGGGGAAGGTCGTCGTCCCGGCCGTCCTCGTCGTCGAGACAGGGCAGGTTCTGTTCGGGACAACCAACCTCGCCTCCCGCCTGGCTGCCGCCCTGGGGGAGATCCGGTGAAGCTCCGTACCCTTCGCCGCGGGACCCAATCCCTGGGGATCCTCCTCGGCGTGTTCGGGGTCACGGGGATCGGGATGACGCACCTCCTCTTTCCCGGGCTCCACTGCTACGCCTGCCCGCTCGCGATCACCGTGTGCCCGGTTGGGCTCATGCAGAACCTGATCATCGCGGGGACGGTGCCGTTCTACTTCCTGGGGGCGATCGCTGCATACGGGCTCCTCCTCGGTCGGGGATGGTGCGGGTGGTTCTGCCCGTTCGGGACGGTGAACGACCTCCTCGCGTTCCGGAAGGTCCGCTTCGTTCGGGCCCTGTCCCCCCTCAAGCTCCTTGTCTTGGCGGGGACCGCGGTCGCCGCCTGGCGGCTGGCCGACACGTGGTTCTGCAAGCTGTGCCCGGCGGCTTCGCTCACGGCGTCGCTGCCCTACCTCGGCCTCGGGGTGGCGGAGGTGAACGCGCCGTTCCTTATCCACATGGGAACCCTGGCTGCAGTAGTCGTGGGGATGGCCCTGGTCGCTCGGTTCTGGTGCCGCTACCTGTGCCCGATGGGCGGGATCCTGTCCCTGTTCAACCGGCTGAGCTTCTTCGGGCTTCGCCTCCGCGGTGACCGGTGCACGGAGTGCGGCCTGTGCGCCCGTTCCTGCCCGATGGGGATCACGCCGGACCGGGAGATCAACTCGGGAGACTGCCTCAAGTGCGGGGAGTGCGTCCCGTCCTGCGGAAGCAGCGCGCTGTCCATTGGGTTCTCCCTGCCGGGAGCGAGGGGTCGTGATCCGCTACGCACTGCTCGGGCTGCTCCAGGGCCTGACCGAGTTCCTCCCCGTCAGTAGCTCGGGTCACCTCGTCCTGGCCCGGGCCCTGCTCGGGGTGGAGTCACCCGGGGTCACGCTTGAGGCCGCGGCCCACCTCGGGACCCTCGGGGCCCTCCTTGTCTACTTCCGCTGGGACCTCGTCCGCCTCGCCGGAGGGCTCCTCGGCCGGCGCGAAGGCCGGGCGACCACTGGCCTCCTTCTCGTGGGAACGGTCCCGCTTGCGGCTGTGGGGTTCCTCGCCCGGGGAGCGATCGAACGCGCGTTCCGGATGCCGTCGCTGGTCGGGGCGATGCTTCTCGTGACCGCGTTTGCCCTTGGGATCGGCGATCTCTGTGCCCGTCGGGCCCGGCGGGACCGGGTGACCCTGGGCGACGCCGTGGCGGTAGGCCTCGCTCAGGCGGCCGCCCTCCTTCCCGGGCTCTCCCGCTCCGGGGCCACGGTGGCCATGGGGGTCGGCCGTGGCCTCCAGCCGGCGTCTGCAGCGCGGTTCTCGTTTCTCCTCGCCATTCCCGCGCTCACGGGGGCGAGCCTGGTTGCCCTCCTCACCGTAGCGCGCGAACCAGGCCTGGACTGGGTCGGCCTTGCCGTAGCCGGGAGCTGCGCGCTGGCAAGCGGGCTTGTCGCGATCCACCTCTTCCTGCGGATCCTCCGCTCGGGCCGCCTGTGGCCGTTCGCCCTGTACTGCGCCTTGGCGGGGTTCGCGGTCCTCGGGTGGGGATGGCTGGCCGCAGGCGAGCTCCCCTGACCTCTTCTTAGGGGACGGCTTACCGCTTCCGCGGTAGCCCGGCTCTGTCCGTCGCGGCGCGGGAGGTGTTGGACGTCACCTTCTTCCGTCCGACACTGGGCGTGCCATGGGTGGGAACTGTACGGCAGAGTGGCGCTGGTTTGCGGTGGCGGGGGCGCTGGTCCTGGTTTGGGGATGGCTGACCTGGGGGGCAACCCTCGCCGCGGAGGGGTTCTGGACTACGGGGACCGGCTACGCTGACTGGTACTGGCTTGACTCGCGGTGCCACGCCGAGTGGGAGTTCTTCACCCTCCCCGCCTCCGGGGAGTCCAGCGTGGTTGTGGAGGCGTTCCTGTGTCTTCCGACGGCGAATGGGAGCCCACCGGCCGAGATCACGGCGCGGTTCAAGATTCACACCACCTCCATCCCCGCCGGTCGGCTGTGGGTGGCCCGGCTGAACCGGATCCAGACAACCGCCGACCACGCGATGTACTTCGGTCAGCTGTTCCTCCCGCGCCGGGAGATCGGGCTCGGATCCCGGCTCACGGTGAGGCTCGACGGGGAGCAAGCGGCGATCCCAATCGGCGTCCATCCCGGCTCCGTGCGCGTTGCGGTGGACCCCGGCCGCTCCGTCCCCGCGCTCGCCGCGGCGGTTTCCAACGATGTTGGAGGCCCGCTCGAGGCCGGGGGGCCCGCGTCCGCCGTACCCGTTCACGGTTCGGCGGCGCTGCGGACCCTCCCCCCGTCCGAGACAGTGGAGGCGGCGCCGTTCCTCTCCCCGGGGACTTACCGTGGGACCTTGGGCTGGACCGGACCGTACGAGGCCCCCCAGGGGAAGGGCCTGTACAGGGTTCACCTGCGGGCGGGGGAGGTCATCACCGTACGGATCGAGACTGGCTCCCCCTGTGTCCTCACCCTCCTCGACCCCAACGGGCGCAAGGTGGGGGAGATCGCGGGGAGTTCCTGGCTTGGCCTGGAGTACCGCGCTCACACCTCGGGGGCCTGGCAGCTCCTCATCGCCTGCCCAAGCGGGGGACCGCGGTTCACCTACACCCTCTCCCTCGGGATCCGCAAGGGCTAGCGCGCTCGGCCGCGAGCACCCGCTACCGACCCAGCTTGTGGGCGAGGTCGTCCCAGCTGAGGCGGACGACCACCGGCCGACCGTGGGGGCACCTCCCCGGTTCCTCGGTTGCCTTCCAATCGCGGATCAGCGCGTCCCGTTCCTGGGGCCCGAGCGGTTCGCCCGCCCGGATAGCCGCCGCACACGCCACCTCCCGCCACAGCTCGACCACGGGGGCCTCTCCCTCCAGGAGCCGCTCCGCCACCGCGTCGAGCGGATCCTGGAACCCAAGGCGCGATTGGCGGTCGGCCAGCGGTGCGGGCCACCCGCGCAGAAGGAACGACGTCTCCCCGAACGGCTCGAGGTGCACCCCGATCCGCTCGAGGGTTGGGAGCGCCTTCCGCAGCGCCGCGGCGCGGTCGAAGGGGACCTCGATCTGCACCGGGACGAGGAATTCCTGCGTCGGGAGCGGAGCGTGGTCGCGGTACAGCTCAAACAAGACCCGCTCGTGGGCCGCGTGTTGGTCCACAATTTCCAGCCCGTCCTCGCCCTCAACGAGAAGGTAGCTCGCGTGGGCTTGGCCCACCACTCGCCACGGGGGGGCGGGGGCGGCGAGCGCGGGTTCGGGTAGGAGCGGTCGCTCAGCCTGAGCCGCCGGGAGAGCCCCCCCTGGGGGGGGCGCGGAATTGAGCCACGTTCGCACTGCCACCTGCCCCCCCAGGGCGCGCACCGCTGCCCGACGCAGGAGGTCCATCGCCGAGCGGTCGGAGCGGAACCGGACCTCCTCCTTGCGGGGATGGACGTTCACGTCCACGAGCTCGGGGTCGACGTCGAGGTAAAGAAAGAACACCGCGTGCTGGCCCCGCGGGAGGTACCGGGCGTAGGTCTGGGCGATTCCGAGACCGAGCACACCGGGCCGCACGGCCCGCCCGGACAGAAACAGGTGTTGGTCGACCCGCGTCGGGCGGGCGAGCTCGGGCGGCCCAAACCACGCCCGAAGCCGGAACCCCGGCTCCTCCATCTCCAGGGGGATCAGCCGGCTCGAGAACGCCGTCCCGTAGACCTGCCCGATCCGCGCCAGCGGGTCGGGGGTTGCCGTCACGTCGAGGACCCTCCGGTCCTCGGAGCTGACGGCGAACGCGACCGCAGGCCGGGCGAGGACGATCCGGCGGAGGGTGGAGAGGAGGTGGCGCCCTTCCGCCGGCGGGGAGTCGAGGAACTGCCGCCGGGCGGGAACGTTCCAGAAGAGGTCCCTCACCTCAACCGTCGTCCCCACCGATCGGGGGGCGGGCCGTTCCGCCGCGATCACCCCTTCCTCAACCCGGATCTCGTGGCCCGCGTCGAACTGGGCCGACCGCGAGGTGAGGGTGACCCGGGCGACCGCGCAGATCGCGGCCAGCGCCTCGCCCCGAAACCCAAGGGTTCTGATGTGGCGGAGGTCCTCTTCCGTCGCGAGCTTGCTCGTCGTGTGTCGCTCGATGGCGAGCCGCATCTCCTCCGGGGTCATCCCCACCCCGTCGTCGTCCACGCGGAGGAGGGCAATTCCCCCGCCCGCGATCTCCACCGCGACCCGCCGCGCTCCGGCGTCCAGCGCGTTTTCCACGAGCTCCTTCGCCACCGAGCCCGGACGGTCGACCACTTCCCCGGCCGCGATCTTGCGGATCACTCCCTCGTCCAGCCGTCGAATCGGCATCGCGCGGCAAGGCTACTTCCCCGCCGCCCGTGTTGCCATGGCCCTCCGGGCCGGCTACCCTTGCCCTAAAGTGGATCAAAGGAGGCCACTCCGTGCACAGCGTCCCTGAGCTCGTCTCCCTCCTCGGCCTCTCGACCGAGAACCAGGTCCGGAACAGGATCGAGGCCGTTCGCGATCTCCTCCTGGGGTCGCTGCGCCGCGGCCCCAACAACCAGATCCTCGTCACCGATGACGGCCTGCAGCTCCTGCGGGACCTCCAGGCCCTTTGCGAAACCGGGCATACGTTGACCGAAGCAGCGAACATTGTACGCTACCGCCAGCAACGGGACGAAAGATGGATCACTGGGGTATCGCCGACAATGGGCCCAAACTGGACAAAACAGGATGAACCTGGGGGTGGGGGGTGGCAGGCGCTCGTTGAACACCTCGCGGCCGAGGTGCGGGACCTTGCGGCGCGGGTCGCCGCGCTCGAGGCCGCGGCCCACCGCGACCGGCCGCCTGGGGCCTGGTGGGAGCGGTGGCGGTAGGGACAATGCCCTCATGACGACCGAGACGAAGCTTGCCCAGGTGAAGGCCGCGATCGCGCGCTCGCCGCGGCTGAGGATGCTCAGTACGTGCTCGAACATCACCGCGATCGACCGGCTGAAGATCAACGACCACGGGCCGACCCACGTCCGGATCGTGATCCGAATCGCCCTCCGGCTTCTCGAGCTTCTCCATGGGGCAGGGGTCCGGCTTGGGGTGGCTGACCACGGCCTCGGGTACGAGGACGCCCAGGTTGTGGTTCTCCTCGGGGCGGCGCTCCACGACGTTGGCCACGCCATTCACCGCGCAGATCACGAGTTGTTCTCGATGATCCTCGCCCCAACGCTCCTCGACGAGCTTCTGGCGGGGATCTACGACGAGCCGGCGCGGACGGTGATCCTCGCCGAGACGATGCACGCGATCTGGGCCCACAAGGCCGCGGTGCGGCCGCTCACCGTGGAGGGGGGAGTCCTCAAGGTGGCGGATGCCCTCGACATGGAGAAGGGGCGGGCCCGGATCCCGTTCCAGGTCGGGGAACCGACGATCCACAGCGTGTCCGCGCTCGCGATCGAGAAGGTCGAGATCAAGCCCGGCCGGGACAAGCCGGTCCACATCCACGTCCGGATGACGAACTCCGCCGGGATCTTCCAGCTCGACAGCCTCCTCAAGGAGAAGCTTCAGACGTCCGGGCTCCGCGAGTACATCGAGGTCTCGGCGGAGATCGAGGGCGAGGAGAAGAAGATCATCGGCCGGTACGCCCTCGATTGAGAGGACCGCCCGTGCCTTCCGCGGCCGGGGGGACGGGGAGAAGGCGCCCCGGCCCGACAGAGGCGATGGGTGAGGCCCAGGGCGGGGCACTTTACAAAAGGGCACTTTTGTCAAATCGCGGCCACGCGAAAACACCGATCAGGGGCGGAGTTGACGGGCGACCGGTCCTTATGTAAAGTGCCGTGTGCCTAATGTAAAGCAACTTGTGCTCCCTGGGAGACCCCGGTGCCCCTCGAGCTGACGCAGGAGGACTTCCTCACCCCGGACCAGGTTCGCCGGCTCAAGGCCCACGCCCGCCGGGAGGCCGACCTCGCGCGGCGGAACGGGGGCCGGGGCCCGGTGCGGGACTGGGCGATCCTCCACGTCGCCCTCGACGCTGGGCTGCGGGTGTCGGAGATCACCGCCCTGAGGATCGGCGACCTCCTTCTCGAGCCCGGGCACTCGGCGATCATCGTCCGTCGGGGGAAGGGCGGGAAGGAGCGGGGGGTGGACATCGGCCAGGCCCTGCGGGACCACCTCCGGGAGTACATCGAGTGGAAGGCGACGGTTGCCGAAGGGGTCGGCCCGGACGACCTCCTGTTCGTGTCGCCCCGCGGGGGACCGCTCACCCGGCAGGCGGTGTACCTCATGTTCAAGCGGGTGGCGCGGGCGGTGGACCTCCCGTCGCGGTTCACGATCCACTCCTGCCGCCACACCTACGCCTCGATGCTCTACCGAGCGAGCAAGTTCAACCTCCGACTCGTCCAAAAGCAGCTGGGGCACGCCTCGATCCGCACGACCCAGGTCTACGCCGACGTCCTCTCCGCCGACGCGCTGGAAGCGGTGAACGGGCTCCCCCAATGAGGCGGATCCCCGGTTGTCGGTTCCCGGTGCTCGGTTGGGTCCTCCTCGCCGCGGTTGGAGCGGGCGGCTTCGGTGTTGCCCAGGTGCGGGTGGGAGGGGAGCTCGGCTGGCAAGGGATTGCGGTTGCCGGGGAGGTGAACCCGCTTGCGATCACGGTGGAGAACGGGACCGGCGCTGTCCTGTCGGCGACCCTCCGCGCCGAGCAGCGTCTCGGGTCGGGCTGGCGGGGCCAGGTCCTGCAGCGGTTACGGGTCCCGGTGCTCCTCGCACCGGGCGGGAGGACGCGGCTCCTCTTCCCGTGGCCGGTCGAGGCTGGGTCTGATCCGATCACGGTGGTCCTCGAGTCGGGCGGTGCCGCGCTCGCCCAGGCGACCTTGCCCCTCCGCCTCGAAGTGGAAAAGCCGGTTGCCGTAGCGGGGGCTTTGGTCGGGCCAAGCTCGGGCCCTGTCCTCGTCCTCAGCCCGGCCGATCTTCCCGAGGAACCGCTTCTCCTGGGGCCGTTCTCCGCGGTCGAGGTCGCGCCCGCCGCCTTTGTCCCAGCCGTGGCGCGCGACGCGCTTCAGGCGTGGGCGACCTTCGGAGGTGGAGCGGTGCGAGGGGTGCCGGTACCCGTCGCTACCGTTGGTCTGCGCGAGACGGACCTCCGTCAGGCACTGCGCGAACACGGCCAGCGTTCCCCCCCTCTGGGCTTGGTCCTCGGGGGGACGGCGATCTACCTTGCAGTCCTTGGGTACGCCCTTCGACCCCTCAGCCGTCGCACCCGCTCGTCGGGCATTGCCCTTCTCCTCCCAACGTTTCTCGCGTTCTCCTTGTTTTATTCAGTTTGGGTTGAAAAGCCGCATGGAGTAATAACTCTTCAGTACAGTATTATAGCGCACAACGTTAGTCGGTTTTCATACGATTCGCTCGTCGTCGTGTCCCGTCGGGGTGGGGTGGTGGAGATCGATGGCTGGTGGGTCGAGCGCGTGGTTCCCGGATCCCAACGAACTGCTCGCGTGGTATCCTGGGTGTGGACGGACCGGGGGGCGCGGACTTCCGTTGAGGTGGATCCGGGCGAAACGCTCTTTCTCTACCGTTATGGACGTGGGTGGGTTGAGCGGGGGGAGGCGGTCGAGGTGGGCCCAGAAGGCTGGGTTGGGCGCGTTGAGCCCGGATTTGCCCCCCTCCTCGCGGCGGTGGGGGGGCACCTCCGGGAGGGGGATCAGCTGGAGCTCGACTTCACGGCGGACCGGAAGGGGGATGCGGTGTGGTACGTGTACCGCCTAAGGTGGATGCGCGATGGGTAGGATCTCCGAAAGCCTGATCACCCCGTACCACGCGTTCGCGATCTTCGCCGGAAGTGCGTTTGCAACAGCGCTCCTGTGGCCGGAGTCCCTCCCCGCCGCCTTCGTAGCCGTGATGCGGGGTCCGTTCCTCCACCACACGGTGGCGTTCTTCCTCGGGTTCCTCGGGGTGCAGATCGGCGAGGCCGAGTACGGGTACGGAACCCACCCGTGGTTGCGGCGGGCGCTGCGGCTGGTCGCCCTTGTGGGGCTCGGGGTCTGTCTCGTCATGCCGTTCCTCCTCGTCCACCGGGTCGAGACCGGCCTCCCCTGGCCGCAGTTCGGGGCTCTGTGCGGGTTCTTCCTTCTGTACGGCCTATTCTGGGCGCTGGTTGGGTATGGGCTCGCGGCGGCTGTACACTGGGATGGGCTTCGGTTCGCGGTCAAGTACGGGTGCCTCTTCCTGGTCGTGTTCCCTCCCACTCTGGCCGGATTCCCCCTGAGCCCGTTCTCGACGGTGGACGGGCTGTGGGCGGGCGCTGCGGTGGGGTGGGGGGGGCTTACCCTCTACGGGGCGCTCGACTTCGGGGCCCTAGGAGCGTGGCGATGGGCGAGCAGGCGATCCTCGCGCGGGTGAGGCGGTGGGCTCGGGCCCGCAACGGGCTCCGGGCCGGACTGGCCGCGGTGGCGGCCGTCCTCGGGGCAGCCGTGGCGGGTCGGTGGACGGGAGCCGACGTCCCCCTCCATACGGGACTGGCCGTTCCAGGTTTGGCGCTGCTGGGGGCGATGTGGCCGCTGGGCGAGCGAACCCTCCTACGTGCCGGAAGGCGTCTGGGGGTTGGCGAGAGGTTTGCAGCGCTGGACGTTCTTTCCCGCCGGGGGTCGGGGGTGCTCCTCCGCCTTCTTCACGCGGAGATCGTCGCCGCACGCCCTCCGCTGTGGCGGCTCGTGGCGGGACCTGTGGAATACGGTGTTTTGGCGCTCGTTGTGGGGCTTGCCCTGGCGGGGCTGTTCGCCCCGCCGGTCGGTGTGCGCTCAGGTGCCGTGGCGTTCCCTACCCCCGACGGAGATCTCGTGGGCACGGTCCCCGGCCCGGAGCCGACCGCAGAGGCGGTCGGCCCCCAGCTGGCGCAAGAGCTCACCGTCTACCCTTCTCTGGCCGAGGTCCCCACCTACTCGCCCTACCCGGATCTCCTCGCCGCGGTCCTGGGGCTGGCGTCGGAGCTCGGTGGGATGACCGGAGAGGAGGTGGTGGCGCGCCTCGCCGCCGAGGAGGGGCTCTTGCGCCAGCTTGCGGAGGGCCTTGCGGCCGCGGCCCCGGGTGGGCTCACCCCCGCGGAGCGGGCGCAGCTTGCCCCGCTCGCGCGGGAGGTCGCCCGTCCTGACCTGCGAAGCCGGCTGGAGGACCTCCTCGGCCAGGGCGATGAGGGGGCGGCGCGCGAGGCGGCACGGGCGGTGGAGGCTGTGCGGGAGGCTGCGGACCGGGCCCGCGGGGGAGGAGATCAGGTTCCGAGCGAGGTCGCGGATTTGGGTTCATCCACCGGATCTGGGGTAACTACGTCGGATCCCGGAGAGGATGACAACCCATCCGGAGCGAGGGCCAACCTGAGCGACGTAGAAGGGGGCGATCCGTTTGCGGGCGGGGAGGACGAGTTCGGTCTCCCTGGCCTGGCGGGGGGTGTTCCGTTCGAACCGGGCCCCCCCGGCGAGTGGAGCTTGACCCCGAGCGAGGAGGATCCCGCCCTGGTGCGGGGAGAAGAGGGCCCGCTGCGGGCGTACATCGTCCGGGGGATCCCTGGGGAGCCGCTCCCCGGTCCCCCGTCGGAGCCAGCGGCGCTTTCGCCCCAGGAGGTGGAGGTTGTCCTGCGGACGCGGGGGGTCCCCCCCGAGTTGCGCGACCTCGTGCGGCGGTACTTCGAACTCATTGGAGGGAACCCGTGATCACGGATCGAGATTTGACCGAGGCCCGCGAGGCGTTCAGCGCCCTTCGGGCGGGAATTGCCGGTGTCATCGTCGGGCAAGACGCGGTGGTCGAGATTGCGTTGTGGGCGATCCTCTCCCGCGGCCACGTCCTTCTCGAGGGGGTGCCGGGGTTGGGGAAGACCCTCCTCGTTCGCGCGCTGGCCCGGGCCCTTGGGCTTTCGTTCTCGAGGATCCAGTTCACCCCAGACCTCATGCCGGCGGACATCCTGGGGACGAACGTGTTCTCCGGCGATGGGTTCCGGTTCCTCCCGGGGCCGGTGTTCGCCCACATCGTCCTCGCCGACGAGGTCAACCGGGCGACCCCCAAGACCCAGTCGGCACTGCTCGAGGCGATGCAGGAGGGTCAAGTGACGATTGGGACGGAAAGCCATCCGTTGCCCCTCCCGTTCACCGTGCTCGCGACCCAAAACCCGATCGAGATGGAGGGGACCTACCCGTTGCCCGAGGCCCAGGTGGACCGGTTCCTGTTCAAGGCCGAGGTGGGGTTCCCCGAGGAGGACGACCTCGTGGAGATCGTCCGCCGGAACACCGAGGGAGAGGGGATTATGCTTCCGGCGCCCGTGCTGTCCGAGGACGCGGTGCGGCGGGCCCAGGCGGTGGTTGCAGAGTACCCCGTCCCGCGGCCACTCATGGAGTATGCAGCTCGGCTCGTGCTTGCGACGCACCCGGACCACGCCGGAGCCCCGGAGGCGGTGAAGCGGTACGTCCAGTACGGGGCGAGCCCGCGGGGAAGCCTCGCCCTCGTGTGGGGGGCGAAGGCCCGGGCGTTTCTCGCCGGCCGGCACCACGTGGCGGTGGACGACATCCGGGCCGCGCTGCGGCCGGCGCTCGTCCACCGGATCATCCCCAACTTCCGGGCCGACGCCGACGGCGTGTCCGCGGGCCAGCTCGTGGACGAGGCGGCGAGGGCGGTCCGCGCCCCATGACCGAGGGACTTCTCTCGCCGGACGAGCTGCGAGCCTTGGCCCGGGCGCGGCTCAACTTGCGCCGGCCCGGCGGGGCGGTTCCCGGCGGCCACCTCGCCCGGCGGCGGGGGGCCTCGGTCGAGTTCGCCGACCACCGCCCCTACCAGCCGGGGGATGACTTCCGGCTCATCGACTGGGCGGTGTACGCCCGGCACCGGCGGTTGGTGACGAAGGCGTTCACCCACGAGGTCGAGGCCCCACTGTACCTGTTCCTCGACGCGAGCCGATCGATGGCGGAGGGAGGGAAGGCCACGTTCGCACGCCGGCTTGCGGCTGCGCTGGCGTTCGTCGCCTACCGGGGGGGCGACAGGTTCGTCCTCCATCCATTTCGCGACCGGATCACATCGGCTGCCACGCCCCGGCGGGGCCGGGGCGCGCTCGCCGCAGCGTTCCAGGACCTGGTCGCGCTCCCGAGCGAGGGGGGGACCGATCTCTCCCGCTCCCTCACCGCATGGGCCGAGGTGGGTCCTGAGCCCGGGCTGTGCGTGGTGATCTCTGATTTCCTGTGCCCAGCTGGCTTCCGGGACGGGCTTCTCGCCCTTCGCCACGGTCGCCACTCGTCGGCCGCGGTCCAGGTACTGTCTCCAACCGACCTCGACCCGCCGCGGTGGGGCGAGGTCCGCCTTCTCGACGTTGAGACCCGCCGTGGACGATCGCTTGTTCTCGGGGCAGGCGCCGTCCGTGCCTACCAGGAGGCGCTGTGGAGGTGGAACGAGGGTCTCGCCGACGCCTGCCGGGAGCTCCGCATCCCCTACTTCCTATTCCGAAGCGACGGAGCTCCGGTCGAGGCGGCACTCACCGTCCTTGCGGGGTGGGGCCGATGAGGTTCGTCCTCCCCTGGGGGTGGGCGTGGGCTTCCTCTGCGCTCGTTGTGCTCGCCCTGTACCTCCTCCGCCGGCGGGAGCAAGAGCGACGCGTGTCCGCCCTGTTCCTATGGGAGCGGATCCCACCGGACCGGGCAAGCCGGCTGGAGCGGTTGCGGGCCCGGTTCGACCTCGTGCTGTTCCTCCAGCTGGTCGCGGTGGCCCTGTTCGCGTCTGCCCTTGCCCAGCCCCTCCTGCGGGTCTCGCGAACGGCTGGGGCGACGGCGATCGTCCTCGACGGGTCGGCCTCGATGGCCGCGGCGGGCCAGGCTGACGAGGCACTCGCTGCGGTTCGGAGGTTGATCGCTGACTCCGCGGGCCCGTGGGCGGTCGTCCTCTGGGCTGACCCTCCCCAGGTTCTCGTCCCGCGCACCGAGAACCGCGACGAGGCCCTCGCCCTTCTCAGGGCGTACCGCCCCACCCTGGGTGGGCGCCCGCCGTTGGGCCAGGCTCTGGCCCTCCTTCCGAGCGGGTTCGGCCGGACCGTGGTCGTGTCTGACAACCCGCCGGCCCAGCCCGGCGTCGAGCTCGTCGCCCTCGTTCCGCGGGAGAACCTGGCGATTGTCGCCTTCTCGGCCCGCCCTGCCCCCGACGGGACGGGGTACGAGGCCCTGGTTCGGGTGCGGAACGACACCGACCGCTACCACGACGTCCAGGTCTCTGTTCACACCGGGACGGCGACGTACCTCGGGGCGCGGCTCCTCGCCCCCGGTTCCGAGGACGGGTTCGTGTTCCAGATCGGCTCTGTCCAGACCGCGCTCCGCGCCGAGCTCCTCCCCCAGGACGCCTTTCCGTGGGACAACGTACGCTACCACGCGTTCGAGGGCGGGACCACGGTCCGCGTGCGGTGGCTGGGGGGGGAGGACCGCTACCTGTGGGCCGCGCTTCAGGCGACCCTGCCCGTGGAGCGGGTCAACGCGGGGCCCTGGGACTTCACCGTCGCCGTGAGGACCGAGCTCCCCGTGGGCCCGGCCGGGCCGGCGCTCCTCATCGGGGCCGGTTCCCCCGAGGCGAGAGTCGGGGGGGCCCAGGCCGCGGGGCCGATTCGGGGTGAGGCGTCGCCCGTCCTCCGCCACGTTTCCCCCGAGGACCTCCGCGCGGGCGCGGTGTACGCCGTGGACCTCCCCCCCGGCGCAACCGTGGACTTGTGGGCCGGGGACAGTCCAGCCCTCGTGCGGTGGGAGGGGGATGCCGGTCGGCGGGTGCTCCTCGCCCTCGACCTCGCGCGGTCCAACCTCCCCCTGGCGGTGGACTTTCCGATCCTCCTCCGGAACCTGGTCACCTGGCTTCTCCCCTACCGGCCACGGCCGACCCTTGTCGTGGGCGAGGCGGTCGAGCTTGCGCCGGGGACCGAGGTCCTCACCGTGAGCGGACCGGTGCAGGGGGTGTGGATCCCCGACCGACCCGGCCTGTACGAGCTCCGCGGCGAAAGGCGGGAGACGGTGGCGGTGAACGTCCCCTACGACGAATCGCTCCCCGGTCGTCCTGTTGCGGCTCCCGCCGCCCCGCGGAGGGGGACCGCTGCCGACCTCGCCGCCTGGCCGTGGCTCGCCCTCGCCGCGTTCCTCGTCCTCCTTGCCGAGTGGGGGCTTGCGCGGTGGAGGGGGTTCTGATGAGGTTCCTCACCCCGTGGGCCCTCGTCGGTCTCGCCCCCGCGCTTGCGGTGCTTGCCCTGTCCCTGCGACACCGCGGCCTCCTCGGGCGGGCGGGGACCCTCGCCGTCCTGGCTGTGGCCCTGGCCGGCCCCGAGGTCGCCGTTCGCCGAACTCAGGAGACGGTGGTCTTCCTCGTGGATCGCTCGGCGAGCGTGGGAGAGGAGGGGGTAGCTTCCCTCGCCCAGTTCGTCGGGTCTGTGGCGTCCCGCGGGGGGGAGGTGGGTGTGATCGCGTTTGCTGAGTCCCCCCAGGTCGTCCGCTGGCCCGGCATCGGCGAGGTCCCCGGGGGACCGCTCCCCGTGTTCGGAACGGACATCGGGGCGGCGGTGGATCTCGCGCTTGCCTTCGCCTCCACGGGCCCAACCCAGCTCGTCCTCCTTTCCGATGGTCGGGCCACCTCCGGCGATGTCCTCGCCGCTGCGGCGCGGGCCCGCGATCGCGGCGTCCCGATCCACGTCTACCCCGTGGGCCGCCCCGACCCCGTGCGGCTGGCCGAGCTCCGGGGGCCCCGCGAGGCCCCGCTTGGGACGATCGCCCTCGAAACGGTGATCGAGGCGTCGCGGCCCACCGCGGCCACGGTCCACCTCTACCGAGAGAACGAGGAGGTTCAGGTCATCTCCCTCGACTTTCCGGCGGGGAGGACGCGCCTCCCCTTCTCCGACCGGCCACCCGCGGTGGGGTTCTGGACGTATCGGGTCGAAGTGAGGGCCGTTGGCGACCGAATCCCGGAGAACAACACCCTGACCTGGGGGGTGGCGGTGGGCGAGCTGCCAGGGGTTCTGGTCGTCGGGGCCCGCCCGAGTGCGACGGATGCCCTCCTCGCCTCGGCCGGCCTCCAGTTCCGCCGGGTGGCGAACCTCACCCCAGAGGACCTCGCCGGCGCCGGTCTCGTGATCCTCGACGATCACCCGCTCGGGTTCCTTGGGATCCAGAACGTTGCCGCCTTGCGGGGCTACGTCTCGGGGGGAGGGGGGCTGCTCGTCGTCCAGGGCCGCCAGGCCGTGGCCGGCTACCTCGGCCCGGTCGAGGAGCTTCTCCCGGTGACCTACACCGTTCCGGAACGGATCCAGGAGGCCGCGGCGGCGGTGGTGTTCGTTCTCGATCGCTCGGCGTCCATGTCCGCCATGGCCGTCGACGTGCCGAAGATCGATCTCTTGAAAGAGGCCACGGCGGCGGCAGTGGAGGCGATGCCTCGCGAGGACCTCGTGGCCGCGATCGCCTTCGACCGCTATCCGTACTGGCTCGTCCAGCCCGGGCCCGTGGCCGAGGTACGCGGGGCGCTCTTTCAGGCCCTGCGTGGCCTCACCGCGGACGGGGGGACCGACGTGTTCCCCGCCCTCGAGCTCGCGGTGAAGGCCCTTCTCCCGCTCGAGGCGCGGGTGCGGCACGTGATTGTCATCTCCGACGGGAAGACCTTCCGCAACGCGGAGACCCTCGCTTGGCTGCAGGAGGAGGTCGCCCGGACAGGGATTGGCCTGACCACGATCGCCATCGGCGCCGACGCCGACCTGTCGATCTTGGACGAGCTGAGCGCGCTCGGCGGGGGGCGGTCGTACCTCCTTTCCTCGATGGCCGACCTCCGTCCGGTGCTCGTTCAGGAAACTGAGCGCGTGGCCCGGCCACGGTTCTTGGAGCGGGAGACCCCGGTGCTGTCGGGCCCCGGTGCGGGGGCGTTCCCACTGTCGGGGCAGCTTCCTGTGCTGTTGGGGTACACGCTGACCTTTCCCAAACCGACCGCGGACGTCGCGTTTCTGTCGCCGGCTGGGGACCCCCTCCTTGCTCGGTGGCGGGTCGGGCTGGGGCAAGTGGCCGTCTTCAACGCCGACCTGTCCGGCGTGTGGACGCGGGAGTGGCTCGCCGCGCCACAGCTCGGGGAGTTGTGGGGGCAACTCGTCGGGTACCTGTGGGGCGAGCGGCAGGCCGTGCGCGTGGACTGGGAGGTCACGGGTGGCACCCTGCGCCTGGGCGTGGAGGCGTCCCAGCATGGACGGTGGGCCAACGGGCTTGAGTTCGCGGGAGAGCTCGTCGGCACCGGGGGCTCGTGGCCGTTGCGGTTCGATCAGACCGCGCCTGGGCGGTACGAGGCGACCCTCAAAGTCCCCGGGTCCGGCGCGTACCTCCTCACCGTGGGTGAACCCGGGGGGCGGTACGGAGGGGTGTTCCCGATCAACCTGCCCTACCCCGTTGAGCTGTCGGTGTTTGGGCCCGACCTCGACGCGCTTGGGCAGATCGCGCGGATCACTGGTGGTGAGATCGTGCACGACGAGCTCCTGCCCCCTTCCCCCGGGACGGGACGGGACTGGGTTCCCCTCGGCCGGGCCCTCCTCTGGGCCGCGGCGTGCGGCCTCCTCCTCGACCTCGGCCTCCGCAAGGTCCTGGTGTGACGGAGGGCTGGCGATGGGGGCGCAGGCCGTTGGATTCGTTGGCGATTGCCCGAAACGAGCGCGTCAGTAGTGGGCGAGGAGCCCCCGGTCCTTGGCGATCTCCTCAAACAGGCGAAACACCCCCACCCCGAGGAGAAGGTAGAACGCTGCGGTCCCGATCAGGACGAGGAGGTCCCCCACGGGAAGGGTGGCGAGGGTGTCCCCGTCCACCATTACCCGCCCAAGGAGCCGTGTTCCCAGGGAGAGAGGCAGGGCCTTGCTCCACGCCGCGTCGGCGGGAAGGGCGACCAGGGCCACGAACACGAACTGGAGGATCTGGAAGAACGCCTGGATCCGCTTGTACACGAGTGCCAGCCCGGCCATCGCAAATCCGATACCGTACACCGGGGCCACGGTGAGGAGGAGGAGCGCCCCGAGGGTCCCAAGCGGGAGGCGCAAGAACCGGCCCGTGGTCAGCATCATGAGCCCCAGGAGGGCGGCGACCCAGATCAGGCTCACCAGGAACGAGGCGAGGATCCAGCAGACGCTCACGAACCGGAACCCCTGCGGAGACATGTACAGCTGCTCTAGGGTCCCCTGCTGGGCCTCCCGCATGAGCTCCCAGGAGAGGTCAGAGAAGGCGATGATCGCGAACGTCCAGACGAGGTAGCCCACCACGAGGCCTTCCAGCCCCTCCCCAAACAGGTTCACCCCCAGCCCCTGGGCGTAGCGAGCCCCGGTGAACAGGATCAGGAACACGAGGTACAGCGTGGCCAGGCTCGACAGGGTGTTGAGGGGGTACCGCTTGAGTTCGATCAGCAACCGCACCAGCACCGCCCGAAACGTCCACAGGTACCTCATCACTCCCCCCGCACGATCCGCAGGAACACGTCCTCCAGGTTGGGCTCGACCCGGCTCACCCCATCCACGGCGACCCCCTCCTCCCGGAGGGCGTCCATCAGCGTGTAGACGTCCTGCTCCGGCGGGAGCTCGACGGCGACCGCCCGCTCTCCCTCGGCGACCCGGAAGGTGAGGAAACGACGGGCCAGCCGGGCCCGGGCGTCCTGGGGAAGCCCGTCCCGCAGGCTCACCTGGTAAGCCCTCGTCTGGAAGAGGGCGAGGAGGTTCGGGACGAGGTCGTCGGCCACCACCCGGCCGCGGGCGAGGATGATCACCCGCCGGCAGGTGTCCTCCACAACCCCCATGTCGTGGGAGGAGAGGAGGACCGTCTTCCCCTCCCCGGTGGCGAGCTCGCGGATCATCCCCCGCAGCTCGTGGCTCGTCTCCACGTCCAACCCCAGCGTCGGCTCGTCGAGGAGGAGGACCGGCGTGCCCTTGACGAGGGCGCAGGCGAGGGCCAGCTTCTGCTTCATCCCCTGGGAGAGGAGATTCGCCGTGGTCCGTCGTTTCTCCCCAAGCCCAAAATGGGCCACGAGCTCGGCACACCTCCGCCGGGCCTCGTAGGGCGGGAGGCCCTGCAGCCCGGCGAAGAACCGCAGGTTCTCCTCAACGGAGAGCCGCCAGTAGACGTTCCGGGAGCCCTCTAAGAGCGCGGCCACGTGCCGGGCGACCTCGGGCCGGGAAGAGGGAACCCCAAACACCTCCGCCCGTCCCGACGTCTGCCTGAGGAGCCCACACAGGATCTTGATCGCTGTCGTCTTCCCCGCCCCGTTGGCCCCGAGGAGGCCCACGATCTCCCCGCGTTCGACCCGGAGCGAGACGCCGGAGAGCGCCTGCACGGGGCCCTTCCGGGTCGGATAGTCCTTGGTCAGGTCCTCTACGGTTATCGCGTCCATGGGTTGCTGGTGAGTGTCGGTTCCCGGGGCCCTCGGTTCAAAATCTCGCTGGCGCGCCGCCGACTACCTTCCTACGTACACGTACACCGACCGCTCCTGAGGTCCGTCGAACTCGTAGAAGTACACGCGCTGGTCCTCGCCGAGGACCATCCGCCCGTTCTCCACGACCCCCACCTCGGTCGGGGCGACGAACGCGGCCTTGGTGTACTCCGGCGTCTCGTGGTCCGGGTTCACCGCGTCCAGCATCCGATCGAGCTTGGGGGCATCCTCCTCGGCGAGGGTGCGGTGGATGCTGATCGCCGCTGCGTCGTGGGGGATGTAGATGATCACAAACCCCTCGCGAACCCCGGACTCGGCCACCGCTTGCTGGATCTCCCCCGTGATGTCGCTTGCCTGTTCACGCTGCGTCGACCGTAGACGAATCCTCTTCAGCACCTGTCCTCCTCAGATCCCAACTCCGCCCGCGCCCGTTGAGCCTCCGCTGTGTGGGCGAGGGTCGCAACCGCAACATGCCTCCCCATCGTCCTTATTCTGCGTGGGGTGCGAGGCCGACGCCAGTTGGCCGTCGAGCGTTATCCTCTCTACAATGTCTCTCATGAGGCGACTGCTCGTTCTCGGGCTTGTGTGTGCGATGATGGCGATTGCGGGGGGAGCCTCCGAAGTCTGGCTGCTCCGGATCGAGGGGGAGATCGGGCGGGGAACCGTTTCCTTCGTCCGCAAAGGCCTCCTCGAGGCAGAGGAAGCCGGGGCGGCGGCGGTGGTGTTCGAGTTCGCCACCCCTGGTGGCTACCTCGATGCCGCGATGGCATGCCGGGACCTCATCCTCGGGGCCAGGGTCCGCACGGTGGCCTACGTGAACCGGGAGGCGTACTCAGCGGGGGCCCTCCTCGCCCTCGCCTGCGAGCGGATCTACTTCGCCCCGGGCGGGGTGATGGGCGCGGCCACACCGGTGTACTTCGACGCGAGCGGCGAGATGAAGACCGCCTCCGAGAAGACGATCTCCGCAGTGCGGGCCCTGTTCCGGGCCACGGCCGAGGAGCGGGGGCGCGATCCGGAAATCGCAGAGGCGATGGTCGACCCGGACGTGGAGGTTCCCGGCCTGGTCGAGCGCGGCAAGCTCCTCACCCTGACCGCAAAGTCGGCGGCCGAGTGGGGCTACGCCGACGGCGAGGCGGCAACGCTCGCCCAGCTCCTCGCGGTGGCGGGCCTGGAGGGCGCCGCGGTGGAGAAGTTCACCCCCCGGTGGGTGGACTCGGCGGTGGAAACCCTGACCCTGCCTGGAGTAGCAGCGCTCCTGATCATGTTGGGTGTGCTCGGCCTCCTATGGGAGATCCTGACCCCGGGGTTCGGGGCAGCGGGCGTGGTGGGGCTGGGTTCGCTCGCCGTGTTCTTCTGGGCGCACTACTTGGCCGGGCTGGCCGGGTGGGAGTCGATTGCGTTCCTGGCGGCAGGTGTGGTGGCGATCGTCCTCGAGATCGTCGTGTTCACAGCGTCCGATTTCGGGCTCTCCGGGATTGTCGGCCTCCTTCTGATTGGACTGGGCCTGTACCGTGGGATGGTGGGACCGTTCACCCAACCCGCGCAAGCGGGAACCGCCCTCGCTGTCGTTGCCTCCGCGCTCGTGGCCGGCGTTGTCGTGACCGCGGTGGTCATCGCCCGCCTGCCCCGCTCCCACCTCCGGCTGGGGGGGACGATCCTCCAGACCGCGATCCTGGGGCGGGCGAGCGACCGGGACGAGGTGCGGCCCACGCTGTGGGTTGGGCGACGGGGAACCGCGCTGACCGATCTCCGGCCCGCCGGGGCGGCGGACTTCGACGGGGAACGGGTGGATGTTGTTGCCGATGGGGGCTTCATCCCCAGGGGGGAGGCCGTCGTGATCGTGCGGGACGAGGGGTACCGCAAGGTCGTCCGGGTGGTCAAGGAGGGGTAGATGGAAGGGATTGGCGTGTACGTGCTGATTGGTCTCGCGGTCGTGTTCTTGTGGCTGTTCTTCTACTTCGTCCCCGTCGGGCTGTGGATCTCTGCCCTTGCCGCGGGGGTGCCGGTCGGACCGGGGACCTTCATCGGGATGCGGCTGCGGAAGGTGAATCCCCACCGTGTGATCATGCCGATGATCGCGGCGTGGAAGGCGGGGATCAAGCTCACCACCTCCGACCTCGAGGCCCACTACCTCGCGGGCGGGAACATCGAGCGCGTGGTGCGGGCCCTCATCTCGGCCGACAAGGCGGGGATTGCGCTCGGGTTCCAGCGCGCGGCGGCGATCGACCTCGCCGGCCGGGACGTCTACGACGCGGTGGCGATGAGCGTGAACCCCCGGGTGATCGAGACCCCGAAAGTGGCGGCAGTGGCCAAGGACGGGATCGAGCTCCTCGCGGTGGCGAAGATCACCGTGCGCGCCAACATCGAGCGCCTCGTGGGTGGTGCCACCGAGCAGACCGTGATCGCTCGCGTGGGGGAGGGGATTGTGTCCGCGATCGGGTCCGCCGGATCCCACAAAGCAGTGCTCGAGAACCCGGACTCCATCTCCAAGCTCGTCCTGTCGAAGGGACTCGACGCCGGCACCGCGTTCGAGCTCCTCTCGATCGACATCGCCGACGTAGACGTGGGCCGCAACATCGGGGCCGAGCTCCAGACCGCCCAGGCCGAGGCCGACCTCAAGGTGGCGCGGGCGAAAGCCGAGGAGCGGCGCGCGATGGCGATCGCCCGCGAGCAGGAGATGTCGGCCCTCGTCCAGGAGCGCCGGGCACTGGTGGTCGAGGCCGAGGCGGAGATCCCGCGGGCGATCGCCGAGGCGTTCCGCAAGGGGCAGCTCGGGATCATGGACTACTACCGGATGAAGAACATCCAGGCCGACACCGCGATGCGCGAGGGAATCGCCAGGCCCGACGACAAGACGCGGGGCCACGACGAGCCCTCGATGGGGGGCAAGAGATGAGCGTGGATCTGGCAGCGGAGGTTCGCAGACTGGTCCAGAGCGACCCCCGGCTCGCGATTGTGGTCGGGGAGATCCTGGGAGCGCCGGTCGGAGCGCCTGACGCCCCGGCTCGTCCGTGGGAGCGGTAGGACCAACCGCCGCGTGAACGGTCGTCGGATCCCCTGGTCGGGGATTCGTTTGTCCGCAGATCGTGGGAGAAAGGGAAGGCGCAGGGCGTCACGCCCTGCGCCTTTTCGTTGGGTTCCTGAGTCAGCTGCTACTGCCCGAGGTGTGCCTCGAATTGAGGGATTGCCTGCGCGAACCGCTCGATGAATGCCCACACCGCGCGCCAGTTGACCCCGCCCGCGAGGTAGATGTCTGCGTCGAGGGCGATCTCGCCATCGTGGGTCACGTAGGCCCGCGACCCACCTTGGGTCAGGTTCCAGGCGTTGATGAGCGGGATCGTGCCGTGGGCCGGCGGGGGCCAGGTGGTGTAGAGCCGGAGGCTCGTGTAGGTATTGTCTGCCGGCCCGTAGGCAAACAGGGCGACCGGGACACCCGCGAGTTCCAAGATCCACACGGGCTCACTTGGAGCCGTCGGCTGCTCGAAGGCGATCTCCATCTCCGCGAGCAGTCGCTCGATGTCCTCCGCCGTGACCGACGTCCACAGGTTGGGCCGCGGCCGGACGATGGGCGCGTCGAGCAGGAACGCCACCACGTTTTCAGCGAACTCGAGCCCGTCGGGGCGACCGTCCCCGTTGGCGTCGCCGGAGAACAGGCCGAGGATCCCTCCGAACAAGACCGTTCGCCTGCCGTTCCCAACGATGATCGCCGCCTGGAGGTCCGCCGATTCCGGGGTGTACCCGGCAACGGCCACGGCATCGCCCACCGCCTGGAAGTAGGCGCCGTCTGAGTCGCACGTGTTCGTCGCCGGGCGGAGGGTGCCGAGGACGCTCGGCGTGGTGAACAGCGGGTGCCCCTCGTCCCAGATGAAGATCGGGACGGGGTCGTAGTAGTGCTCACCGAGCTCGGCCTCGAACGCAGCCGCGAGGTCCTCGTCCCAGTCCCAATAGTTCATGAACACCCGACCTCCGCTGGCGATGTAGTGGACGATCGCAGCGAGGGTTTCCCCGTACATCCGACTCGAGTACTCGTCCACGATGACGAGGTCCCACGGCCCGCCCTCGGTGAGGGCGATGTAGAACTCGAAGTCGTCGGCGACCTCGGTGAACTCGAGCCCGAGAGCTGTCAGCGCAGCCGGGAAGTACGCTGCGCTCCGGTTGCACTGCTCGCTGAGGACAAGGATGCTCTGTCCCATCGCCCATCCGCCGAGAAGTCCCACGAACAACGTCGCCAGACTCAATGCTGCCAGTAGACGCTTCATCTCGTTCTCCTCCTTAGGAGACCACCGGGCCGCACGGAGGCGGTAGCATGAAGCCGCTCCCCGGGGCCAGGGGCGCATGATACGACTTTTCGGGCCGGTGCGTTTCACCGGGTCTGTACGGGCTTGTTCAGCTCCCACGACGGGCCGTGGGCGGGGTAGACCCAACGGGCGCCCCGTGCGCGGAGCTGGCGCCACATCTCCATGGCGACGACGTTCCCCGCGGCATGGCGTTCGGCTGGGAGGTCGCCGGTGAAGACCGATCCGTCGTCGAGCAGGAGTGAGACGCAGTGGTCGGTGTGGCCAGGGTGCGGGGGATCTCCCCGCGGATCCCGATCTGGTTTCGCACTGCCCGGCTTCGGTCCGCAGGGATGACGACGTTCCCTTGAGCCGTGATCTTCACGTGGTGATCCTCCGGCTTCGTCCACGCCTTCATCTGTGGGATGGCCGGCACTGGCGGGTTCAGCGGGAGGCGGAGGATCGAGAAGTCGGGTGTAGCCGTCACCGCGGTCTTGCGAAACCCGAGGCGCTCGTAGAACCGGAGAGCCATGTGGTTCTCGTTCTGCACGACGAGCTCGATTTCCGCCACGCGTGGAGCGAACTCTGTGGCCAGTCCCGGGATCACGCGGCTTCCAATCCCCTTCCCGCGGGCGCCCGGCTGGAGGATGATCGCGTGGATGTGCACGGTGCAGTCGCGTTCCTCGATCCAGAGGTACCCGACGTCTCTCTCGCCGTCGAGAACCACACGCCCCTCCCCGGTGGTCCGGTAGATCCGGGCGGACTCGTCGGGCGTCAGCCCCAGGAGCGTCAACGCGTTCGCGGACCGGCTTCCGAGCTGGTCGAGGATCATTCGCAGTAGCTCGTCGCGCTCGCTCGCGGTGGGTCCGCGGTACTCGACCATGCGCTCCCCCTCAACGCGGTCGGGCGGTCGCCTGAGCCGGGACTGGTTCAGGGACCGACGACCTCTCGGCGAATGCGCTACGACTGGTGTCGTCGGGGGGCCGCTACGGCTCGGCCGGCTCCACGACAGCTGCCCCGGCTACTTCCTGCGGCGGGTCACGTAGGGCGCGCACCGCGGGGATCGTGAGGGCAAGCGTCACCGCACCTGCTACCCCGTCGGCGATCGGGAACGCCAGCCACGCCCCGGTCAGGCCGAGGAACCGCGGGAGGAGGAAGACGAGCGGGGCAAGGAGAAGTACCTGGCGCAGGAGGGCGAGGACCATCGCTGGCGCGGGTCGGCCGAGGGCCTGGAACACCGCTGCCGCAACGAGCTGAAACCCCACCGTGGGAAACACGATCACAATCAGGCGCGCTGCGGGCACCGCCAGCGCGATGAGCTCAGCGTCGTCAGTGAAGACCCGCAGGAGGAAACCTGGGAACGCGAGCAAGATCACCATTGCTGCCACCGACATCGCCGTGGAGGCAAGGGTCGCCTGCCAAATCGCATCGCGGGCGCGGTTGAGCCTTCGCGCGCCGTAGTTGTAGCCGACGATCGGCATCATCCCTTGCCCGATCCCGATCATCGGCAGGAACAGGAACATCGTGATCCGGTTGATCAACCCGTACGCGGCAATCGCCAGGTCGCCCCCGTACAGGGCGAGGGTGTTGTTGAGAAGGACGACCGTGATGCTCCCCGCCGCCACGCGCAATCCCGAGCCAATCCCGACCGAAAACGACTCGCCCACGATCCGGCCGTCGAGTCGGAAGTCGGAGAGACGAACCCGCAGGCTCGTCCGCGGGGAGGCGAAGTAGTACACGAGGTACACCACCGTCGTCGCCTGGGCGATCACCGTGGCCAGCGCCGCGCCGCGGACACCCATCCCGAGGCCGTAGATGAACAGGGGGTCGAGGGCAATGTTGAGAAGGCCGGAGATGACCATCGTCCCCATCGCCACGCGGGCGTTCCCCTCGCCCCGCACGACGGCGTTCGTCGCCATCGCGAACAGGAAGAACGGGGTCCCGAGGAGGATGATCCCGAGGTAATCGGCGCCGTAGGGGAGGATTGTCTCCGTGGCCCCGGACAGGCGGAGGAGCGGTTGCAGGTAGAGGGTCCCCAAGATGGCGATGATCCCGCTGGAGAGGAGGATCACAGAGAACAGGTTGCCGAGCGTCTTCCTGGCCCGTGCCTGGTCGCCCGCCCCGAGCGCCCGGGAGACGATCGACGCCGCGCCGATCCCGAACGTCTGCGCAATCGCCATGACCAGGATCTGGACCGGGAACGAGACCGCAATCCCGGCGATCGCGAGCGAGCCGACCCCCCGTCCGACGAAGATCGTGTCCGTCAGATTGTAGAGGGCCTGGACGACGAGGCCGACCATCGCTGGGGCCGACATTTGGACGAGGAGTCGTCCGATCCGCTCCGTGCCGAGCTGCGCGCTGTGGTCCATGCCGGGTCGGCCCTCCTGTTGCGACTGACGGGGGTGGGCGCATGGTACGCGACCCGTTGCGGTGGCGAAAGTGTCGCTCGGGCCGTGCCCCGGAGGGGGGTCTCGCGCCGCTGCACGCTACGAAGGGTCTCCCCCGCTCGGGACCTCCGGCGATGCCCGCGCCGAGCGAAGTCCGCACTCTAGTCGGGCGTACAACGCCTGTTCAAGGGCGTCGAGCGCGAGGTCGCTCCGCAGCGACTTCGACACCCGCCACCCGACGATCCGGCGGGAGAACGGTTCGATCACGAACGCCACGTACACGAACCCCAACCAGGTAGCCACGTGGGGCAGGTCGGCCACCGCCAGCTGGTTGGACCGGGCGGGCCGTGAAGTCGCGCTCGACACGATCCGCCGGACGCGCCAGGGCCTTCTCGGGGATCGTCGTCCGGATCCTCTTCCCCCGGACAGCACCCACAAGCCCCATCCTCCGCACCAACCGCTCCACCGTCGACCGCGCTACTCTGATCCCCTCTCGCCTGAGCTTCCGCCACACCGTCCGCGCTCCGTACACCCGCCGGTTCTCCTCCCCCACCCGCCTGATCTCCTCGCTCAACGCTGCGTCTATGGTGAGCACGCTCGGGCTGCCGCGAGGGATCGCGCTCCCTTCTCTCGTGCCCGTGGTAGGGCGAAGGGGCGATCGGCAGCACCTCGCAGATCGGCTCGACCCCGTACTCCTCCCGGTGCGCATCGATGAACGTGGGCGTCTCTTCCGTCGGCGGTCCAGCTCCACTTGGGCGAACAGAGCTGACGCCTTCCTCGAGATCTCGTTGGCCGGCCCCCGCTTGCGGTCGATCTCCATTCGGCGCACCGCGTGTGCAGCGTCTCCGGTGTGCAGCCGATCTTGCCGGCGATCGACACGATCGCGCCCACTGGGAGGCGAGCTCCCGCTTGTGGTCAAACACCCTCCGCACCGCCCGCTCCCGTACCTCCGAGGAGTACCTCGCCCCCTTCGCTGTGCCCCCCTCCTCTCAAGCTCCCAGGCCTCCGGCAATCTCGGGGCGGCTCAGCCTACTTGCTTTGGAACAGAGCCCAAAGTCTTGACTCCACCTCCGACGAGAGGTCGACGACCGTCGCCTCCCGGCGGAACAGGACCACGTCCTTTGTCCGCAGGACGAGATCGTAGCCCTTCTCCCGCGCCACCTGCTGGGTGATCTCGACCATCTTCGCCGCCGCAACCTGGGTCAGGAGCTGATCGAGCTGCTGAAACGCCGCCTGGAGCTGCTGCAGGCG
>CAKZSO010000034.1 GCA_937921255.1 Candidatus Bipolaricaulota bacterium
GTAGGTGAGGCTTTCCGCGATCGCCCGGAAGGGTTCGCGGGGGACGAGGTCGGCCTCCCCTTGGAGGGCGTAGTCCGAGGCCCGGGCGAGGAGGTGCCGGACGTGGGCGATCCGGAGGAGGGCCTTGCTCGGGATGCAGCCGGTGTTCATGCACTCGCCCCCCAGGGCGCGCCTCTCGATCCCCACGACCTTCAGGCCCATGTGGGCGGCCATGGCCGACACGGCCATCCCCGCCGGCCCCAGGCCGATCACCGCCACGTCGTATCTCTCGCTCATCGCCTTCCTCCTTGTACGGAACGGGGGCAGTATACGGGGGCGCCGCGGACTGCGGACGGACCCAGCAGTGGGGTAGACTCACTTGACGCTCTAAGAGGAGGAAACCCCTGTGCTCCTGGTTCACGTGTTCACCCCGAAGATTGCCCACAGCTCGTACCTGCTCGTGGGAAAGAAGTCCTGCGCGGTGGTCGACCCGCGGCGGGACGTGGACGTCTACCTCGCCCAGGCCCGCGAGATGGGCGTGCGGATCACGCACGTCCTGGAGACGCACCTCCACGCGGACTTCGTCTCCGGGCCCCTCGAGCTTGCCGCGGCCACCGGGGCCGCGATCTACGCCCCGCGGGCCGCGGGATGCGCGTTCGACCACGTGGGGGTTAGCGCGGGCGACCGGATCGAGATCGAGGACATGCGTCTCGAGGTCCTGGAGACGCCGGGCCACACGCCGGAGCATGTGTGCTACGTGGTCACCGACCGCGCCAGGGGCGAGAGCCCGGTGGGCGTGTTTACCGGCGACACCCTGTTCGTGGGCGACGTGGGTCGGCCCGACCTCTTCCCCGACCGGGGGGCGGAGCTCGCGGGCCGGCTCTTCCACAGCCTGCACGACGTGCTGCTCTGGCTCCCCGATCACTGCGAGGTCTACCCGGCCCACGGCGCGGGGTCCCTGTGCGGGCGCTCGGTGGGCGCCAAGTACCGGACGACGATTGGCTACGAGCGGCGGTACAACGCGGCCCTCCGGATCCGCGACGAACGGGAGTTCATCCGTTCCCTGACGAACGACATGCCGCCCGCGCCCGATCACTTCAGCCGCTTGAGCTCCATCAACCGAGAGGGCCCCCGGCTCCTGTCCGACCTCCCGCCGCTGGAGGAGCTCCCTCCGGCCGAGTTTCGGGTGCGAGGAGAGCGCGCCGAAGCCGCGGTGGTCGACATCCGCGGCTACCCGGCGTTCGCCGGGTTGCACGTCCCGAATTCATTCCACCTCGACCTGGCGGGGAACTTCCCCACCTTCGCGGGGTGGGTCCTTCCCCCCGAGGCGGACCTCCTGTGGGTCGCCGACCGCCCCGAGGCCGCGGCCGAGGCGACCCTGTGGGCACGGAGGGTGGGTCTGGACGGCCGTGCGGCGTACCTGGCCGGGGGAGTCGCAGCGTGGGCGGCGAGCGGCTACGAGGTGGATCACCTGCACCTTGTTTCGGTACAGGACCTTCACGGCCGGGTCACGGGCGACGAGCGGATCGTGCTCGTCGACGTGAGGACCCCGCTCGAGTTCCGGGACAGCCACATCGAGGGGGCGATCAACATCCCGGCTCCGGACCTGCGGACGCGCCACACCGAGCTCGATCCGGAGAAGCCCATATTCCTCATCTGCAGCTCGGGCAACCGCTCTGGACTCGCGGCGAGCCTCCTGCGGCAACAGGGGTTCCGCGAGGTGTACAACGTGGCGGGGGGGATGACCGGGTACAGCGCGGCCGGGTACGCCAGGCGGTGCACCGTGTGCGAGAACCCGCACGGATCGCGGTACTTTGCCACAATCGTGGGCTCGCAGCAGGGACCAGACGAGAGGAGCAGGCCATGACAGACGGGTGGGCGGAACTGCGTTGGTCGCCCTACATCGTGGGCGCGGGCATCGGGATCCTGAGCTGGTTCACGTGGTTCATCTCCCGGAGGCCGGTCGGGTGCTCGACCACGTTCTCCCGGGCAGCTGGGGCGATCGAGCGCCTCCTCCGCGGGAGACGGGCCCTCGACCGCCCCTACCACCGGGAGGTCGTCCCCGGTGTCGACTGGCAGGTGATGCTCGTGGTCGGGATCGTGATCGGGGCAGCGGCCTCCGCCCTTCTGTCCGGCGACTTTGCGGGCCGGTGGGTCCCCGGAGTGTGGCGAGCGGCGTTTGGATCGGGAATCGGCCTGCGGGCGGTCGTTGCGTTCGTGGGGGGGGCGTTCCTCGGGTTCGGCGCGCGGTGGGCCGACGGGTGCACGAGTGGGCACGGGATCAGCGGGACGATGCAGCTCTCCGTGGCGAGCTGGGTGTCGGCGATCGGGTTCTTCGCCGGGGGGATCGTCGTTGCCCAGCTCCTGTTCCGGGTTCTGGCGTGAGGGGGCGGCGGTGAGATCGAAGGGAGCGGACCTCGCGTGGGGCCTTCTGTTCGGGATGATCTTCGGGTTCCTCCTCCACAAGGGCGGGGCGACGAGCTACGACGTGATCCTGGGGCAGCTTCTGCTGGCCGACTTCACCGTCCTCAAGATCATGCTGTCCGCAGTCGTGGTCGGTGCGATCGGGATCCATCTTCTGCAAGGGTGGGGCCGGGTGGTGCTGTCCCCCAAGCGCGGCTCGTGGGGGAAGAACGCGGTGGGGGGGCTGATCTTCGGTGTGGGGTTCGCCCTGCTCGGCTACTGCCCGGGAACGATCGCCGGCGCAATCGGGGCCGGCCGGCTCGACGCCCTGGTGGGGGGCCTCCCTGGGATCCTTCTCGGCTCGTGGTTGTTCGCCGTGGTCTACCCGCGGGTGAAGGATGGGCTTCTGCGCAAGGGTGCGTTCCCCAAGGCCACGCTGCCCGAGCTCCTGCGGCTGCCCCGGTGGGCGGTGATCGGTCTCCTCTCGCCCGCCATCGCCCTACTCCTCACGTTGATCGAAAGGGCCGGGCTGTAGGAGTATGCGACCAGCACTTCTGGCCGACGCTGCTTCAGCGGCGGAGTCGACGGGTTCTCCGCTGGAGGGGGAACGATCCGCTCCCTCAGTGTGGGGCTCTACCCCCCGACGGCGGGCGCCGTGCCGGAGGGAGAGGTCCTACGGCAGGTCCAGGGTTGTCTTCAGCGCCTGCTCAACCTGACGCAGGGTCTCCGGCGACAACTCCCCCAGACGCTTGAGCAACCTGTGCTTGGCGACGGCGCGTACCTGACCCGTCAGCACCACCGAGTCCTTCTTCAGCCCCCCTTCGGGGGCGCGGACCTCCACATCGCACGGGTACCTGTGGGGAACACGCGCTGCATCCGTGAAGGGACAGACCACGACCACTGCGCTTGCTCGGCTGAACGACGTGCGCGAGACGACCACCGCGGGCCGTGTGCCTGCCTGCTCCGAGCCTTCCGTGGGATCCAGCCGCAACAGGTAGATCTCCCCCCTCTGGGGCTGGGAACCGCCCGTGCTTGGCCTGGGCGATCTCACCGCTCGCCTTCTCCCATCTCGAGAGCTTCCCGATCTGTTCGCTCGAACTCCCTGCTGATCTCGAGCGCAAGCGTCTGATAGGGGGCATCCTGTGCCATCCGGGCGAACTCGGCATCGATCCTGGCCTTCTCCAGCTGCCCAAGATAGGCTTGCACAGCCCGCGCAATGAGCTGATTCCGGCTGCGAGCCGCACCGCCCGACACCGCCGCGTCGGCCTGCCTCACCAGATGGTCCGGAAGATCGACCGTCAGACGGGTCTTCGTCTTCTCCATGTGCATTCCCTCCTTGGGTGCCCCACTCGCACTGCCCTGATTGTGAAGTATGCCATGAGACTACACAAGCATGTTGAGCCGTGAAATCACGGAGATTTGACCTGCTTTGCGAAAGACAAGGGCCTTGTCCCCCTCTCCGCGAGCCACACAAGGGTGGCACCCCGGGGTCTGGACGAGCGAACAGTGTTATGTTACGCTAGTGCCTCTGAGAAGGGTCCTCCGACCGGAGGGTTGACCGGCAAGGGAAACCCTGGGAGAAAGGTATGACCGAAGCACGGTTCAAGGGAATGGGGACGTTCACGGCGATCTGGGCCGGCCAGATGCTGTCCATGCTCGGCACGGGGATGACGCACTTCGCGCTCACGATCTGGGCATGGCAGCTCACCGGCCGGGCCACGGCTCTCGCCTGGGTCGGGGTGTGCGCGTTCGGTCCGGTGGTCCTCATCAGCCCGCTCGCCGGGGCAATCGTGGACCGCGCGAACCGCAAGCTCCTCATGATCCTGTCCGACGTCGCCGCTGGACTGGCCACGGCTGCAATCCTCGGCCTGTACGTGACCGGCCGCCTCGAGATCGGGCACCTCTACGCGGCGGCTGCGTTTGCGGGTACGTTCGGGGCGTTCCAGTTCCCGGCCTACTCGGCGACGATCAGCGTGCTCGTGAACAAGTCCCAGTACGCGCGGGCGAGCGGGATGATGTCGTTGGCTGGGTCCATCTCGGGGGTACTGGCGCCGATCGGGGCGGGGGTGCTCCTCGGGCCGATCGGGATCGCGGGGATCATGGCGATCGACCTGACCACGATGCTCACGGCGATCCTGATCCTCGTGTTCGCTCCCATTCCCCAGCCGCCTCCCTCGCCGGAAGGGATCGCGGGGAGGCGAAACCTGTTCCGCGAGGCGGGGTTCGGGTTCCGCTACATCTTCGCCCGACCGGGGCTCCTCGGGCTCCTCCTCATGTTCTTCTTCTTCAACGTGAACACGAACTTCGGGTTCACGGTCCTTGCGCCGATGATCCTCGCCCGAACGGGGAATAGCGAGCTCGTCTTGGGGAGCGTGCGCTCGGCGGCGGCGATTGGGAGCGTGGTCGGCGGGCTCCTCCTCAGCTTGTGGGGCGGACCGAAGCGCCGGGTGTACGGGGTGATCTTCGGCTGCGCCCTGGGAGGGATTCTGGGCCAAGCGTGTCTTGGACTGGGGCGGTCGCTCCCGATGTGGGCGGTGATGGGGTTTCTCGGGGCGATGGTCTTCCCCACGGTGAACGCCTCCAGCCAAGCGATCTGGCAGTCGAAGGTGCCGCCCGACCTTCAGGGGCGGGTGTTCTCGGTGCGGCTGATGATCGCTCAGATTGGGACGCCGCTCTCGATGCTCCTCGCCGGTCCGCTGGCCGACCACGTGTTCGAGCCGGCGATGCGCGACGGCGGAGTGTTGGCCTCCGCACTCGGTCCGCTGGTGGGGACCGGGCCGGGGGCCGGGATGGCGCTGATGCTCGTGTTGGGAGGACTTCTCGGCGCCGGCGCGGCGCTCGTCGGACTCCTCTACCGTCCGCTGCGGACCGTTGAGGCGACGGTCCCCGATCACGACACGATTCCCGCAGCACCCCCAGTCGGGGCTTCTACGGCAGTGGCTCGGCCCCGTACAGCGTAAACCCGGTTCCGCCCAAGTCCTCCGAGAACGCCAGCGCCTCGTCGTAGCGCTCAGAGACGGGAGCCAGGTCTCCCTGCTCGGAGTGGACGGAGGCCACGAACGAGAAGAGTGGTTCATCGCAGGAGCGTTTGCCCAACCCCAAGTACTGGCGTAGCGCGGCCCGGATCATCTCGGCGACGGAGGCGCGCTGAGCAAGGGCTTCCTCGCGGAGGCACTCGTAGCATTCCCCATCCACCTGGATCTGGGCACAGCTCATCCGTGCGCTCCTCCGGATGGATCCTACTTCGTGGCGCCTTGCTCTCGCGGTTGAGTGGCATGGCCGGCTGGTGCGGGTTAGCTGCAGGATCCCTCCTCCCCCCTTTATCCACCCCCACGGGGGGAGAGGTGAAGGTGAGGGGGGCAGGATAGGGTTGCGGTCACCGTGGCTCGCGTGGATTCCGGTTCAGAGTGGCGGCTGACCGTTCCGGAGGCTCGCGGCTCTTACAGCAGGTCCCCGGCCCGGCGGAGGAACGCCACCACCAATTTCAGCGTTGCTTCGAGGTCAGACAGGTACAGGGTCGAGACCGGGGAGTGGATGTACCGACACGGCACGGATACCACGCCGGCGAGGATCCCGCCCCGCTCGAGGTGGATCGCCCCGGCATCGGTGGACCCGTAGGCGGGGAGCTTGTACTGGTAGGGGATCCCGTTCTCGTCGGCGATCCTCTCCAGGAACCGGGCGAGGCGGGGCCTCACCGTGATC
>CAKZSO010000035.1 GCA_937921255.1 Candidatus Bipolaricaulota bacterium
GGGCGCTCCTCCCCGCCGGGGCCCTTCTCACCGTGGGGACTTTGTCCGCTCTCCCTCAGCGGGGGCGCGGTGGGACGCTGTTCCTGGGGCTCGCGGCCACGTTCGCGGTCGTGGCCCTGGCGCCGACGCCGCGCGGGCGTCATGGGTGGGCGTGGGTTCCCTCCGCAGCGCTGGCGGCGTTGGGGGTGCTCGTTCTTGCCGGCGTCGGGAACGCTGGCCGGTTCGTCGGGCCGGCGGCTCTGATCGTGGTCGGCCTCGTGATCCTCGCCGGTCAGCTGGCCCGCCGACGCCCCTGACCCCGGGGACTCGCGCCAACCCGCGGCGGAGGATTTGGAACCTGAACGGGCGGCAACACCCAACCGACTTGCGGCACCAGGTGGAACGGAGTAGACAGGGTTGTGCACTACCTACTGCTCGTCGTGGTGGGGTGTGGGGCCGGGGCGGTGGGGACGCTCATTGGGGCCGGTGGTGGGTTCCTCCTGGTCCCGGTCCTTCTCCTGCTCTACCCGTACGAGAGCGCGCTGACGGTCAGTAGCATCTCGCTCGCCGTCGTGGTGTTCAACGCCGCGTCGGGCACCTGGGCCTACGCCAAGATGGGGCGCGTAGACTACCGGTCGGGCCTCGTGTTCGCGGCGGCCACGGTGCCGGGGGCGATCGCGGGGGCGCTGACCGTGGACTACATCCCACGCCTGGCGTTCAACGCAATCTTCGGAGTGCTGATGATCCTTTTGGCGGGCTACCTGTTCTCTCGGCGCAAGGAGAGGACGCACCTCCGCCGTTCGCCGCGGGCGCACCTCACCGTGCGAACGGTGGTGGAGAAGGGTGGAGCAACGTACACCTATGCCTACAACCGGCGCCTGGGCGTGGGTCTGAGCGTGGTCGTTGGATACGTGTCGAGCCTTCTCGGGATCGGGGGGGGCATCATCCACGTGCCGGCGCTCGTTCGTCTGCTCAACTTTCCCGTTCACATCGCCACAGCGACGTCGCAGTTCATCCTTGCGATCATGGCCTTCGCCGGGACCGCAGCGCACATCGCCACCGGCAGCTTCTCTCCGGAGTCCGCCTCCAGGGTTCTCGCTCTGGGGATGGGTGCTGTGCTTGGGGCCCAGGGCGGAGCCAGGCTCTCTCGGCGCATCCGCGGGGTGTGGCTCCTGCGCGGCTTGGCGGTCGCCTTGGCGCTCGTTGGAATCCGCATTCTCACAATGGCATTCGGCGCGTAGCAAGGGACGCGGGCCCGAGAGAGATAGGTTATCCCCTCGGGCCCAGGGTTTCTGGCGATCTACCGTAATGTCACTACTTCGTGCACGGATGGGCCTTCTCCGAACCGTGGCACTTCTTGATCTGCTCGGGCGTGCACTCGCCCGGCTTGCCTTTCAGGTTCTCCGGCTTCTGGCAACCCACCTTCTCGCTCATCGTTCACCTCCTTCCTGTTTCATCCCACAATTTGCGTCGGATGACATGTGTCCGTTTTCGATGCTGAGCAGGCCCACCACGGCGTGCTGCCAGCGGTCCACCGTGTCCGGGTCGATGGCGTAGTGGACGAAGTGGCCCCGCCGTTCGGCGAGCACCAGGCCCGCATCGCGCAACACGCGCAGATGCTGAGACACGGCGGCGTCGGTGATCCCCAGTGCTCGGGCCAACGCGCCCACGCACAGCGAGCGTCTCTGAAGCAGGGCGAGCATTCGCACCCGCGTCTCCACCGACAGGGCTCGGCACAGGCGCGCCACGTCTTCCGGGGCACTGGGGGTCGTCTTTTGTTTAAGCATCCGCGCAAAGACTTTATCCAGAACCCTCGGGTCGGTCAAGAGAGGCGGGCGAGTCTGTACCTCCCGACGGTGGCCTGCGTGCTTGTGTCGCCTTCGGCATAATGCGTGCGTCATGGGCACCGGTACCTCCCTCCCACGGGCGTTCGTGCTCAACGGAAGCTGTTCTCCCGGCGACGTGCCGGACCGCATCAGCGCGGGCCTGGCCCGCCACCTCATGGATCGTGGGTGGCACGTGGACCAGATGGACGTTCACACCGCGCGGATCGGGATGTGCCGCGTCTGCAATGCCTGCGCGTTCCGGACCCCTGGCGAGTGCGCGCTCCGCGACGACGGGCGGGAGATCCCCCGCCTGATGGCCCAGTCCGACCTGTTCGCGTTCGTATCCGAGATTCGCTTTGGGGGGTACCCCGCCGCGGCGAAGCGCGCGTTGGAGCGGACGCTGCCCACCGTGCACCCCCTGTTCATGGTCTACCGGGGGGAGATGCACCACCGGCTGCGGTACACGCGCCGTCCGCTCCTCGTGTTCGTGGGCTGGCAGGCTTCGCCCGATCCCGAGGCGCGCCTCCTGTACACCCGACTGACGGAACGGAACGCGATCAACTTCCAGGCCGACCACCGGACGGTGGTCCTGGAGGGCGATCTCGCGCCGGAGGCGTTGGACCGGGAGCTGGCCGAGATCATGGGTGAGGCAATTCGGTGAGCGAGCCCGTCCTCGTCGCCGCCGCCAGCAACCGCCGCCGCAGCAACTCGGCGGCAATCGGCCGGTACCTGGCCGACGCGCTGGGGAGGGAGGGCGTGCGCGCGCAGCTCCTCGACGTGGCCGAGTCCGGGGGCCTGCGGGGCGACCTTCGCCCCGCCATGGCGGCGCTGGTCGGCCACGGCCACGTCGTCCTCGTCGCGTCGCTCTACCACGATGCGATCAACGCCGTGGCCACGGCCACCCTCGAGGCGTGGGCGGACGCCCCCCCTGGGGAATCGCCACGCCGGTTCTCGGCGATCGTCCACTCCGGCTACCCGGAGCCCGTGCACACCGAGGTCGCGCTGGCGATCTGCCGGAAGTTCGCCCAGGAGGCCGGATGGGTCTGGCGGGGCGGGTTCACTGCCGGTGCCTCGTCCGCGATCGGGGGGAGGGACCTCCGCGCCGCGGGGCCCCTCGCCCGGCACCTGCGCCGTGCCCTCGACCGGACCGCCGCTGCCTTCGCCCGGGGAGAGCCCGTCCCCGAGGCCGCGGTGCGCGCTGCCGCCCGGGCGGCGATGCCCCGCTGGCTGTACATCGCCGTCGGAAACTGGGCCATGCGGCGCGAAGCGCGGCGGTGGGGCACCTCTGATCTCGACCGGCGTCCGTACCCCTCCAACGACAGGGACGGTTAAAACCGCCCGTGGGCGCCAGACCCGTTCTCCTGGCCCTGTACCCGGAAGGCAGGTCGCGTCTCCGGTCTGCCCAAGACAGAAGCGAGGGCGTGTCCCTCGCTTCTGCACGTAGAGGAAGCCTTGCACAAAGGTCGTGCTCGGGTTCAGCGCCCGCAGCGCATCTGCCAGGCGCTGCGCGTGCCGCCGGGGCACGTCGCCCTGCCGAGCTGTGGCCCCGCGAACCCGGCCTGCGGGCACCTCGGGCCATCGGCCATCATGGTACACGTCTGGGCGCCAGCATTGGCACAGGCCCGATTTGGGTTCCCCCACTGGCCCTGAGCGGCGAGCGCCCCCAGCGCCACCAGGCCGACCAGCAGGATCACGAGCCCTGTTCGCTTCCAGTTTCGCATCCATCACCTCCCCTGTGCCTGTCAGCAGGCGTAGAGTAGGGCTACCGTATCAGCCGGGGGTGCAGCGGTGGTGGAGGCGTTGCGGGCAATTGGCGGGGGCCTCAGCTCTCGGGGAGCTGCTCGCGGTGTGGCGAAGGCTTGGGTTCGAGCACCCTCCTTCTCAGGTACACTGGCTGTGAGCATGCGCAGGGACCGGCGGTTGACGGAAGAGAACGTGGGGGAGCTCATCTGCTGCCCCGGCGGGCTGGAGCTGGAGGGCAAGGCGTTCCACGGGGACCTCTCGGCGGTGGTCGCCTGGCGGAGAGAGATGCTGAAGCACGGGATGGAGGGCGTGGTCTCCTATCAGGATGGTATCTCCCGCGGGTTCGTCGAGTACATGCCGGCCGAGGCGGCGCCGTTCCCGATCGAGGCACCGGGAGCGGCGGTCCTGATGTGCTACCACTGGGTCCCCGCGGTCCAGGGCGATGAAGCCGACCACCTCGGGCAGGAGAGGCGCCTGATTGAGAAGGTCATTGCGGAGGCCACGGGGCGGTTCTCCGGCCTCGCCACCCTCGGGTGGGACCACCCCGTGCACTTCCCGATCCCCCTCCTCCAGGAGCTGGGGTTCGAAGTGGTGGAGAGGACGGACTACGTCGCGCTGATGTGGCGTCCGTTTGCGGAAGGGACGGCGCGACCGACGCTCGCCCCGGCGAGCTTCGCGCCCCAGGACCTCTCCTCGCAGGGCCTCCTGGCGATCGAGTCGGCGTGGAGCAGCCGCTGCCCGTACAGCATCCACAACGCAACCAAGCTGGAACAGGCGCTGGCCGGGCTTGCCGAAGAGGCAACGGAGCGCATCCGTCACCTGCCGCACCGGGTGGACACGCACGACGAAGCGGTGCGGTGAGCAATTCGCCCTTGGAACTGGGAGTGGGCGTTCGCCAACGGTGAAGAGCTTCCCGTCTTCAGAACCCCAACCGAGGAGTTGCGGGATCGGATCATGAGTAGGATTCCGACCGGGTAGGCGGATGAACACGACCTACGAGTACCGCGGGCTGATGGCCCTCTACTGGGACCTCCTCCGTGGCGACACGCGGAAGTGGCCGGACCGGGCGTTCTTCCGGTGGGTGATCATGAAGAGTGGCCAGCCGGTCCTCGACGTGGGCTGCGGCACGGGGAGGCTCCTCCTCGAGTACCTCGGCCGGGGGATCGCGATCGAGGGCGTGGACGTCTCGCCGGAGATGCTCTCCCTGTGCCGGCGGAAGGCTGAGGAACGCGGTCTGGCCCCGGTTCTCTACGAGGGGGCGATGGAGACCTTGGCCCTCCCCCGGCGCTACCGGACGATCCTCGTCCCGTCGGGCTCGTTTCAGCTCGTGACCGATCTCGGCCTAGCCCGGGAGGCGCTGCGCAGGTTCTGGAGCCACCTTCAGCCCGGCAGCACGCTGGCCCTGCCGATCATGGACCTCGACAAGGAGGAGCACACCGGCGAATGGGCCCTCGCCGCGGAGGCGGTGGACGAGGAAAACAAGGTTCAGGTGCGGCGCTGGTCCCGCTCGACCTACGACCCGACCACGCGGCTGGAGAGCACCGAAGACCGCTACGAGCTCGTGCGGGATGGGACGATTCTCGCGACCGAGCACCACAGCCGATCGCCGGCAACCCGGTCCTACACCCTTCCCGATGCGGTCTCGATGCTCAGGGAGGCCGGGTACACCGCGATCCATGCCTACTCGGGGTTCTCGTCCCGCCCAGCAACGGAGGACGACCGGTTGTTCTGCCTCCTCGCTGAGCGGCCATGGGTGTGAGCGCTGGCAAGTTCAGCTCCTGCGTGAGAGGAGCCCAGTAGAATGGCGAGCGATGGCTAGGGTCCCCTTCCAGGTACTGGTCTACCTGTATCGACGCACGGCTGAAGCCGAGTTCGCCCTGTTTCGACGGGCGGACGGAGGCTGGTGGCAGGGGATCGCCGGTGGCGGCGAGGAGGGTTGATGGCGTTTTTCAGTCCAGCGGTGATCGTGGCCCTGGTGGGCGGCGTGGGAATTTGTTTTCAGTCGCTCTTCTCTGGGGTTATCGGTTCGAAGGTGGGGGTACTGGAGAGCGTGTTCATCGTCCATGCGGGGGGGATGCTCCTTTCGGTGGGCATCATGGCCTTCCTGCGGGGCGGGAACCTCGGTGCCTGGAGCACGGTGCCGTGGTACACGCTCTGTGCGGGGTTTCTCGGCGTGGTGATCGTCGGGGCGATCAGCTATGCGGTTCCGCGGATCGGGTTGGCGTCAACGCTGACCGTGGCCATTGCGGCCCAGCTCGCATTTGGGGCGATGCTGGACCACTTCGGCCTCCTCGGCGCGGTCCAGCGGACGCTAGACCTCCCCAGGATGATCGGGCTCTTCGTCCTGGCATTCGGCACGTGGCTCGTCGTTCGCTGAGGGGGTCGTGGGTGCCGGCGGAGGAGGGTGGGAGTTCAACGCACGTGCGGTGCCGAGAACGTCAAGGATACGGAGCGCTTCTTCGGACTCAGCGCAGGCCTCGGAGGATCATCTCGACGGCACTGTAGGTGAGCACAACGGCGAACAGCCGCCGCAGCCATACTGCGGGGAGCCGGGTGGCGATGAGGGGCCCGATCTGCGAGCCTACGAGCGCCCCAGCGATGAGGGGCAGGGCAAGATTCCAGTGCGTGTGGCCGACGAGCGAGTGGCGCAGCGTGGCGATGGCTGCGGTGGGGATCATCACGAACAGGCTCGTGGCCACAGCGGGCACGATATCCAAGCCCAGCAGCGTGAGCGCGGGAACCATGATCACCCCGCCCCCGATGCCGAACAGGCCGGATGCAGTTCCTGCCAGAAGCCCCACGGCCGCTCCTCCGATCATCCCGATTCCGGTACGTCCTCGGCCGGTGAACAACTCTTTAGGTTGCTTTCCCAACAGGAGAACCGCCGCAGGGTAGAGGAGGAAGACACCGAATATCAGCGCCAGGGTGCCTGATGCGATGAGCTGAGAGATCCACGGGCCCAGCCAACCGCCCCCGATCGCTCCCGGGATCAACGCCAGGCCTACGTGCCAGTTCGTCGCGCCGTGGCGGCGGTAGGCAAGCGTGCTCGACAGCCCCGTGGCGGCCACAGCGGCGATGCTCGTCCCCACCGCCTCCTGGGAAGTCGGTACGAGGCCGGCGAGCAGGAGGAGCGGGACCATGAAGATGCCCCCTCCAATACCGAGCATCGACCCCATCGCCCCCACCCCGATCCCAGCCAGCGCAAGAAGGAAATACGTCATAACAGTGATTGTAACAGGATTATAGGCAAGCGAAACAGGAGAAGACGCCGGTGACGGATGCCCCCACCTCACGGGATTTGACTTTTCTGGCCAGCGGTCCTATCGTCAAGGCGTCTGCTCCTACAGGGGCAGCGACGAGGAGGTGGCGTGCTGCTCATGGCTGCAAAGGCGAAGACGGTAAAACCGAAGGCCACAACGAAGGCACCGGCCAAGGCGAGAGCTGCGGCCAAGCCGAAGACCACGGCCAAGACGGCGACGAAGAAGAAGTAGCTTGGCGCGTGCGTGCTGGGCGTGAACCACGAGCAGTGCGCAAGAACGTTTGCAGCGTTGGGGGGGCAGATCTCATCTGTCCCTCTCTCTTTTCGCGGGCAAGTCGGTCCGCCTCCCGGGCCCCCGACGGAGGTAACGAATGTCCCACGGCTCGGATTTGACTCTGTTCATGAACAGTCCTATGCTCCGCTCAACTGCTCCTTCTGGGGCAGCAACGAGGAGGTGCGTGCTGCTCATGGACAAGAAGGATAAGCCGAAGCCGGGCAAGCCGAAGAAGTAGTTTGGGGCTGCGTCTTGTGTGTGACAGATACCAAGACGCAGACAGGGTGCAGCACGAGGTGAAAAGTTCGGGGGCGGAGCGATGCTGCCCCCGTCTTTTCTTCTTCTCATGGGCACAGAAACTCGATCCCTGCTCGGCCTGGCAGGCGGAGGAAGCCTGCCGCGAATGTAACAAGTGTCCCTTCGCCCGCTATTGACTTCAGCTCAGCATCGTCCTACTCTACGCTCGACTGCCCCCAGTAGGGCAGTGCCGAGGAGGTGCAGGGGAGACCTATGAAGAAGGACAAGCCGCAGCCGGGCAAGCCGAAGAAGTAGTGGCGGATAGATCTTCAGCAGTGTGAGGGCGCCCGGCCAAAGCGGGCGGGTGTGGCAGAAGATGGAGCCAACGGGGGACGGGCGAACCGTCCCCTATCCTTTTGGGGGGATCCCGTCGGACCTAAGCCGCCAGGCCCTCCCCGGCTAGAATTGGTTCGTGGCCAAGTACAGGGCACGGCTCGGCGTGGCGCTGGGGGGAGGTGGAGCGCGAGGGTTCGCGCACTTTGGCGTGCTCTTGCACCTCGCGGAAGCGGGTGTCCGCCCCGAGTACGTTGCCGGCACCAGCATGGGGGCCGTCGTGGGAGCAGCGTACGCTGTGGGCCAGGACCTTCCCAAGCTCCTCCGCGTGCTTGAGCACCTCGATCTCTCCCGCATCTTCGGTGTGCCGGAGAGCTACGAGCGGGTCCTTGGTCAGACGATAGTTGAGTCCCTGTGGGAGCGGCTGCGTCAGCGGGCGTGGTGGGAGGAGGGCTCGCCGCGCCTGTCGCAGCTTCTGGAGGTCCTCAAGCTGTTCACGAAGGGTACCTGGTTTGAGGACCTCGAGATCCCGTTTGTGGCCGTGGCCGCGGACCTCTCGACCGGGGAGGAGGTGCGGATCACCGAGGGCGCGGTCCACCACGGCGTCGCCGCGAGCGCAGCCGTGCCCGGGGTGTTCGGGCCGGTCCAGTGGCGGAAGAGGTACCTCGTGGACGGAGGGCTTGTCAACAACCTGCCCGTGGACGCCGTCGTGGAGCTGGGGGCGCGGACGGTGCTTGCGGTGGACGTCGGGGCACCCCTGGGGCCATTGCCGAAGACGCTCGTGGGGGTCGCGCTCCGGTCCCAGGAGATCACGGCGCGGGAGCTGGGGCGCGTGAAGCTCGAGGCGGCCCGCGGAAAGCTCGGCCCGCGGCTGGTGGTAATCCACCCCGACGTGGACACGATCGGGCTCCTCGAGTTCGACCGGATCGAGGAGGCGGTGGACGCCGGCCGCGTCGCGGCCCGATCCGCGTTGTCGTTCCTGTGACGGGGCGGCGCGGCGGGGGTTTGCCCCCGATGGTTTCCCAGGCCTCGTAGCGTCAGGCTTCATGCCCGACGGCCTTGCTTCCCAAACGAACGGGGCGGACCGAAGCCCGCCCCGCGCGTTCTCGTTTGCCGCGTCGAACTAGGGAACCGTCACGCCGTTAGAAGCAGCAGAGAGGCCGCCGCACCCGCAGGCCACGCACGTCTTCACCTTGTAGTAGTACGTTCCCGCCGGAAGGCCCGTGTCGGTGTACGTCAACTCAGAGGTGGGCCCATGCACCTTCGTGTAGGCCCCGGTCGCCGACGTGGACCGGTACACCTCGTACCCCGTAGCTCCGGTTACCTCACTCCAGTCCACCTTGATGCTGTTCGCCGACTGTTTCGTGGCGGTGACGGTGGCCGGGGGCGTCGGGTTGCAGGCCACGGTCGCTGTGACCTCGCCCGAGAACGGGCCGGCCACGATGCAGCTGTACGTGCTCACGGCGCGGATCTTGTAGTAGAACGTCGTTCCCAGCGGACGGCCGGTGTCGGTCCAGGTGAGGGTGCCGAGGGCGGCCGTGGTGTGAACGAGCGCGGCTGCGCCGGCCGGCCCCCGCCGCCAGATCTCGTAGCGGACATCGAACAGGGTCGCGTCCTTCACCGCCTCCCACTCCAGCTTCACGTCGGCCGTGGTGGCAGTGGCTGGCGTCACCGTGACCTTGATCTTGCTCGTGTTCACCTGCTCGAGGGTCCCCCCGCGGTACCCGCTGTCGGCTACGGAATCCGGCCCCCATCCCGCGGCGTTTCCCGCCCGCACGCGGTACCAGTAGACCTGACACATCGTCGGCGCGGTGTCCTGGAAACTCGTCGCGGTGGTCTCTCCGTAACGGGTGAAGTCGGCGTCGTTTCCCGTGGTCGATCGCCAGACCTCGTACCGATCGGCCCCCGTCACGCTCGACCAGGTGACGACGATCTTCTCCTTGTCCGTCCCGTCGCTGGCACGAACGTTCTGAGGTTGCGCGGGGAGCTGCCCTGTGCCACCGCCGCCACCGCCCCCTCCTCCGCCTCCGGTCGAGGCGTAGCCGGAGTCGGGTACGGAAAAGGCACTGCAGCCGGCGGTGTTGCAGGCCTTGACCCGGTACCAGTACGTCGTCCCCTGGGTCACCCCGGTGTCGTCGTAGCTCGTCCCGGCCGTCGTCCCGCGGAGGGTGTAGGTCCCCCCCTCGCTTGGGGCCCGGTGGACCTCGTAGGTCGCCGCCCCGGCGGACGCCGTCCACGTCACCCGGACTCGGTCGCTGTACGTTCCGTCGGAGGCCTGAACGTTCGTCACCGGGTCGGGCGCGGTGGCAAAGGTGAACCCGGAGTCGGGGGCCGAGAACGCGCTGCACCCCAGCGCGTTGCAGGCCTTCACCTTGTACCAGTAGACCACGCCTGGCGCGGCATCCATGTCGTCGTAGAGGGTCCCGGTCACGGTGCCACGGAGGTTATACGGTCCGCCTTGAGCGACGTCGCGCCATACCTGGTACTGAGTGGCCCCTGCAGCGGCCGTCCATGTGACGCGTACCCGATCGAGGTACGCGCCATCGGTTGCGGTGACTCCTGTCGGAACCGCAGGAACGCCTGTACCGGCGGCATATCCGGAATCAGCTTCCGAAAGCTCGCTGCAGCCGGCCCGGTTGCACGCCTTCACCTTGTACCAGTAGGTGGTGTTGACTGTGATTGCCTCATCGGAGTACGTGGTAGCTGAGGCCTCCCCAACCTTGGCGTACGGCCCGTTCTCGCTTGAGGCGCGCCACACCTCGTAGCGAACGGCGCGCGCGACGCTCTGCCAGACCACCACAATCCGGTCGAGATAGCTGCCATCGGAAGCATCAACACCTGTGGGAACGCTCGGCGCAGTGAGCCAGAGGAGTTCGCACCCGCCGAGGGCCCACCCGACCACCAGGAGCCCGATCAGGAGCACGAACTGCTTACAGCGTTTCCTCGTCTGTGCTCTCATCTTCCCCTCCTGAGAACTTCTCATCTTCATCATACGGATCTCCGCCGAGAACGACAAAGCCCACCTGGGCCATCACCCGCGGCCAAGCGGACACAACGGGCTTCGCGAAACGGGGTCTGCCGTGAACTCCACGGCTGAACCCGGCCCGGTCGGTGTGGTTGGATCAGCCGGTCTGGCCTCTAGGTCACGCGGAACGCGTCGAGGATGATCCGCACGATAAGAAGAACCCATCCTACAATGACGACGAGCCAGATCACCTTGCGCGCTGCCGCGATGATTCCAAACACGAGCAGGATAATCGTGATCAGTGCCAGGTAGCCGATCGGTTGGACGAGCTCGCTGCTGACCCCTCGGCTTTCAGGAAGGATGAGGTTGATCAGATGCACCAGCCCCTTCCCCAGCAGTTCCGCTGCCGATTGGATGAACGACAGAAGCTGGTCACCAATCTGCGTTGTGGTGGCCTCTTGGCCCAGGGAGGTCACGCCTAGAACCAGCAGTAGTCCAATCAAGACCCAACGTCTCATCGGTTCCTCCTTGGCTCTCTAGGGAGCATCTGCATCATACGGCGGCGGCCGGGAGGAGGACAATACCCACCGTCTACGGGCCGGCCTCGCTGACGAGCCCTCGGGTCCGCCGCCCCATCTCACTCATGATGAGCGCGCATCAGCGTTCCCCTCACGGCGGTATGATCGTCAGCACGAGGAACAATGGACCTGGAGACGGTGCTGCGGGATCTCGGGTTGAACCCGCGCGAGGTGCGCGACCTCGCGCCCGTTCGCCGGGGCGAGGCGAGCCGTCTCTACCGGCTAAAGATCGGGGGGAAGCCCCACATCCTGAAGTGCTTTGGGGAGAAGGACCCGCTCGAACCGAAGGCCTACGATCTCCTCCGCGAGCTGCGCGTGCCCACGCTGCCCGTTCCCAACAGCACGCCGTACGCACTTCTCCTCGAAGACCTGGAAGCGAGCCTCCTCTGGCGGTTGGCCGACGAGCGAGACGTGGAAAGCCGCGATGTGGGGAAGGCGGTGGCGGAGTGGTACCAGTACCTCCACGTCGCCGGACGGAGCCTGGTTCGCCGTGGTGCGCCGGATTGGCTTGAGTGGGAATGGAACATCCTCACCCCGGAGGCGATCCTGCGAATGGGCACGGTCCTCGAGATGGAGGAGAACCCGGTGTGGCGGTTCGCCGCGCAATACTTGGAGGCATTGCGGTCCCGCGCACGGCAGCTTCCAATGACGCTCAACTACAACGACTTCCACTGGACTAACCTCGCCCTGTCGCGCCAGCCTCCGCTCCGGGCGATCGTGTTTGACTACCACCTTCTCGGGATCGGGCTGGCGTGGAGCGACTGCCGCAACGTGCTGTCGTCTCTTGGGCCCGCGGCGCGGGAGGCGTTCCTCGACGCCTACGGGCCGACCCACGCCGAGGAGCGGATCCTCGACGAACCTCTATCCGTTCTTCACTCGCTCCAGGTGGCCACGAACCGGCCCACGATCCCCCGGTGGGCGATGGCGTGCGTGGAGAAGGCCCGCTCGGGCTCGCTCCTCACCGCGCTCGAGCGGGCGGTGGCGCTGCTCGGGGGTTCGGGAGAGAAGTGGGATCAGGCTGCGCCCGGGCCGAACGTCTTGACCCAGGGCCGAGATACTCCCACCTTGCGGAACCCGATCGCCTCGTAGAGCGGAGCGTCGGACTCCATCGGCACCCGTGTCGCCCCGAGCGTGGCGAGCCTATGCAACCCATGAAGGACCACCGCACGGGCCAGGCCACGGCGGCGAAAGTCGGGGTGCGTCCCCACGGGTTCGAGGTGGCCGACGCGGGTCTCGGCGTCGTACCAGATGATGCAGCACGCGGCGTACGACCCGTCTGGAGCGACGACAACGAGGTCGTGCTCCGGACGGTAGTCCGGCGCGCGCTGGAGCTCGCGGTAGGCAAACGACGACGGCCAGTCGGCCGGATCGGGGTGGTTGAACGCCCGGCCCAACAGCTCGCGGCGCCGTTCCACATCGCCCTCCTCGGCCATCGTCCGCACAGTGAACCCCGGGGGGAGCACGGGCGCTGGAAGGTCGTCCAACCGGATCTCGAGGTGCGACGCGGTGACGTCCGGCTTCTCCGCGTACCCCCGCCTGGCCACCACATCGCGAAGTGTCGCATCAGTTTCGTGGACGAAGGTGAAGACCCGGTTCTTCTGGGGGTCGCGGAACCGGTCCTCAGCGTAGGCGAGCATCTCGTCGAGGAGGTCAAGGTGGTCGGGGTGGCGCTGGAGGAAGATCTCCCCGAACCCGCGGTGTTCGGGGTCCGGGTGCTCGATGTTCGCGACCCCGACGATCCTTCCCCCTTCGTCCTCCCACAGGCCGATCATCTCCTCCCACATCCGGATCGCCCTGAGCGCGCCCGGCGGGACCCCGGGTTCCGTTCCCGCTGAGCCAAGCATCGGTGCCACGAAGTACCGGGCGTAGTTCCACCGCTCGATCCCCCAGTTGAGGGAGGGCGTCCCGAACGCGGGGTACGTCCGGACGAGGAACTCCCGCACCCGACCGAAGTCCCGCTCCGGGTCGTAGGCCCTCCACCGCGTGGTCATGCGCAGAGCATACCGCGTTCCGCACTCTCGCTTTGCCGACCTTGACGCGACAGCTGCCAGGGAGTACGTTCGATCCCGCTTCAAAGTAGGAGACGCATGACCGAACATCGGAGGTTCCTTTGGCTCGGCTAGCCTGCTAGCGAGCCCTGTTCGCTTCTCCGTTTCGCCGATCTGTACTCCCCCCGTGAAACCCTGGTGGCGCCCTTCGAACTGAGTTCGACTACGGTTCGGACAACGTTTGGAGACCAGTTCACAAGGAGGGTTTCACCATGAAGACGAGGTTCGTGCTGCACCAGGAAGAGCTGCCCCGCCAGTGGTACAACGTGCTTGCCGATCTGGATCGCCCCCTTGATCCGCCGCTCGATCCCCGGACCCAGGAACCGCTCGCGCCAGATGCGCTGCTCGCGCTGTTTTCGCGGGCGTGCGTCGAGCAGGAGGTGTGCACCGACCGGTTCGTGGACATCCCGGAACCTGTGCGGGAGGTCTACCGCCGCTGGCGGCCGACGCCCCTCCGGCGGGCGGCGGCCCTCGAGCGGGCACTCGCCACCCCGGCCCGGATCTACTTCAAGTACGAGGGGGGAAGCCCTACGGGATCCCACAAGGCGAACACCGCCCTTGCCCAGGCCTACTACAACAGGGTCGAGGGGACGCGGCGCCTGGCGACCGAGACCGGGGCCGGGCAGTGGGGAAGCGCCCTCGCTTTTGCCTGCGCGACCTTTGGCTTGCGGTGCACGGTGTACATGGTCCGCACCTCCTACGAGGGGAAGCCCTACCGGAGGACGATCATCCGCCTCTTCGGGGCGGAGATCTTCCCCTCGCCCTCCGACCGCACCGCGGCGGGGCGGACGCTGCTTGCGCGCGATCCGGGCTCGCCGGGTTCGCTGGGGATCGCGATCTCCGAGGCGATCGAGGAGGCCGTGCGGGGGGACGGGACGAAGTACGCCCTGGGAAGCGTCCTCAACCACGTCCTCCTCCACCAGACCGTGATCGGCCTTGAGGCGCTCCGGCAGATGGAGCTAGCTGGGGACTGGCCGGACGTCGTGGTAGGCTGCGTGGGTGGGGGGTCGAACTTCGGGGGGCTTGCGCTCCCCTTCTTCGGGGAGGCGCGGGCTGGGAGGCGACCCCTCCCCCGGCTCCTTGCTATCGAGCCCGGGGCGTGCCCCACCCTCACCCGGGGGGAGTACCGCTACGACTTCGGGGACACGGCGAAGACGACGCCCCTCCTCAAGATGCACACGTTGGGGGCGGACTTCGTCCCCCCCGCGATCCACGCTGGAGGCCTCCGCTACCACGGGATGGCCCCGATCGTGAGCCGGCTCGTGACGGATGGCGTGGTTGAGCCGGTGGCCTACAACCAGGTGGACGTGTTCCAGAGCGCGGTCCTGTTTGCGAGGAGCGAGGGGATCGTCCCCGCCCCGGAGACGGCCCACGCCGTCCACGCCGCGGTTGAGCTCGCCCGCCGCTGCGCAGCCGATGGTGAGGAGAAGGTAATCCTCATCGGGTTCTCCGGCCACGGGCACTTCGACATGGCGGCCTA
>CAKZSO010000036.1 GCA_937921255.1 Candidatus Bipolaricaulota bacterium
GCCTGCCTCCTGTCAGTAGATCATCGGATCGAGTCCGTAGGGGACATCGGACACGCAACTGCACACGATCCTGGTCTGCAAACACATCCAGACGGAGGGGCAGCCCGCAATGCATCCCTGCAGACAAGGGCTGCACCACCACCAAAGGAACTCGCACAGATTAACGCACCTCGGGTCGACGTTTTGGTACCACCAAACACAGACTTCCTCGCAGTGGTAGGCTGTTCCGGGTGGGCACAGCTCGTACATGAGTTGCACAATCCCATCGGGGTTTCGGGTTGGCCAAGCCACGCTCCCATCACCTGCCAGGCCGAGGACCCCGACCGCCAGCACCAGGGCCAACCCCAAAGCCGTCGCCCGCATCCCGCACCTCCTTGCAGTCTCTCACTGGTCGGTCCCACCCTCGCGGACAAGGGCGAGGACCCCACGGCGAAGGATCCGTTCCAGCGGATCACCCCCTCTTCCTCGAGGCATCGCCAACAATATATAAAGTGAACCCGGAGCCACCTCAACCTCCGGGGAGGAGACCAGAAGACGAACCCGATGGCAGGGCTTCGAGCTCGACCGCGAGCACCCCGGCCCCGATCCGGTGTTGGCCGGCGAACGCGGCCACTGCGCCCCGGTGGGCCCTCGGGGTGACCGTCGTCCCGCCGGCGCCCCCGGGCCGGAGCGGGTCCCGGCCGGCGGGGCGATGCGCCACGGCTCAGGGAAGGATGGGGCGTTCCTACGATTCGCCCCCCCGTGACCCAGGCCACCCCAGAACGCGGCTAGCAGGGCACCAACGCCCACCGTAGCCCTGGCAACGGTCGCCCCTCGGCTGCCCCCCTCCTGCCGACCGTCATCGCCGGGGGCGCGACCTAGAGGTCGATCCCAACCTCCCTCAGCGCGTCGCGCGCCTCCCGGGCGAGCGGGGGGTTCACCCTCTCCGTAGCGGCGAGCGCATCCCGGAGCCGCGCCAGAAGCTCCTCTGCGTCCAAAACCACGCGCTCCACGAGTTCCCAGGTGTAGCGCACCGCGACTCCCAGGGTTCCCTGGGCCCGCACGGGGATCCACCCCGGCCCCGCCGCACCGTCCTCCCCGGGCCACCACGCCTGGCCCTGGTGCGAGGTGTTTCCCCAGCTCGCGGAGTAGGTGCTCGCGTACAGGCCCCCGAACGTCCCCGCCGGGACCGTGACCGCTCCGTGGGGACCGAGGGCCAGGCGGATCTCCCCTCGTCCGACGGCACCTCCGTCCAGCAGCTGCTGGAACGAGAGCGTCAACTCCAGCTCCGGCACCGGCACCGCGGGGAGGGCAACCCCCTGGACCGGGGGCATCCCTCCCCGAAGCTCAGGGACGAGGTCGAGCACCGTGGGCCATCGCAGGACCACCGGGTCCGGCCCCGCGGCGGGGGTGGCCAGAGGGGCACCGAGGCCCACGGGCCAGACGCTCAGCGTCGTCCCCCTGTCGTCGTCGCCGATGACCGCGATGGCTTGCCTCCCCCCGGGCTCGCCCACGCCCAGAAACGTGAGAGTCGTCGTGCGGGTGACGTCTCGGGCCAGATCCGTCACCTGGGCCCGGTAGACCCAACCGAGACCTGGGCCAATCCCCCCCGGCACGGGCGACCCCGCGGCCTCAACCCCGATCCCGGAAGCGAGGACAAGACACGACAGCGCCAAGAACCTGTTCATCGCCACCTCCTTGCGTCGGGACAAACCCCAGCCACCGCCGGTGCTCCGGGCACCCCGCGGTGGATGCTACCCATCGCTTCAGTACACGAGCGCCACCTCGCCTACTGAGTACGGGATAGCTTCTGGTGGGAAAGGTCCACACACGTACGACGTCCTCCACCTCAGGCAGATCGGTCCGATCACGGGCAAGACGATGAAGTTCTCGCAATACTCGCCATAGCAGCAGATGTACCACCAGGTTAGGTCCGGGCCGCAACGCCACTTGTACCAACACCACCAGTCCGTGGGCGGGGAAGCCTGGGGGCACATTGCACAGATGGCTCCTTCATCGTCAACTGCCACCGGCCCCGCCACGCTCCCATCACCTGCCAGGCCGAGGACCCCGACCGCCAGCACCAGGGCCAACCCCAAAGCCGTCGCCCGCATCCCGCACCTCCTTTTTCGTTCTTCAGTCAACGGTTCCGCCCTCGCCCACGACGACGAGGACCCCACGGCGAAGGATCCGTCCCCCGCAGTGGATCACCCCTCCGGGCTTTCGGTGTGCGCGCGGAGGCGACCACCGGCTACTCCCGGGGGTCGGAGCGCGTCTCACCTTCCTCGGCGGCAGCTGCCCCTACGAACCATAGCTGCAGGCGATCCAGGGCCGCCACCGCGAGCAGATCGCCGTCAGGGGCAAAGGAGAACGAGACGACGGGCGCTCCCACCTCCAACGTCCCGATCTCCTCCCAACGGGTGGTGTCCCGCAGGGTGACCCTCCCGTCGCTTCCCCCCGCGGCAAGGATGTCCCCCGAGGGGGCCAACGCCACCGCGTGCATCGGGAGCCCCGGACGGGCTACGGTTCTGCCGTAGTGCACGCCCCACGGGGTCGGCCAGAGGAACACCAGCCCCGGACCCGCGGAGGCCAGATCACCCGTAACGGGGTTCACGGCCAACGCCCGTACTTCGGAGGGGTGGCCGAACAGGAGGCGAGGGGGCTCCTCCTCGTGCAGATCCCAGATTCGGATGACCCCATCGTCGAACCCGCCGATGACGTAGCGGCCCGCGACATCGAACACCACCGCCATGGCCGTTGAGACCGTGCGCCCAAGGTCGGAAGGGAGGGCGACGAGCTTCGCAACAAGGTTCCCCGTCACCACGTCCCAGACCTTCACGGAGAACTCGGCGGTCCCCGCAGCCAGCAGGGTGCCCTGGGGGTTGAAGGCGAGGGACCAGACCGCCGATGGATGATCGAGGACCCGAAGGACCGTCCCGGTATCCAGGCTCCACAGGAACAGCTTGCCATCGCGGCCGCCGGACGCCAGCACGCCTCCCCCAGGGTGAAAGGCCACGGCTCCCACCTCATCGCGGTGACCTTCGAGGGTGGCGGCCACCCAGGCCGATCCGCCGATCTCCCAGAGTCGAACCCGCCCATCCGAGCTCGCCACGGCTACCCAGCGGCCGTCGGGGCTGACAGAAAGCGCCTGTAGCCGTCCGCGGTGGCCGTAGAGAACGCAATGGGTCAGAGGCCGAGATGGCGGGCACGCTGTCCAGTCCGAGGAAACCGCCGCGCTGTTCGCCGCTTGCACCGTGAGGAGCGCCGCGGCGAATACAACCAGCAGGCACTGAGCTCCTCCCCTTGAGCTGCTTAAGCACAGGTTCCCGTCTGACCAACGTCCGTCTATTCCACGCTTCCCTCGACCCATAGAACCCCCTCGTGGCATGCGCTCCACCTCCGAGCAGACTGAGTAGGTGCGTGTCGGGCCGAGGCCGTGGGAGGTGTCACCACGGAAGTCCTTCGGGCCTGAACCCCGCCCAACCGTGGGGGTCGTACATGGGCCTCGGCGTGAGCAAATCGTAGCACCGGAAGTCCGACTTGGTACGGTACTCGGTGCAAGACACGCAGTCCATCCCGCAGAGGTAGTTGCAGACTTGGGCTGCCTTGCCTGTGAGCAAGCAAAAAGCTGTGCACAACGCGAGACACCCTCCATCGAGGACTTCCCTGACGCAGATGTGCTCGATGCAGAAGGTGCACCACTTGTCGGGATACACATGAATCCAGCACTCTTTCCATTCCGTGTATTTATCCAGTCGTGACTCCGGCGCTTCGGCCACCGGCCCCGCCACGCTCCCGTCACCTGCCACACCGAGGACCCCGACCGTCAGCATCAGGGCCAACCCCAAAACCGTCGCCCGCATCCCGCACCTCCTTGCAGTCTCTCACTGGTCGGTCCCACCCTCGCGGACAAGGGCGAGGACCGGACGGCGAAGGATCCGTTCCAGCGGATCACCCCCTCTTCCTCGAGGCATCGCCAACAATATATAAAGTGAACCCGGAGCCACCTCAACCTCCGGGGAGGAGACCAGAAGACGAACCCAATGGCAGGGCTTCGAGCTCGACCTCTTTCCCATAACGTAAGGCCGCGCTGGGCCTGCCAGGGATCGCTCTACGCAGCGTTGGGGTCCGACGGATCCGTACCCACACCAGGGAGAGGACGGGGGAGACGGCCTGGCCCACCGGGCCCCGGGGCCCGTTGGGCCTTCGGCCGCGCCGATCCTCACTCCCCCCAGGGGAGCGTCCAGACGTGGGCCGTGGCCTTCATCGCGTCGAGGGACAGCGTGACCACGAGCACCTCCTGGCCATCGGGACTGAACTCGATGAGGAGTCCGTGGGCTTTCTCCCCCGTCGGGGGGTCGATCCGACGGCAGGCCGGCAGGGACCCCAGTACCTCCCCCGAGCGGCCGTCCCAGAGGAGGACCGTCCCGTCGGCCAAGGCCAGGGCAAACCGGCCCCCGCTCGGGTCGGCAGCCACCTGATGCACTTTCCAGCCGCTCGGAAGAAGGAGGGTGGCCGCTCTTCCGCCGCCCGGGCCTTCCCAGACCTCGATCCGCGTCGCCGCGGCCTCCCGAATCAAGAGGGCAACTTGTCCGTTGGGGAGAAGCTCAGCCGGACCGGGGAAGATCCTGGCCAGCCGGCCCTCGGCGAGATCCCAGGCCGGAGCCACGAGGGACGAGCCGGCCCCCGCGAGGCCCACGAGCCAGCGGCCATCCGGACTGAACGCCACCGGGCACACCCGTCCCAGGGGGAGGAACTCGGTGAACGAGAACCGGAGCTCCCCCGAGGCGAGGTCCCACACCCGGAGGTCTCCGTCCGGGCCGGAGGCGGGAAGCAAGGTTCCGTCCCGGCTCAGCGCGGCGCACCCGCCCCAGAGCGGCGCCGGGAACGAGGCGACCTCCCGCCCCGCCGGAACGTCCCAGACCTGGACGGTCCCGTCGCTCACGGCGATCGCCAGGAGCCCCGCCTCCGCGGTGGCGGGGCGTCCCACAAACCGAAGGCCCAGCGGGGCGAGGACTCGGCCGAGCTCCTCCCCAGAGCGGGGGTCGGTCAGCCGGACCGACCACGCGTCCACCCAGGCGAGGGAGTTCCAGCTTGCGTCGAGGCTGACGCCGGCCAAGCCGCCGCTGAACCCCTGTTCCCCCACGAGGCGAAGCTCCCCACGGAGGGGAGGCACTCTGCCCCGATCCCGCCCAACGCACCGAGGACCCCCACGCTGCCGATCGCCAAACCCAACGCCAGCGACATCGCCCGCATCCCGCACCTCTTTTGCCGTTCTTCAGTCACCGGTTCCGCCCTCGCCCACGACGGCGAGGACCTCACGGCGGAGCACTTCCTGGGCGACAGGGCCCTCGTGTACCCAGCGGATCCCCCCCGGCATCGGAGCGCGCACTGCGTTCCAGCGTCGACACGGCTTCCCGGTGAGCCCACCGGGGGGTGTCCGGCCTACTCCGCTCCTGACAGCTTCCCCAGGTACCACACGTAAGCCGCCCCTGTCCAGGCACTGATCCCCGAGATCAGGGCACTCCCATCAGGGCTGAACACCAGGTTGTGCACAGGGGCCCAGAACCTGCGAGGAGAATCGGGCCGTGCTCCCTCCAGGGCATCGTAGTGGGGGACGCGCACGCCCAGGACGTCCCACAGGTCGATGCGCAGCGCCTCCTCCCCCTTGGGCACGTCCCACAGGATCACAGTCAGATCGAGCGCCCCCGAGGCAAGCGCTGTGCCAGACGGGTGAAACGCAAGGCTCATCACCTCGTCGGTGTGCCCGACGAACGCCCTCACCTCACGGCCCGTGGCGACCTCCCACACCCGAACCGTGGTGTCCCGCGACCCTGACGCCAGAAGCCGCCCGTCGGCGCTGAACGCAAGACAGGTCACGGTGGCTCCGTGGCCGGGTGCGGACCAGACCTTCGTCCCGCTTGCCACATCCCACAGGTGGATGCCCCTGTCGAGCGCTGTGGCCGCGAGGGATTTCCCGTCTGGACTGAACTGGAGCTTGTACGCACTCCCGGGCGCAGCGATGCGTCGAACCTCCTCCCGGCGCTCCAGGTCCCAGATCGAAATCTCAAAGGAGCTTGCCAAGGCCAGAAGCCTCCCATCCGGAGACAGCGCGATGTCCCCCGGGAATCCTGGGGGGGCAGCGACGGAGAACAGCTCCACCCCAGACGGGATTTCCCACACGATCAGCCTTCCATCCGAGCGAAACGCTGCAAGGAGCTTCCCATCGGAGCTGACGGCAGGGAAGCCGAACTTCATCCACGGCGTGGGGACGTTGAGTCGGACCAGTTCATGTCCCGTCTGAAGATCAGTGACAAGGATGGCCCTTGCCCAACTCAGGTAGACTCCTACCTGCCAGCCCGGGTCGACGGCCACAAGGCTGGACCAGGCAGGCATGGGAAGCTCAACGAACGTGAGCGACGTGTCCGGCCACCGGCTGACCTCTCGCCAAACCGGGTTGCCCACTGCTTCCAGCGGTAAGAGCACCAGAGCCAACACGAGCGGAACTGCCAGAATTCTCACCATCTTGACCCCCTCCTTGTGTCTTCTCTCACCTACTCCCCTCCACCTTGTGAAGTACGGCCAGGAGGGCACTACGAAGCTGGTTCAAGTTCGACTATCTCGTCGTGCACGCAGCGAATCGCCTTCTGGCCTCGGAGCACGCACTCCGGTCCAACGGAGACACGTCCCCCCGATGAGTCATACGGGCGTGATCTCGAGAACCCAGTACGGCAGTTGCCAGTCAGGATCGCACCAGGGCACAAACGTGCACTCAGTGTACGTGTAGCCCGACCAGCCCGTCCAACACCAGTACTGGCAACACAGGTAGATGACTGACGCGCACCAGCAGTTCAGGACATAGCAGTACGTGTCAGCGCCTGACAGGGAGTCGTCGCCCTGTTGGCAAGGAGTGCACCCGTAGGATCCTTCTGCCGCCCATACCACGCTCCCATCACCTGCCAGGCCGAGGACCCCGACCGCCAGCACCAGGGCCAACCCCAAAGCCGTCGCTCGCATCCCGCACCTCCTTGCAGTCTCTCACTGGTCGGTCCCACCCTCGCGGACAAGGGCGAGGACCGGACGGCGAAGGATCCGTTCCAGCGGATCACCCCCTTTGGGCGGGGTCCCGACCGTCGGGGCAGGGAGGCCGGATTTGGAGGTGTCGTGCGCGGTGTGCCCACCGGGAAGGCCCAGAGGCGACCCATTACCCCGGACGGGCCGGCTCCACCCTACATTCTAGTATAGGTACCCCCCTCCGCTATCAAGGGGGCGAGGAGGCCCCTAGCCGGCCGAGGGATCCAGGAGGACGGCGGAGACGGCCTTCCCCGCCGCGAGCGCCGCCCGCACCCGGCCCAGGAGCCGGACCATGAACCGCACGTTGTGGAGGGTGGCGAGCCGGTAGTAGGAGAGCTCCCCCGCCTGGAGGAGGTGGCGGAGGAAGGCCCGGGAGTACCGCCCGCAGGTCGGGCAGTCGCACCCCTCCTCGACTGGGCCGTCGTCGCGGGCGAACCGGGCGTTCTTGATGGGGATCCGGAACCCTTCTTCCGCCAACGAGAGGAGGACCCCATTCCGGGCCAGGCGGGTCGGCGCCGCGCAGTCGAACGTGTCCACCCCCCGGGCCACCGCCTGGAGGACGTCCTCCACCCCCCCGATCCCGAGGAGGTGCCGGGGCCTGTCCGGGGGGAGCTCCTCGGCCGTCCACTCGACGACCCGGAGCATCTCCTCCTTCGAGCGGCCCAAGGAGCCGCCGATCGCGAACCCCGGAAAACCCATCCCCGCGATCGCCCGGGCCGAGGCCCGCCGGAGGTCCTCGTAGGCCCCGCCCTGGACGATCCCCCACAGAGCTTGCGCGGGGTTCGGACCCACCCCCTGGGTGCGCTCAAACGCCGCGAGAGCCCGCTCCGCCCAGCGGTGGGTCCGCTCCATGGCCCTTTTCGTGTACGCGTGGTCGTGGAACGGGGACGTGCACTCGTCCAACGGGAGGATCACGTCGGCCCCAAGGAGCCGCTGGAGGCGGATCACACCCTCGGGGGGGAAGAACACCGGGGAGCCGTCGACCACGGACCGGAAGTGGGCCCCGTCCTCAGTGAGGTGGACGAGGCTTTCCCCCACGGGTTTCGGGGGGGCGTCCCCGGGGAACACGGACGCGATCTTCCCCACCCCGTGGACCTTCCCCGCCCCGAGGCTGAACACCTGGAACCCCCCGGAGTCGGTGAACCAGGGGCCCCGCCAGCCAGTGAACCCCTGCAGCCCGCCCAGGGCGGCGACCCGTTCCGCCCCGGGCCGCAGGGCGAGGTGGTAGGTGTTCCCGATGAGGACCTCGACCCCGAGCCGCTCGAGGTCGTCCACCCCGAGGGCCTTGACCGTCCCCCGGGTGGCCACGGCGACGAACGCCGGGGTCCGAACCGTCCCGTGGGGGGTCACAAGCTCCCCGGCCCGGGCCTCCGACCCCGGAACTCGAGACGTGATCCGGAACTCGGTCATCAGTAGGCCGGGGTCCGGACCCGGGGGTGGGGAACCGGGAGCGACCCTTGGGACCGGTTCCAGAGGATCCAGTCGACCTCGAACGCCCGCACGGGGCGGCCCAGGCGCCAGAGCTCCGCCACAACCCCCTCCACGGCGACGACCGTGGCCGCCCGGAGCTCGACCTCCTCGGGGGACCCTGGCCGGAGCTCCTCCCCCCGCCGGAGCCGCCGGGCCAGGACCGGATGGAGCGCAAGGGCCCCCTCGGCCCACAGGAGCTGGGGGAGCTTGTAGTCGGCGAACGCGGTGAGCCACTCCAAGTCGCGGAGCTCCCCCGGGCCTTGGCCCCCGAACGTCCCCCACAGGTCGGCGCACAGGATCTGGGCCCGCTTGTGGAAGGGGACCCCCCGGCCGCGGTACAGGGCGGCGTCCCGAAACAGGGGGAGCTCGGCGGTGAGGAGCTCCACAACCCCGCGGCACGAGCCCCCGGCCCGGGCGAAGAAGGCCTCCGCCGAACCCCACCGGAGAAGGGCTTCTCCCACCTCCCGGAGGGCGCGGATCCGCCACGGGAGGAGGGGGATCTCCCCGAGCACCGCCCGCACCCTCTCCCCGTCCACCCCGACCAACGCGTCCGGTCTGAAGAACGACGGGCTTTCTTCCGCCGCCCGCCGGAGAGCCCAGGCGAGGGCGAAGTACCCGGTCAGCCGCTCCCCCCCGGGCCCCCCCACCGCCCACTTCGCCCCGGTCCCGACCAGGGGGGGCCAGAAGCAGAAGTTGAGGGCATCGAGGACGAGAAGGTAGCGGAGGGTGAGCTCCTCCTCCCCCCGGAAGTGGTACCGCCCCTCCCAGGGGGGGACGGGGTTATTCCCGATTCGCTCGGCAAGGCACTCCACACCCTCAGGATCGACCCGAACCCACCGCGCCTGGCGGGCGACCCAAAAAGCTTCCGTTCGAACCGGGTTTTCCATCTAGACCCCGAGGAGGGCGAGGGCCTGCCCGAACCTTCGCTCAACTTCCTGCGCGAGCTCGGGGGGGACCCCCTCCTCGGCCAGGCGCAGGGCCTCGTCGCGGGCCTTCTCGAGGAGCGCGAGGTCGCGCCCGAGGTCCGCCGCCTTGAGCCGGGATACGAACCCCGACTGCTCGGTTCCCAAAACGTCCCCTGGCCCCCGGATCCGGAGGTCGGCCTCGGCGATCTTGAACCCGTCCGTGAGGTCGCGAAACGCGCTGAGCCGTTCCCGCGCCTCGTCGGTTGTCGGGTCGCCGATCGCGTAGCAAACTGCGCGCTGGCCCTTGCGTCCGATCCGGCCTCGCAGCTGGTGGAGCTGGGCGAGCCCGAACCGGTCGGCGTGCTCGATCACGAGGAAACTCGCGTCGGGGACGTCCAAGCCCACCTCGACCACGGTCGTCGCGACGAGGACCCTCACCCGGCCGTCGCGGAACGCGGCCATCGCCTCCCTCTTCTCCTCGGACGTCATCTGGCCGTGGAGGAGGGCGACCCCTACCTCGGGGAACCGCTCCCGCAGCTCTTCGTACCCGGCGGTCGCCGCCCGGAGATCGCGCTCGGCCGAGTCCTCGATCACGGGGAACACGACGTACCCCTTCTCCCCCCGGGCAAGCTGGTGGGTCACCTCCCGGTACACGTCCTCCCGGCGCGATTCGGAGAGCCAGACCGTTCGCACCCCCCCCCGGGAGCTCGGCATCTCGTCGAGCACGGATACCGAGAACTCCCCGTATAGGGTCAGGACCACGGTCCGGGGAATCGGGGTCGCGGACATGACGAGGATGTTTGTGCCCTCCCCCTTCGCCTCGAGGGCCGCCCGCTGGACGACCCCGAACCGGTGCTGCTCGTCCACGACGGCGAGAGCGAGGTTGCGGAAGCGGACGTCGTCCTGGATCAGGGCGTGGGTCCCCACAACAAGGTCCACCCTCCCGTCGGTGATCCCGGCGAGGAGCTCCCTCCGTTCCTTGCGGCCGAGTCCGCCGGAGAGGTACCCGACCCGCACCGGGAGGTCCCGCACGAGGTCCTGGAGGACGAGGACGTGCTGCTCGGCGAGGATCTCCGTCGGGGCCATCACGGCCGCCTGCGCCCCCGCGGAGACGGTCATCACGCACGCCCCGGCTGCGACCACGGTCTTCCCCGATCCGACATCGCCCTGGAGCAGGCGGAGCATGGGCCGCCCGGAGCGGAGGTCGTGCTCGATCGCGTGGAGCGCCCGCTCTTGGGACGGGGTGAGCGCAAACGGGAGGGACGCCACGAACCGACGGACCGCTTCCCGGTCGGGATAGAGGGGTCTTCCGACTGCGGCAGCGGGGGCGCGGCGGTGGGCGATCCCAAGCTGAAGGAGGAACAGCTCCTCGAACGCGAGCGCACGCCGGGCGCGCTCGAAGTCCTGGGGGTCCGCGGGTGCGTGGATCCGGGCGATTGCCTCCCGTCGGGGCGAGAGGTTCAACCGGTCCCGGATCGGCTGGGGGATTGGGTCGGTGACGTGGCCCCCAAACCGGCGCAGGGCGTGGCGGACCAGGTTTTGGAGGATCGGTTGGGTGAGCCCCTCCGTGGCGGGGTAGATCGGGACCCAGCGGCCGGTTTGGAGGTCGGTCCCCTCGGGCTCCCACACCGGGTTCTCGATCTGGAGCTCCCCGTAGCGGAGCTGGGCCTTGCCGTACAGAACGTAGCGCTGGCCCTCGGCGACCTGGTCCCAGACCCAGGGCTGATTGAACCAGATCGCGAACAGGAACCCCGTCCCGTCGTCGAGCGCGACCTTGACGAGTTCGAGCCCCCGCCGCACCTTGACCCGGGACTTGGCCCGCACCACACCGCGGACGAGCACGACCTCCCCGTCGCGGACTTGGGCGATCGTCCGAAGCTGGGACCGGTCCTCGAGCCGGCGGGGGAAGAACGTGAGGAGGTCCTCCACGCTACGGACCCCGAGCCGGGAGAGGAGCTCGGCGCGCTTCTTGCCCACTCCGGGGAGGCGGGTCACGGGAACGTTCCCCAGAGGCTCGCGGGGTTGGGGCTCCTCGAGCCAACGCTCGAGATCGGCGACCGCGCTCGCCCGGGCAGCGCGATCGAGCGTGGCGTAGCCCGCCACAAGGGAGGAGGCCTCGGGGACGTGTTGGGACACGAACTTCTCGAGGCCGCCGACGACGGCCGTGTCGGAGTACGCCTTCTCCTTCTCCAGCGCCAGCACCTTGTCCAGAAGCGCGCGCCGCGGGGCCTCCCGTCCCGTTGTAGGCATGATCGGATCTTCCTATAATAGTAGATGCGGAGGAGGCGGTCCAAACTGGAGATCCTGACGTACCCGAACCCCGTCTTGCGGCGTCCGGCGCGGCCCGTGGAGCCGCGGAGCCCCGAGGCGTGCGCGGCGGCGGAAGCCCTGCGCGCCGCGTTTGGCGAGATCGCGGCCCTCGGTCTGGCCGCGAACCAGATCGGCCTCCCCGTGCGGGTGGTCCTCGTCCGGATTGGGGACGAGGAGCGCGTCCTCCTGAACCCGGAGGTCGTCGCGCGAAGCGGGGAGCTCGAGGTGGCGTGGGAGGGGTGCCTGTCCCTCCCCGGCGTTGAGGCCGAGGTCCCGCGGGCCAAGGAGGTCGTCGTGCGGGCAACCGATGAGGAGGGGCAACCGGTCGAGCTGCACCTCTCCGAGCTCGAGGCTCGGCTCCTTCAGCACGAGGTGGGCCACCTCGACGGCGAGCTCTACGTGGACCTCCTCCCCCGGGACGAGCGGCGGCGGGTGCTCACCGAGTTCCGCATGGCCCAGGAACGGCTCAAGGAGAAGGTGTCTTCGCTTCCGTAAGGTTAAGGGTTGCGTTCGCGGGCACCGGTGGGTTTGGTGTGCCCGCGCTCCGGCGTCTCGCGGAGACGCACGGGGTGCTCCTTGTCATCACCCAGCCCGATCGGCCGGCCGGCCGGGGACTCGCCCTCACGGCTCCGCCCACGAAGGAGGTCGCCCGGGAGCTCGGGATCCCCGTCCTCCAACCGCGTTCGATCAACGCCCTCTCCGCTCTGGACCAGTTGCGGGAGCTCGACCTCGACGTCCTCGTCGTAGCCGCGTTCGGCCAGTTCCTGCGGGAGGGCGTTCTTCGCCTGCCCCGCCTGGGGTGCGTGAACATCCACGCCTCGCTCCTTCCGAAGTACCGCGGGGCAGCGCCGGTGGCGTGGGCGATCCTTCGCGGGGAGACGGAGACCGGGGTCACGACGTTCGTCCTCGACGAGGGGATGGACACCGGCCCCTGCCTCCTTCAGCGGACGGTCGCGGTCGGTCCCGACGAAACTGCCGGGGAACTCGAGGCGCGGCTGGCAGAGGTCGGGGCCGACCTCATCGTTGAATCGCTCGAGGGGATCGCGACCGGACAGATCGTTCCCATCCCACAACCGGCGGAGGGAACGCTTGCCCCGAAACTCCACAGGGAGGATGGGCGGATCCGGTGGGAGTGGGAGGCGCGGCGGATCCACGACCTCGTGCGGGGTACCCACCCCTGGCCGGGCGCCCACACCACGCTTCGCGACCGGCTCGTCAAGGTCCACCGGACGCGGGTGGTGGAGGACGAGGGGGGCAGGGCCCCGGGGACGATCCTCCCCCGCCGGGACCGGCTCCTGGTGGCCACAGGCCGGGGCACGTTGGAGATCCTCGAGCTTCAGCCCGCGGGGTGCCGCACGATCTCCGGGCCGGAGTTCAACCGCGGGTACTGCCGCATCCCGGGGACGCGGTTTGCCTGACCTCGATCGGGTATCCTCAACGCGGGGTACCGGGACCCTACAGGAGATACATCGCACTAGGAGGAGAGATGGAGAGCCAAGCGGACATTGTGAAGGGGGCGCTGCTTCTCGAGAAGCGGGGGAAGGCCCTGTACGAGGCGAGTGCGCAGGGGACGGCGAACAAGGCGGTGAAGGAGGTTTTCCTTACCCTTGCCCAGGAGGAAGGGCGGCACATCGAGGTCCTGTCCAAGGCGTTCGCGAGCCTTGCCCGCAGCGGGCAGGTCCAGATGGGCTTGCCCGCGGATAGGGCGCCCGACGTCACGCGGACCGTCCTCACGGACGCCCTCAAGGCGGAGGTCTCCGCCGCCTCCTACGAGGCGGCCGCGCTCTATGCGGCGATGGCCCTCGAGGAGCGGGCCGTCGCGTTCTACGCGGACGCGGAGCGGAAGTCATCCGGTGAGGCGAAGGCCCTCTACGGCTGGCTCGCCCGCTGGGAACGCTCTCACCTCGACCTCCTCACCGCGCTCGACCAGGACCTGCGCCAGAAGGTGTGGAACGACCAGCACTTCTGGCCGTTCTAGCCGAGCCACATCGGGTCGGGGTCCACCCTGAGCCCGGCAGGGAGGTGGGGTAGGGCCGCGGCAAGGAGCTCGACCACGTCGTCTCCGCCCCGCACGAGGAGCTGGGCCCGCGGGACCCCCCGACGGGGGAACAGGCGGGCCGGGCCCAAGACCTCGAATCCCTGATGAACGAGGTTCTGCCCCACCGCTCCCGCCCTGCCCTCGGCGCCCGCACCCGAGGCCACGATCCGCACCAGGCGGGCGAACGGCGGGTAGCGGAGCGCCTTCCGGTACGCGAGTTCCTCCGTGTAGAACCCCGTGTAGTCCCCCTCGAGGGCGCAGCGGATCGCGTAGTAGTCGGGCTGGTCGGTCTGGACGATCACCTCGCCGGCCCGCTCGCCCCGGCCGGCCCGCCCCGCCGCCCCGGCCACGAGCTGGTAGGTCCGCTCGCCGGCGCGGAAGTCGGGGGTCGTGAGGAGCTGGTCCGCGTTCAAGATCCCGACAAGCGAGATCCGGGGAAAGTCGAGCCCCTTCCCGACCATCTGTGCTCCGACGAGGATCTGGACCTCGCCTCGGGCGACCGAAGCGAGGATCCGGTCCCGGTCCCGCGCCGTGTCGGCGTCCAGCCGGGCCACGGTGGCCGACGGGAACAGGCGCCGCGCCTCGTGTTCGGCCCGCTCCGTTCCAGCGCCGAACAGGTGGAACCGCGTTTCCCCGCACGTCGGGCACACCGGGTTCCGCACGGTCTTCCCGCAGGTGTGGCAGCGGAACGCGCGGTCGGAGAGGTGGAACACGAGGGGGACTTCGCAGTCTGGGCAGCGCAAGATCGCCCGGCAGCGGCAGACGGCGCCGGTGTAGAACCCGAGACGGTTCACGAACAGGAGGATCTGGCCCCCGCGCGCAAGGTGGCGCCAGATCGCGTCCTGGAGTACGGGGCCGATCACGTCCGCGCCCCGGGGGGCGACGCGGACCTCGGGCGGGGCGCCCACCACCCGGTCCGGGAGGGTGAGGAGCTCGACGTCGCCCCGCTCGGCGCGGAAGTAGGTCTCCACGGATGGCGCGGCTGTGCCAAGGACGACCGCGGCCCCCTCGCGCTCGGCCCGGAGTTCGGCCACGGTCCGGGCGTGGTAGTACGGGGCCATTTCCTCCTGCTTGTACGCGGGCTCCCCTTCCTCGTCGAGGGCAACGAGGCCCAGATCCGGAAGCGGGAGGAAGACCGCCGATCGGGTGCCGACCGCGCAGCGGACCTCGCCCGCGAGCGCGCCGTGCCAGGTCCCCCACCGCTCGCCCGGGGGGAGCTCGCCGAAGTAGGGGGCGGGCGGAGAGCCGAGGACCCGCCCGGCCCGGGCCCACAGCTGCGGGAGAAGGGACACCTCGGGGGCAAGGAGGAGTCCGGTCCTGCCGAGATCGCGCGCCGCGGCCGCGGCCTGGAGGTAGACCTCGGTCTTCCCGGACCCTGGCGGGCCGCACAGGAGGTACCTCTTTCCGCAGCCGATCCCTGCCGCGACCGCCTCCACCGCGGCCCGCTGGGCGGGGGTGAGGGTGAACGCCTTGTCCTCCTCGCGGTAGGAGAACGGAAACCGCCGCGGCTGAAGGACCCCCTTGCGCAGAAGGGCGCTCACTCCCCGCGCCCCGCCGGGGAGCTTCCGCAGCTCAGCGATCTGTGTCTCCCCGTTGGCGATCGCTGTGAGAACGCGCGCCTGGGCGGGTGCCCGTCGGGCGAGCTCGGCCGCGAGCTTGGCCGCGTCGTCGGAGGGGATCGCGGGCTCGACCTCGCGGGCGCGGGCCCGGCTGGGAGACGGGACCAGGCGGGCCAGGGCCAGGCCGGGGCTCACAAACGACGGGCGGGCCACGGCCTCGATGAGCTCGATCGCGGCGGGGGAGAGGGCAGGCCCAGCTGTGGCCTCCACGGCGAGGAGGCGGCCTTCGTACGTAGCTGTGGGGGCAATGGCCACCACGATCCCCCACAGATGGCGGGTTCCGAATGGGACATGCACACGGTCGCCGATGGCCACGGCCAGGTCGGGCGGGACCTCGTAGTCGAACGGGGCGGCCCGGGGAATAGGGAGGGCCACCCGGGCGATCACGTCTTCCCCTCCCTTTGCTCCAAGTACGCGAGGACACCGCGCGCGGACATCGCAAGGTCGCCGCGGGCCGCTCCGGAGGGGATAAGCCCCTCCCGCTCGGCCTCGCGGAGGGCGGCCTTCACCAGGCCCTCTTCGGTCGCGTGCTCCTGCCGAAGCCGCCGCACCCGTTGTACCCAGTCCCGGAGGAGGTCTCCGTACCTCTCGAGGAGATCGGGACTTCCGGGTCCGTAGTGGGTGAAGAGGAGCTTTTGGGGGCGGAGTGAAGCAAGGCGGGCGAGGGTGGCGAGCGATTGCTCAAGGTCGAAGCTCGGGGGGACGGTGGACGGGATGAGCTTCCCTGCCAGGTACAACCCGACCGCGTCGCCGGTGAAGAGGAGCCGCTCGTTCTCCTCGAAGTAGCACAGGTGGTGGGGGGCATGCCCGGGCGCGTCGAGGGCCCGGATCCGGAACCGGCCCAATGCGAAGACCTCCCCATCCTCGACCACGTGGAGGCGCTCCTCGGGGATCGGGATGACGGTCCCGTAGAGGGGGAACCGGTCCCGGACTGCCTCCTTTACCGAGGCCACCAGGCGCGACGGGTCCGCGAGGTGCCGCGCCCCGCGCGGGTGGACGGCGGCCTTGGCCTGCGGGAGCTCTGCGAGGAGACCCCCTGCCCCGCCAGCGTGGTCGAGGTGGATGTGGGTGAGAAAGATCCACCCGACGTTCCCGCGCGCGATTCCCATCTGATCGAGGGCGGCGAGGATCCGCTCCCGCGCAAGCGAGGTCCCTGCCTCGACGAGGGCAGCAGGGTCCCCGGCGAGGATGTACACCCCGCCTTGGCCCTCGACCCCGAACTGGTCGGTGTCGAGGAACTTCACCCCGGGGTGGACGTCCTGTAGGGGAAGCCGGCGGTCGCTCACAGGAACCACCCCGTGGCGATCCCCAACCACAGGAACAGGCTCGCCACCCCGCACGACAGGACGGCGATCGGGATTCCGTCCCGGAGCCAATCCCGTGCCTCTACGACCTGGCCTGCCCGCCCGGCGATGGAGATGAGAACCATGTTTGAGGCCGAACCGAGCGGCGTTCCGTTCGCGCCGAGCCCGACCCCGAGGGCGAGCGCCCACCAGAGGGGGGTGAGGGGGACCCCGGTCCCGGCTAGGCCGCGGACGAGGGCGATCAGGGTGACCGCGGCGGGAATCGCGCTCACCACCCAACTCAGAAGCGCGCCCGCCCAGAGAAAGAGAAGCGCCAGGATCAGAACCGACCCGCCGGCGGCAGCCACGGCCCACCCGCCGGCGAGGGCAAGGGCCCCGCTTGCCTCGAGCCCGCCCGTGATCACGAGGAGCGCTCCGAGGAAGACGAGGAGCTCCCACTCCACTCCCCGGAGGAACGCCTCGATCGTCGGGCGGAGGATCAGGGCGCTCAGCGCGGCCCCGAGGAGGGCGATCACACCGGGGGTCAGGCCAAGTGCTCCATGGGCGGCAAACAAGACGAACACGAGGGCGAGCACGGCCACCAGTTTGCCCATCGCCTCGGGGTGGGACAAGGCGCGCCGCTCGTCCATCGCCATCACCTCCGCGATGTTGGTTGCCCGCGAGTGGATCCCCCGGCGGAACCGAAGGCCGAGGACGGCCATCGTCCCCGCCAGGACGACCAAGGAGACCGGAAGGGTGTGGGTGAGAAACGCGTTGAACGAGAGTCCCGCCGCGGACCCGATGAGGATGTTCGGGGGGTCGCCGACGAGGGTCGCCGTCCCCCCGATGTTCGCGGCCATCGCCTCCATCATGAGGAGGGGCCCCGCCGGGATTGCCAGCACCTCGGCCACCGAGATCGTCACCGGGACCACGGTGAGGAGGGTGGTCACGTTGTCGAGGAACATCGAGGCCACCGCCGTGCAAACCCCAAACGAGATGAAGAGGACCGTCGGGTTCCCACGGGCGACCTTGGCCGCGCGGATCGCGATGTACTGGAAGAACCCCGTCTCGCGGAGCAGGCCGACGAGGGCCATCATACCAAAGAGGAGCCACAGGGTGTCAGCATCGATCGCCGCCACAGCGGCGCGGTGGGGGTAGAAGCCGAGAGCGCTCCCGATCACGATCATCCCCACGGCACCGGCCAGGGCGGCTACAGTGCGATGGAGGTAGCGCGAGAAGATGAGCCCGTACGCGGCAGCGAAGACCGCAAGCGCGCCAACGAGAACGGGCCACCCCACCGCCGATCACCCCTCCCGGCGCGCGCTCTGGAGGTACGCCTCGGCCCTGAGGAGCACCGCCCTTTGCTCGGGGTGCGTGAGCCGGTTCACGGCGTCGGGGAGAGGAAGCCACTCCATCGCTTCCACCTCGTCCCCGCCGACGGCGCCCGGCTCGTCGGCCGAGGCGAGGTACAGGGTGACCGTTTTCGAGACGACCTCGTGGTTCCGAACGAACCGGTACGCCAGGCCGTCCACGAACCCGGGGTCGACCCGCGGGTGACGAATCCCCACCTCCTCGGCCACCTCCCGCCGCGCGGCCTCGATCGCGTCTTCTCCGGGTTCGAGCCGGCCCTTGGGGAAGCCCCAGTGGCCACCGATCCGGCTCTTGATGACAAGGTACAGGCGGCCGGTGGGCTGATCGCGGAACAGGATCATCCCGGACGCGCGTTCGTCCGGCATCGGATCACACGATCTCCAGCTCGCGGTTGTTCGCGTCGTAGGCCTTGGCCGAGAGCCCCAAGCAGCGCAGCTCCTGCCACAGGACGCGGAACGACTCCGGGATCCCCGGCTTGGGGAAGTCCTCCCCGCGGAGGATCGCCTTGTACAGCTGGACGCGGCCCTTCACGTCGTCGCTCTTGAGGGTGAGCATCTCCTGGAGAAGCGCCGACGCCCCGTAGGCCTCAAGCGCCCACACCTCCATTTCCCCGAGCCTCTGCCCGCCGAACTGGGCCTTCCCCCCCAGGGGCTGTTGGGTAATGAGGGCGTAGGGGCCTGTGGACCGGGCGTGGATCTTCTCCGCGGCGATGTGCTCGAGCTTGAGGAGGTAGAGCACCCCGACCGTGATTGGGGACTGGAAAGGTTCTCCCGTGCGGCCATCCCGCAGGACGACCTTGCCATCGCGGCGGCTTCCATCGGCCAGGCCGTGCTCGACAAGGGCCTGGGTGAGGTCGTCTAGGATCTCGTCCTCGCGCGCGCCGTCGAACACCGGCGAGGCAACGGTCTCGTCGCGCAACGCAGCGAGCCACCCCAGGTTGGCCTCGAAGATCTGCCCCAGGTTCATCCGCGACGGCACCCCAAGCGGGTTGAGGATGACGTCGAGCGGGGTCCCATCGGGGAGGTAGGGCATGTCCTCGTCGGGGAGCACCGCAGCGATCACGCCCTTGTTCCCGTGGCGCCCAGCAAGCTTGTCCCCCACCGCGATCCGCCGTCGCTGGGCCACGTACACCTTGACGAGCTCGTTCACCCCGGCCTCGAGCTCGTCGCCCGCGGCGCGGCTCATTCGCTTCACGCGGATCACGGTCGCTGTCCCGGAGATCGGGGGCATCCGGAGCGACGTGTTTTTGAAGTTTCGCATTCGTTCCCCGAAGATGGACCGGAAGATCCGCTCCTCGGGGGTCGGCTCGGCCTCGCCGCGGGGGGTGATCTTCCCGACGAGGACGTCCCCGGTCTGGACCTCGGTCCCCGCGCGCACAATCCCGTGCTCGTCTAGGTTGCGGAGCGCCTCCCGCGAGATGTTGGGGATGTCGGCGGTGATCTCCTCGGGACCGAGCTTTGTCTCCTCAGCGCGGACCTCAAACTCTTGGATGTGGATCGAGTCGAGGCGGTTTTCGCGGACCAGTCGCTCGGAGATGACGATCGCGTCCTCGTAGTTGTACCCCTCGAACGGGAGGAACCCCACGAGGAGGTTCGTCCCCAGGGCGAGTTCTCCGCCCACGGACGACTGGGAGTCGGCGAGCACGTCCCCGCGCTTCACCCGGTCCCCGGTGTGGACGACGGGGTGCTGGTGGAGGATCGTGTCCTGGTTCGAGCGCTCGTAGTTGAGGAGGCGGTAGACCTTCGTCTCCTTCTTGCCTTTGACCTCGATCCTCTGGGCGTCGGAGAACGTGACGACCCCGTCCTCCTCCGCGAGCAAGGTGGCCCCGGAGTCCTGGGCAGCAACCGCTTCGAGGCCCGTCCCGACGCGCGGGCTCTCCGGCCGGAGGAGGGGCACGGCCTGGCGCTGCATGTTCGCGCCCATCAGCGCGCGGTTGGCGTCGTCGTGCTCGAGAAACGGGATCAGCGCCGCCGAGGCCCCGACGATGATGTCGGGGGCGATCTCCACGAAGTCGACCTCCTCGGGGGCCACGAGCAGGACGTCTTCGTTGCCAGTTCGGACCTGAACTCGTTTGTCCTTGATCCGCCCGTCCGTGCCGATGGGGATCGTCGCCGGGGCGATGCGGTACTGTCGCTCGTCGTCGGCCATCAGGTACCGGACCTCGCCCGTGACCTTCCCGTCTTTCACCACGACGTAGGGAGCCTCGAGGAACCCGTAGTCGTTGACCCGGGCGTGCAGCGCGAGCGAGGTGATGAGGCCGATGTTCTGGCCCTCGGGGGTTTCGATGGGACAGATCCGGGCGTAGTGGGAGGAGTGCACGTCGCGGATCTCGATCTTTGCCCGGCGGGCGGTGAGGCTCCCCAAGGCCGACAGTCGCCGCTTGTGGGTGAGCTCGGACAGGGGGTTCGTCTGCTCCAGGAACTGCGAGAGCCTCCCGGTGTAGAACAGGTAGTTCAGCGACGCCTGGATCGTCCGCGCGGAGACGATCCGGCGCAGGGCGTCCTTGTCCTCGGGGTCGTAGTGGGAAAGTTTGTCCTGGGCGATGCGGGCCATGCGGGTCAGGCCCTCGCGGAGTGCGATCTCGGCTTGCTCGCCGGGAAGGCGAACCCGCTTGTTGGCGAGGTGGTCTGTCTCGTCCACCAGGGAGGGGTCGTCGGGGGTCCGGAGGAGGAGGTCAAGCGCGGCGAAGATGTCCTGGGGGGTGAGGCAGACTGCGTCGCCCTTGAGGCCGAGCTTGCGGTTGGCCTTGAACCGCCCGACGGCGGTCAGGCGGTACGTCTCGGGGGTGAAGTACAGGGTGTGGAGGTACTCGAAGGCCTGGTTTGAGGTCACCCGCTCCCCGGACCGGAACCGAAGGTAGATGTACCGCGCCGCCTCCTCCTGGGTCGTGATCCGCTTCTCGCGCTCCTCCTCCAGGGACTTGGCAACAGCGGGGTGGACGAGCTGGACCTTGGGCCTCCCGGAGCGCGCGAGAAGGGCCGCCCGCTCGGAGGAGACCTCCTCCCCGATCCCCCATTCGCCGTCCCCGACCCTGACGGACTCCGCCAGGGTGGCCCGCTTCCATAGCGCGACGTACTCCCCGAGGTCCTCGACGGGGACCGTGACGGCGTACTGCTTGAGGATCTCCGCCTCGGTGCGGCCGAGCGCCCGCAGGAGGGCTGTTGCCGGGACCTTGGCCTTGCGGTCGAGGTTTGCTCGCAACGTCCAGCGCTTGACGTCGAGGTCGAGCTCGAGCCACGCCCCGGCCTCGGGGAGGAAGTGCGCCCGGTACGCGTGCGGTTCCTCCTGCGTGATGTAGACGCCGGGAGAGCGGACGAGCTCGTTGACGAGAACGTTCTCGGTGCCGTTGATCACGAACGTCCCCCGCGGCGTCATGAGGGGGACCTCGGCCAGGTACAGCTCGGTCTCCTGGCGGATGCGGCCGCCCTCCCACAACCGTCCCGTGACCTTGAGGGGGACGGCGAGCGTCAGGTCCTTGTCGCGGCACTCCCACTCGTCGTGGCGCGGCTCGCCGAGCACGGGGTCAACGAGCTCGATGTAGAGGTCGTCGCGGTTCGGGGCGCGGATTGGGCTGATCGCGGCGAACGCGGCAGGGACGTCCTGGCGCAGGAACCTCTCGTAGGAGGCCACCTGGGCCGAGATAAGGGCCGGCGGCTCAATCCACCGCCGGGCTCGTCCGTACCCACGCCGGGCTTTTACAGGTGAGGCCAAGAGAGGTAACCGTCCTCCTACCGCAGCTCGATCTCGGCGCCTGCGGCAACGAGCTTCTTTTGGATGTCCTCGGCCTCTTCAGGGCTCACCCCGGCCTTGATTACCGCGGGGAGCGCGTCCACGAGGTCCTTGCACTCCTTGAGTCCCTTGCCGGTGATGTCCTTCACGACCTTGATGAGCTGGATCTTTTGCTGCCCAGCGTTCGTGAGCACCACGTCCACGGTGGACTTCGCCTGCACCCCTGCCTCGGCGGCCGGCGCAGCGGTGGCCACGGCCACGGGGGCCGCGATCTGGGCCGACACGCCGAACCGGTCCTCGATGGCGGTGACGAGCTCCGCGAGGTCCTTGACCGTCATCTGTTCGATCGCCTGGATGAAATCCTCTTTCGTCATGATCTATCCCTCCGCTCCTTTTTTCTTTTCCACTTCCGAGAGAGCCACGACCAGTTTGCGCATCACTCCCGACAGGGCGACGGCGAGCCCCCGCATCGGACCGGAGAGAGAGCCCGCCAACCGGCCCAGGAGCTCCTCCCGGGTGGGAAGGGTTGCGTACCAGTCAGCCTCTGAAGCCGAAACCGCCGAACCATCGAACACCCCCGCCTTCACCTTCAGCTGCGGGTATTTGCGGGCGCAGTCCCGCGCCACGCGGAACGCAACCGCGGGGTCGCCCTCGCCCAGGAGGAGGGCGTTCGTCCCGGTGAGGGAGGCCGGGAACCCCTCAACCCCCGCCTCGCGGGCCGCGATTTGGGTGAGGGTGTTCTTGACCACCTTGAGCTCGACCCCCTGCTTGCGGACGATCCGTCGGAGCGTCGTGATGTCCGGCCCCGACAGCCCGCGGTAGTCCACCACCACCACGGCCCGAGCGCGGGCGAGCTTCGCCCGCAGCTCCTCGACCGCAGCAACCTTCTCCTGGCGCGGCATGTCTTCACCCCTTCTTCTGAGCGGCGGAGAGCAGGTCCGCCTCGTCCACCCGGATCCCCGGTCCCATCGTCGAGGAGATGGAGATGCGCTGGATGTACCGCCCCCGTACCCCCTCAGGCTTGCGCTCGATCACGGCCCGTACGAGGGCGATCAGGTTTTCCCGGAGCTTCTCGGCCTCGAAGGTTGCCTTGCCGAAGATGGCGTGCACGATCCCCGTCCGCTCGGCGCGGAACTCGATCATCCCCGCCTTGAGCTCCTTCACCGCCGCGCCCACGTCCATGGTGACCGTGTTCGTCTTCGGGGAGGGCATGAGCCCGCGGGGCCCCAGGATCTTCCCCAGTTTCCCCACCACGGACATCATGTCGGGGGTTGCCACCACCCGCTCGAACTCCAGCCACCCCTCCTTCTGGATCTTCTCCGCGAGGTCCTCGCCGCCGGCGTAGTCTGCCCCCGCGGCCTCGGCTTCCCGGACCTTCTCCCCGCGGGCGAACACGAGGACCCGCACCGCCTTGCCTGTCCCGTGCGGGAGCGCGCACGTCCCCCGCACCTGGTGCTGCGCGGGGTTGATCCCCAGCTTGATCGCCGCTTCCGCGGTCTCGGGGAACTTGGCCGTGGCCGTCTTCTTGAGGAGGTCGATCGCCTCGTCGAGCGGGTAGACCTTCGCTCGCTCCAGGAGAGCAACCTTGGTCTGGTAACTCCGGCTGCGCTTCATTGCACCACCTCGAGCCCCATGTTCTCCGCCGTGCCGACCACCATACGCATCGCCGCCTCGAGGTCGTCGGTGTTGAGGTCGGGGAGCTTCCGCTCCGCGATCCGGCGGACCTGCTCCATGCTGACCCGCCCCACGCGCGCGCGCTTGGCGGTCGCGGAGCCCTTCTCGATCCCCGCTGCTTTGCGCAGCAGCACCGCCACCGGCGGTTGCTTCAGGACGAGGTCAAACGACCGGTCCTGGTACACCGCGATCTCCACGGGGATGATGAGGCCCGGTTCTTCGCCCTTCGTGGCCTCATTGAACTTCTTGCAGAAGTCCATGATGTTGACCTTGTGCTCGCCCAACGCCGGCCCCACTGGGGGGGCGGGGTTGGCCTGCCCGGCCGGGATCTGGAGCTTGATCTTGGCCACCTGTTGTTTCGCCACCGTCGTCTCCTTACACCTTCTCGATGCCGTCGAACGAAATGCGGACCGGCGTCTCCCGGCCGAAGATCTTCACCATGACCACCGCCTCCTCGGCCTCCTTGTCGATCTCGCGGATCTCCCCGGTGAAGTCGGCGAACGGCCCCTCCACGATTTGGATGACCTCGCCCACCTCGAACTCGAGCTCCACGCGTGGGGCCTTGGCCTCCGTCTGGGGCGTCTCGACGAGCCCCGCCTTGCGCTGGACGAGGAGGATCTCCGGGCCCTCGATCGGCACGGGGCGGGTCTTGCTCCCCACGAACCGGGCCGATCGCTCCAGCCCGCGCAGGAGCTCAAACATCTCCTCTTCATCCAAGCCCATCTTGGTGAACACGTAACCCGGGATGAGGCGTCTCCGCTCGATTCGCTGGACCGAGACCTCGCGCTTGTCCTTGTACTCCTTCACCTTGACCAGCCCGGACGCCCGGGCGTAGATCTTGTGCTCGCGCTCGATCTCCTCCCCCTTGGCAAGGGTTGCCCCCACCCGGACGCGCGGGTGGAGGTAGGCCTCGGGGATGATCCGCGTTTCCTCGCTCCCGTCCTCGCGGCGGAGGGTGATTCGCTTCACCCTCTCGCGGGACACGATCTCGCCGCGGTCGGAGACCACGTACTGATCGTCGGAGTCCACGGTGAGGGGGAAGCCGGGCCGCGTTCGCTCCCCGACGCGCACGTCGCGCCGCACCCCCTTCTCCTGGGGGATCAGGTACTCGAGTTCGGTGTGGGCCAGGGTCTCCACGACCACCCGCCACAGGGACTCGACGGCCACCACTTCCGCCGCGGAAGGGAGATGGGTCGGCGGCCGGCGGGCGATCACGTCGCCCCGCTGGATGCGCTCGTTTGAGGCCACGAGCAGGTCGTAATCGTACGGAACGCGGTACTCGCTGGCCCGGCCCCGGCCCGAGCGCGAGGTGACAACCTCTTCCACCGGGACGAAGAAGTACTCCCGCTCCTCGCCCGTCGGCAAGGGCTCGAACTGGCGTTCCCATCCCAGGTTGCGGACCCGCTCCTCAAGTTGGTGCTTGAGGCGCAGTTCCGAGCCCGCGTACGTCTGGATGGCGTACCACCTCTTTCGCTGCATCGTCGGTCTTCCTAGCTGCGGAGAAGGAGGCGAAGGACCTGGGTGACGATCAGGTCGACAAGCCCGAGGTAGACGCCGAGCACGACCGAGAGAAGGATGATGAGCACGGTGAGGCTCACCACTTCCTTTCGAGATGGCCAGCTGACCCGGCCGATCTCCGTGCGCACGTTCGTCAGGTAGTCCCGGACTCTCATCATCGCGTTCATCGTTCTCTTCCCTCGCTGGCAGGCCCGGGAGGACTTGAACCCCCAACCTACGGATTTGGAGTCCGCCGCTCTGCCATTTGAGCTACGGGCCTCAAACCCCGCGGCCCCTGGTGGCGCCGCGGGGATAGCCTGGTCGTTCCCCCTTTCGGGCCCTTAGGTCTCCTTGTGCTCGGTGCGCTTCGTGCACCAAGCGCAGTACTTGTTCAAGGCGAGCTTCTGCCGCGTGTTGTTCCGGTTGCGGCGGGTATGGTAGTTGTGCCGCCCGCACGCGGAACAGGCCAGCGTCACCAGCTGCACCGTCTCCTTCTTCGCCATGTTACTTGAGGATCTTCGTCACGACGCCGGCCCCCACGGTCCGTCCGCCCTCGCGGATCGCGAACCGGAGGCCTTCCGACATCGCGATGTGCTTCATCAGCTTGCAGCGGAGCTTGTCCACGTTGTCCCCAGGCATGACCATCTCCACGCCGGCCGGGAGCTGGACCTCGCCCGTGACGTCGGTTGTCGTGAAGTAGAACTGCGGCTTGTAGCCGTTGAAGAACGGGCTGTGGCGGCCGCCCTCGTCCTTGGAGAGGACGTACACCTGGGCCTCGAACTCGGTGTGGGGCGTGATCGAGCCGGGCGCCGCGAGCACCTGGCCGCGCTCCACCTCGTCTTTTTCGATCCCGCGGAGGAGGATCCCCACGTTGTCGCCGGCGATGGCCTGGTCGAGGATCTTGTTGAACATCTCGAGGCTCGTGGCGACGGTCTTGCGGATTTCATCCGTGAGCCCGACGATCTCTACCTCCGCCCCGGGGGTGATCCGGCCCCGGTCCACGCGGCCGGTGACCACGGTGCCGCGGCCCTTGATCGAGAAGATGTCCTCGATCGGCATCAGGAAGGGCTTGTCCTCCTCGCGCTTGGGGAGAGGGATGAAGCTATCAACCGCGGCCATGAGGTCGAGGATCGGCTTGGCGGCCGGGTCGTCTACCGAGCCTGCGGCCAGCGCCTTGGAGGCCGACCCGCGGATGATCGGGGTCTTGTCGCCGGGGAACTCGTACTTGGAGAGGAGGTCGCGGATCTCGATCTCAACGAGATCCACGAGATCAGGGTCCTCCACCAAATCGACCTTGTTCAAGAACACGACGATCGCCGGCACGTTCACCTGGCGGGCGAGCACGACGTGCTCCCGGGTCTGCGGCATCGGGCCGTCGGCGGCGGACACTACGAGGATCGCCCCGTCCATCTGCGCAGCACCGGTAATCATGTTCTTGATGTAGTCCTGGTGACCGGGGCAGTCGATGTGCGCGTAGTGACGGGTGTCCGTCTCGTACTCGACGTGGGCGACGTTCACGGTCAGGATCTTCGTCGCATCGCGGCGGAAGAGCTTCGCATCGGCCTTGGCGACCTCGTCGTAGGACCGGTGCTTGGCCAGGCCCTTCAGGCCGAGGACCTTCGTGATCGCCGCGGTGAGCGTGGTCTTCCCGTGGTCGATGTGCCCGATCGTGCCGATGTTGACGTGTGGCTTCGTCCGTACGAATTGTTCCTTTGCCATCCTAACACCCTCCTCGTTTTCCTCCCCAGCTTGGACCCGGAGTAGTCGGGGCGTTCGCCGCCCGCTGCCCGTCCGAGAGCCCGCGGTCGGAATCGAACCGACGGCCTCTTCCTTACCAAGGAAGTGCTCTGCCGACTGAGCTACACGGGCGAGGAGGCACAGTCTACCCTACCGCGCCCATTGCGCGCAAGTCATGGTGGAGGGGGAGGGATTCGAACCCCCGAAGGCCTCAGGCCGCCGGGTTTACAGCCCGGTGCGTTTGACCACTTTGCTACCCCTCCGGGACAAACGGTTCGCCGCTTCCCGGCTGAGCCGACAACCAGGTCCCCAGTTGGTGAGCCAGTGGCCCGACTCGAACGGGCGACCTTCCGCTTACAAGGCGGATGCTCTGCCTGTTGAGCTACACTGGCGGTGCGCTCGAAAAGGTATGCGAAGCCCGACTATACCGGGAGGGACAGAACGGGGCAAGGACCCACGGGGCAGGCCGTCGCGCGCCGAGGGCGCGTGTTCGTTGATCGCGCTGCGTACTGTCATCGCGCATCGGCGTCCGGGACTGCCTCGCGAGCGGGTTGGGGGTCGCTAGCGGACGGGGAACGCCCACACCTCGCGCTTCCGCGGACCGTCGAACTCGCAGAAGTAGACCCCTTGCCAACTTCCGAGGGCGAGCCTCCCGCCGGCAACCGGGAGGAGGAGCGAGGGCCCGAGGAGCGCGGCTTTGACGTGGGCGGCGGAATTTCCCTCCGCGTGGAGGAAGCGAAGGTTGGGGACGAGCTTCCCGAGGGCAGCTCCCACGTCGGCCCGCACGTCGGGGTCCGCGATCTCGTTCACGGTTAAGGCAGCCGTGGTGTGGGGGCAGAACAGGAGCACCGCGCCATCGGCGAGGCCGAGGGAGGAGAGGGCGGCTTGGACGGGGCCCGTGATGTCGAGGATCTCCTCCCCCGCTTGGGTGCGGACGGGGATCTCCACCCGTCCGGGTGGAGCGCTCACCGTAGCGTCCCCTTCAGCTCCGCCAGGAGAGCCTTGGGGTCCTGGACGCCCTGCACGTGGATGATGAGCTCCCCGCCCCGGCCGCGGAGCACGGCGACCAAGGGGAACCCTTTCGCCCCAAGCACGCTCAGGGTCTGGTAGGCATCGGTGGGTGACGAGGTCTGGATCCGGATGCGCGTCCCTTCCTCTCCCAACCCCGCCATCTGGGCCAGGCCCCGCAGGAGTCCCACGCTTGTCAGGACGCCCACGAGCCGCTTCTCCCCGTCCACCACCGGAAGGAGGAGGTAGCGCTCGGAGAGGAGGACGACGGCCCGCTCGAGCGGGTCGTCCGGGCTCATCGTGACCGTCGGAGGGGAGGCGAGCTTTCCGGCGGGGAGGTTTGCGTCCGGGACTGAAGACAGAGCCTTACGGGTGAGGAACCCCACCAGGCGACCTTCGTCATCTACCACGAACAGGACCGTGACCCCGGCCTCAACGGCGAGCTTCTGGGCCTCGGTCACCGGCGCGTCCGCCCGCGCCACGGGCGGGTCCCGGGTCATGAAGTCGCTAACCCTCATGGGTGGCCGCTCGCAGCTGGGCGAGCAGGCGTTCCTGGAGCTGCCCGGGGACGAAGTCGTAGCGGGCGGGGGACATCTGGAACGTGGCCCGGCCCTGGGTGAGCGCCTTCAAGTCCAGGGCGTAGGACACCGTCTCCGCCATCGGGACCTCGACCCGGATCGTCGTCCGCCCTCCCTCGGCCTCCATCCCGAGGATCCGGCCCCGGCGGGAGGTGAGGTCGGAGATGATGTCCCCCGTGAACGTGTCCGGCGCCGTCACGGCCAGGGCCATGATCGGCTCGAGGAGCGTCGGCTCGGCCTGCTCGGCGGCCATCTTGAACGCGGTGCGGGCGGCGATCTTGAACGACAGCTCGGAGGAGTCCACCTCGTGGTAGGTCCCGTAGTACACCGCGGCTCGGACGTCCACGACTGGGAACCCGGCGAGAACACCCTCCTCGAGCGCCTCACGCACGCCCTTCTCCACCCCGGGGATGAACTGCTGGGGAATCACGCCGCCCTTGATCTCGTCGGCAAACTCGAACCCCGACCCGCGAGGGAGGGGCTCAATCCGAAGGTGGACCTCGCCAAACTGGCCGTGCCCGCCGGTCTGCTTCTTGTGGCGGTACATCGCACTTGCCGTCTTGCGGATCGTCTCCCGGTACGGGACCTTCGGGACGTTGTAGTGGACCTCAACCCCGTACTTGTTGCGGAGGCGCTCGGCCAAGACGTCGAGCTGCACGTCGCCCATCCCCGAGACGAGTCCCTCCTTCGTCACCGGGTCGCGCTGGAAGGTAAGGGTTGCCTTCGTCGTGACGAGGTCCCGAAGGGCCGTGCTGATCTTCTCTTCCTCGGCCTGGGACTTTGCGGTTATCGCCCGGATGAACACCGGCTTGGGGAACGGGATTGGGGGTTCGGGTGTCGCCGCGGGGTCGGTGGCGAGCGTCGCGCCGAGCTCCACTCCCTCCAGCTTAGCAAGCGCGGCGATGCTCCCTGTGACCGCGTGGCCGGCCTTCTCGAGCTTCGTCCCGGAGTACGCGTACACGTCGCGGACCTGCAGCTTGTCCTTCGTAGCGAGGTTGAACAGGGTGATTCCGTCGCGTACCTCTCCGCTCAGGACCTTCACGTAGGCAAGCCGCCCGAGGTAGGGATCGAGGGCCAGCGAGAACGCGCGGAGCTTCGTCTCGGCCGGTGCCGGGTCCTGGGGGGCGAGGAGGAGGACCGCATCGAGGAGCTCCTGCACCCCCTGGCCTTGGGCGACCGACCCCCACAGGACGGGGACGAGCGCCCCCGCCTTCATCCCCGCCCGCAGGGCGGCGAGGACCTCTTCGGGGGAGGTCTTCTCGTCGGCGAGCACCTTCTCAAGTAGGGCATCGTTGAACGTCGCGGCCTCTTCCACCAGACCGGCCCGCAGCTCCTCCACGCGATCCTTCACCCCCTCGGGGAGGGCGACCTTGGCGGCGGTGGGGTTGCCCGTGAGCACGTCCACCAACCCCGTGACCACGTTCCCGGTGCGGATGGGGAACTGAAGCGGCACAAACGTGCCGGGAAGCGCCCCGCGGACCGCCTCCAGAGCGGCCTCCGGGTCGGCGAGAGGCTTGTCGAGCATGTTGACGAACACGATCGCCGGCCGTCCGGCCCCGCGGCGGATCTCCCACGCCTGCTCCGTGACCACTTCCACCGGTTTCTCGGCGTTCACGACGAGGACCACGAGGTCAGCCGCCTCGACGCCCTTGTAGATCTCCTCGACGAACTCCCCCAGGCCGGGGGTGACGAGGAGGTCGAGCCGCTTCCCCTTCCAGGTACAGGCGGCAGCCGAGAGGTCAATGGACTGCTTGCGGCTCTTCTCCTCGGGCGTGCGATCGAGGGCGACCTCCCCCGAGGCCCCCGCGGTGCGGAGCATCGCCTCCGCGAGGGCGGTCTTCCCCGATCCCGAGTGGCCGACGAAGCATACGCTGTGGGCTTGTCTCATCCCGATCACCTCAGAAGTTGCTTGGCGACGCGGCGGCAGTATATCCTACTGGGGAGACGGGCGACAAAGGGAGGCCAATGACGTTCGGACGCAAACGGGGAAGCAAGGTGCACGACCTCGTGGTGGGTCACCTCGCCCAGGTGGAGGAGGCCCTGGCGGCGATGGCCAAGGGCCTCGCTGCGGTGCTCGACGGCCGGCCGTGGGAGGAGATCGAGGAGTTGGCGGTCCTCACCCACCGCGCCGAGGCCCGGGCCGACGACCTCCGGCGGGCCGCGGAGCGCGAGCTCGTGCGGGGGGCGTTCCTCGCCATCACGCGACGGAGCCTGCTCGACATCGTCGAAGGGGTGGACCGGCTGGCCAACGCCGCCGAGGCGGCGATGTACTTCCTCTCCCTCCAGCAGATCAGGCTCCCCGAGCTCCTTCACCCTTTGGTGCGGGACGCCGTGGCGACGATGGTCGGCCAAATGGGCGACGTTAAGGCCGCGGTGATGGGCCTTCTCACCGGCGACCCCGCGGCGGTCCAGCACGCGGGAGAGGTGGACCGCAAGGAGAGCCGGGTGGACGAGCTCCAGCGGCGGGCGATCGCCCGCCTGTTCGCCACCGACCTCCCCTTGGCGGAGAAGATCCTCGTGCGCGAGTTCTTGGAGAAGCTCGTCGAGTTCTCCGACCGGGCCGAGGACGTGGCTGATCTCGTGGTCATGGCGGTTGCGGTCCGGCGTACGTGATGGGAGAACTCTGCTCAAGACGACCCGGGATGGCGTAGCACGGTGGGAGTGACCCCGGGGGGACGGAGGCTGCTCTCCGGGACGGAAAGCAGGAGGTACGGGATGGGACGGATCATGGACTACTTTCGGGGGCGCCGGCCCCTGGTCTCCTTCAGGGCTCACGCCACGGCCGTGGAAGAGGCGGCCGAGGAGCTGGGGCGACAGACGCGGGCCTGGCTGCGGGGCGAGGAGGTGAACGCCGATCTCGTGAGCCAGCGCGAGCACGAGGCGGACCTGATCAAACGGCGGATCCGGAACGAGCTCACGCAGTCCCGACGGCTGCTCCTGCCTCGGTCGGCCCTGTACCAGCTTCTGTGGCACCAGGACCAAATCGCTGACCTGTGCCAGGATGCGGCGCTCCTCATGTCGCTCCGGCGGCCGAAGCTCGGGATCGCCCTCGAGGACGCCTACCGGGCCCTCGCCGAGGCAGTGAGCCGGATCGTTCACGCCTACGGGGTGACAATCGAGGACTTCGACGAGGCGATCACCGCGCGGGACCTCCGCGGGGCGGCGGGCAAGATCGCCGAGGGGGTGGACCGGATCAACCAGCTCGAGCACGAGAGCGACCTCGTGGAGCGGGAGATCGTGGCGACAATCTACGGAAGCGAGGATCTGCCGCCGTTCGACCGGTACCACCTCATCCAGCTCGTCCTCATGCTTGGCGGGATCGCGGACCAGGTGGAGAACGCCGCCGGCGACCTTCGGGCGATGGTGTCCGGCAGGTGAGCCCTGAAGTGCCCGCCGCGCTCGCGTTCGACCTGGAGACCCAACGCACCCTCGACGAGGTAGGGGGGAGGGACGGCATCCGCGAGCTGCGCCTTGCGGTCGGGGTCACCTACGACCCGGAGGCGCAGCGGTTCGACACTTACCAGGAGGCCGACGCGGCCCAGCTCGTGGCCGCGCTGCGCGCGGCCGGCCAGGTGGTGGGATACAACGTGGTGGGGTTCGACTACGAGGTCCTCCGGCCCTACACCAAGAAGCCACTGAGCGACGTGCCCACGGTGGACCTCATGGTCCATCTCTCGAAGACGCTGGGATGGCGACCACGGTTGGACGATGTCGCCGTCGCCACCCTGGGCGAGTCCAAGACCGGCGGGGGGCTCGACGCAGTCCGCTGGTTCCGCCAGGGCGACCTGGCGAGAGTGATCGCGTGCTGCAAGAAGGACGTGGAAATCACGTGGGGGCTGCACGCGTTCGGCCGCCAGAACGGGTACGTGAAGGTGGCCCAGCGGAGAGGGTCCCCGTTGCGGGTGCCGGTGGCCTGGTAGCCCGACCCACAGCTCCCACCCGAGGGACCGGTTGTAGCGTCGGGGCTTGTCCCCGACGGCAGTGCTGCCTTGTCCTGGCGGTGGGAAACCGGGTATAAGCCAGGGGATGGCCGAGAACACGTTGTTCCGCGACTACCTCGCCCGGCTCGCTGCGGTTGCCGTCCAGGGCGCCGCCCGCGAGGAGAGCTTCTACGCCTCCCTGGCCGACCTCGTCTCGGCGTGGGCTGGGGCGACGAAGGTCGAGGGCGTCCGCGTCACCACGCTCCCCAAGGCCACTGAGGCCGGGAACCCCGACTTTCGCTTGTGGGACGGCCAGCAGCACATCGTCGGCTACATCGAGGCCAAGGCCCCCACGGTGGAGAATCTGGAGCCGATCGTGGAGAACGAGCAGCTCGGGTGCTACCGGAGCACGTTCCGAACCTGATCCTCACGAACTTCTTCGAGTTCCGCCTCGACCGCCACGGTCACCACATAGCCACAGTGACCTGCCCCCAGTGGTAGGTCCACTTTCTCAGTTGGTCTACCACGCCTCGCCCCGGGAGCTCCAACGCCTCGGGCGCAGGAGGCAAGTAGCCTAGCGTGTTCGGTTTCCCCGCAGTGTTGACAGGTGGGAGGTAGAACGGGCGAGGGTCACCGGTGCAGGCTCACCAGGGATCACTCACGAAAGCTGGGTGGGTCCATGGCCCTCGAGGAGGAGGTACCCGGTGTTCGGCTCCATGCACTCCGCCGAGCGAAAGCGCCTCCGGGCGTACGGGGCGGATGCT
>CAKZSO010000037.1 GCA_937921255.1 Candidatus Bipolaricaulota bacterium
CGCCGCGATCGCCGCCGACATCGTCTCCGTGTAGGTCCCCTTGTGGACCAAGTTGACCACGTACTGGTCCTGGGCGGCGTGGAACCCGTTGACGACCTCGGTCAGGGCCGCAGCCAGGGCCCCGGTGGCCGCGTGCCAGAACTCGATTTCCACCCTCTGAGCAGCAGCCAGAGTCCCAAGCGTAAGGACGACCAACGCCAGAACTACAAACCTGCGCACCTTCATCAGGTATCCCTCCTTCGAGTCTGCTTCTCAGCCAACAAAGTCTTCACATCAGCCAACTTCTCACGAAACCTGAACCCCATCACCTCCTTCACATCTGGACACTCCCTGCCCCAGCGGAGCATGGGTATACCCTCTGATCCCGAGAGGAGCTGCCTCCCGGAGCTGGCATGGCCTACTCCTCAGATCTTGGCTCCTCACACGGCTCCGATCATCGTTTCCACCGTGATCTAGCCTCTCTCGAATCAACGGGTAGCTCGGTTTCAGATCTCCGCGGCCGGTGTGAACGCAACATGCGCCCGTCCTCCCATCAGGACGGGAGGATGACGCACTTCGCCGGGTCCAGGTAGATACGCGTCTCCTCCCCTTCGCTCCCCACTTGCCTTGGATGACACTGCGCTCTGATGACTGTATCGCGTACGCGAATGAACAGGTACAACAGGTGACCAAGATAGGCTCTCTCAGTAATCGTTCCTGTGTAGATGTTGTCCCTAGCTTCGTGCGTGCTGTTGATCACCTCGATGTCCTCTGGCCGTATGGAAAGGTAGACCGGTTCACCCTTGGCCACTGCGGCCCGATTGCGAGCCCTGCACAGCGTCCTTCCCAGCCCGGTTCTCAAACCGACCAGCCCCGTGTCGTCCAGGATCTCCTCCACTTGCCCTTCCACAATGTTCGTCGTTCCGATGAAATCGGCGACAAATCGGCTAGCAGGCACATGGTAAATCTCGTCAGGCTTGGCCACTTGAACAAGCTTGCCCTGATCCATGATCGCCACGCGATCGGAGAGCACCATTGCCTCTGCCTGATCGTGGGTAACGTAGACAGCCGTCATCCCCATTCGGCTGACAATACCCCTGATCTCGAATCTCATCTTCTCCCTGAGCTTGGCGTCAAGATTGCTCAGCGGTTCATCGAGAAGAAGCACCTTGGGATGTCTCATCAGTGCCCGTGCAAGCGCAACCCGTTGTTGCTGGCCCCCACTCATCTGTCCGGGGTATCTTCGCTCCAAGCCAGCCAGGCCTACAATGTCGAGCATCTCCCTCACCCGCGCCTCGCGGGTCCTTCTCGGAACCCCTTCGAGCTTGAGCCCGTAGGCAACGTTGGCGAACACCGTCATGTGAGGCCAGACCGCGTAGTTCTGAAAGACCATCCCGATCCCCCGCTTGGCCGGGGGAACGAACCCCTGGGAGAACATGGGAACCCCGTCGATCAGCACGTCCCCGCTGTCAGGTCTCTCCAGACCCGCTATGCACCGCAAGGTGGTGGTCTTACCGCACCCGCTGGGGCCAAGAAGGGTTATCAGTTCGGCTTTCTCGATCTCAAGGCAGACGTTGTCGGCTGCCAGTACCTCGCCATACTTCGTCCTGAACCGCTTGACCAGGTTCCTGATGTCGATGAACCCCATCTACTTCCCCCTTCCGCTTGAACCCCAAGCCACGTTAAGCACGCCCCCGCCGATCTTGGCGGCGATCATCAGCATGACGAAGACGATGACAACCATCATGAAAGACAATGCCGCTGCGAATCCGAACTCCATGCCCCGATGCCAGTTCAGATAGAGCCCCACGGGCAAGGTCTCCCACCCTCCCCGGTAGAGGAAGATGGCCGTCGAAATCTCCTGGAAGGCCATGATGAAGAACATGATGACCCCGACGAAGATCCCCTTCAGGAGCAGAGGCAGCGAGATCGTGAGGAAGGTTCTCAGTTTGCTCGCTCCCGAAACCTCGGCCGCCTCCTCAAGACAAGGGTCGAGCTGTTGGTAGGCAGCGTGCGCCATCCTCTGGAAGTAAGGCATACGGCGTACAAACAGAGCCAAAGGCATGATCATCCAGTGAGTGGCAAGCGGGATTCCGTGCCAAAACGCTGTCAGATAGGCAACACCCACCGCGACGCCGGGAAACACAAGCATGAGCGTGCTGACAAACTCGAGGCCGCCCCTCCCGAGTGCCTTGGTGCGAGCAATGAGGTAGGCCATGAGAAGACCGAAGAACACTCCAATTCCCAGGGCCACACCGCTAAAGAGGAAGGAGTTGGAGATGAGCCGGGTCGCCCCAGTGAAGATGGTGCGGAAGTTGTCCAGGGTCCAGTGCTGCGGGAAGGGCGTGAGGACCCACCTTCGGGAGAAGCCCGACAGCCCCAGGACAATGGGAATGAGGAGGACCAAAGCGGAGATGAACAACATGTACAGGTAGGAAACCACTCTCACCAGGGGGTTGGGCCGTATTGTTCTTCCCCCGAGAGTAGTGCCCTTCGAAAGACCCGTGTACCTTTTCCGTTCTACCCAGGCCTTCAACAGCAGGAAGGCGGCCACGCACACGCCCGACGACAGGACCACGGACACAATGCCCATGTACTTGCGGCCCACATCGGTGAAGTGATAGGCGATATTGATGTACGCTATGGAAGGAAGCAGGTCGATGACCCCGAAGATCATCGGCGTAAGCCAGTCCGTAAACGGCCAGAGGAAGACAAGGATCGCCCCCGCCAGATAGCTAGGAGTGCAAAGAGGGAGGGTCACGGTGAAGAACCGCCGGATCCCGCTGGCTCCCTCCACTTCCGCTGCCTCCTCCAGGTCGGGGTCGATGCTGGTGAATGCTGCCAGGAGGCTGAGCACCATGAACGGCAGCAGGTGGATCGCCTGCATGAAGACTACACCGTGCAGACCCGAGATGAAGTTGATGGGGCGGCTGATGATCCCCCACTGCATCAGCAGGAGGTTCAGGGTGCCGAACCTGCCGAAAAACACCACCCATGCGAACGCCCCTGCATAGGCTGGCAGCACGATAGGCAGAATGGTCAGGGCAGTGAACACCGTCTGTCCCCGTAGCCGGTACCGCGCAAGGATGTACGCCAGCGGCAGACCAAGCACCGTAGTGGTCAGAAGCACAAGGCCGGAGAGCACGAAGGTCTTCACAAACGCACCGATGTAGTACGCATCGGAGAAGAAAGCTCTGTAGTTCTGTAAGCCAAAACGATCCGAACCCGCTACCCGGAAGCTATCGATCACGAGGAAGGACAGGGGGTAGATAATCAGGAAAGCGACAACCACCCATGCGAACGCTGCCAAGAGGTTATCCACCCGGATGAGGCTTCGGATGCCATGCTGGTGCGGGTGGGCAAGAAGCCCACCCGCACCGCCCATCTTTCGTTGACTTGGTCTCTGTTGACTCATCCTGTGCGCGTTAACGTCTCAGGAGAGCACGTGCTTCGGTTACGGCAGTCCTCGCGGTAGCAAGCTCACCCTCCTCAAAGAGGGTTCTTGCCTCAGCAGCCTTGGCCTCGGCCGCAGCAACGTCTGCTCCCTTGGCCTTCGCGTCCGCGATCTGCAGCTCGACAGCCTCGATCTGAGACAGCGTGCTCTTCAGCTCTTCCCACTTTCTGTAGATCTCCCTGTCGAAGGTGTTGTTCACCTCGTCCCACTGGGCCGTGGCAAGCTCAAGGTCGTAGTCCAGAAGGTCGAGATCCACGGCCCAGAAGTTGTCGGCTCCGCCGAGCGCAGCGATGGCGTGCGAGGCCATGGTTACCCCCTCGGCCTGCCACTGCCTGAGAGAGATGTCGGTCCGGGCCACGAAGTACCCACCTTGCAGCACGTACTTCTGACCCTCCATGCTGTAGAGCCAGTCGAGGAAGATCTTGGCGTTCCTCTCGTTAGGGGCACCAGCCAGCAGCGCTGCCGCCTCGGGAACAAGCACAGTAACGTCGGGAACGAGGTTTCCGACCGGATACCCATCACGGCGCGCAACCATTGCGTTCATCTGGGGTTGCGCGATGCCGATCGGGTACTCTCCTCGCGTCACATTGTGGGTTGTGTCCGTGCTTCCAGTCGTCCAGCGACCCACCTGAGCCGCCAGATACCTGAGGTAGGCCCAGCCATCCCTCCATCCGCGTGTCTGAAGCTGGATCTGAACGACCTCGTACATCGTGCCGGAGGCGTAGGTGAGGCACATCGCGATATGTCCTCGGTAGATGGGGTTCAAGAGATCGTCCCATGTACGAGGAGGAGGAACGTTGTACATGCGGAGGACCAGCTCGTTGTACATGTTCGAGACAAGCCAGGGCGCAAACGCAGACCAGTACCCCTCGGGGTCCTTGGCCTTCATACCGTGCCATTCGGCGGGGATCATGTCCCAATGAGCGTGTACATAGGGGACAGTCAGCCCGAGGCTTGCCAGAACGGAATGGGCAGGAGCTCCCGCTCCGAGAAAGACATCGGCATCAGGCTTACCATCCCAAATTCTGACTCTATCAACACAGACGGGCCATCCACCCGGCCTCACGAACGTAATCTCGATGGGTTCCCCGTAGGTTCTCAGGTAGTAGTCCTGGAAGCCTTTCTTCAGGCTCTCTGAGAGCTCCACGTAGATGGGGCCAACCCAACCAAGCTTCTGCTGCGCTGCTCCCGCCACACCAAGAAGCGTGAGAAGGAAAAGACACGTTACAGCCAACATCTTTCCGCTCTTCACCTTGTGCCTCCTTGTTGTTCCGTGTTGTTGGATCGCGCCACACGTCGGCACTGAGGTCTCCGCACAGCCGGTCTTCTGCCCGTCGCTAGGCGATCACCTCCCCGTCATCAGGCGACACCGCCCACTTCCCCTTCTGTCTGCCGGTTCGTCCCTGATACCGCATTCGGCCGAGCTGATCGCCACCACCCACCCTCTCTACGCAAGGAGCAGCTCCAAGCCCATGGTTGCCAGTTCTTCCCGGAATCCCGCGTCCAAATCAGCATCGGTGACAATGATACCCACCCGCGACAGCTGGGCGATCTTGCCGTGGGTGACGGTCTTGAACTTGCTGTGATCGGCGACGATCGCCACACGCTGAGCATGGGCGATGATCTCCCGCGCCGTCTCCGCCTCCTCCAGGGATGGGATCGTGATCCCATGGTCAAGGGAAACCCCGTTGGCCCCCAGGAACGCCAGGTCGAAGTACACCCCTTGTAGGGCCTGGCGGGCCAGCGGGCCGACCATTGCGAACGACACGCCACGCAAGTACCCTCCGATCACGTACACCTCCACCCCCGGGATCTCCGCGAGCTCGGTGGCATGGGTGAGGGCGTTGGTGAAGACCTTGATCCCCACGGGGGGGCGCTCCCGTAGCGCGCGCACGATCTCGATCGTTGTCGTTCCGTTGCCGATGAACACCGCCATCCCGTCCTCGACCAGCGCCGCCGCCCGGCGCCCGATGCGCCGCTTCTCGTCGAGGTTCCGGGTCGCCTTCTCGTAGTAGGAGGGCTCAAGGGCCACCCGCTCCCGGAGCATCGCCCCTCCGTGGACGCGGAGGAGGTCGCCCCTCCTCTCCAGAGCGGCCAGATCGGTGCGGATCGTCATCGGGGAGACGCCGTGCCGCCGCGCGAGCTCCGCCGTGCGCACCACGCCGCGCTGCCGCAGCCCCTCCAGGATCATCCGGCGGCGTTCCTCGGTTAGCGCTTGGCTTCGTTTTCTCGCCATTTCTTGCGTTAGCCATTATAGGCGGCGCCTCACGCCGGTCAACTGGCGGGACGCGGCGGACGGCGCGGGTGGCGACGAGATCCGCGCCTGTGCCGAGGATGTCCGTGGCCACGACGTGGCCCACCTCCACCGGGGCGCGAACGGCAAGCGCGCGGGCGAGCGCCATCGCCGTGGGGATGAGCGGGCGGGGGATCGGGGCCGAGGTGCGCACCGAGGCCAGCGGGAGGTCCCCTCCGACCACGCGCACGCTCGTCGTGAGGACCCGCCGCGGGTGGAGGGCCTCCTCCCGAGCGTAGGCCTCCCCGCGCGGGCAGCCATGCCCGCTCACCCGGGCCGGGATCCCTCCCGCGACCTCGACCTCGATCGCGCACCCCATCGGGCAAGCAACGCAGATGACCCTCATCATCGCAACGTGGTCACCTCCACGGTCACGTTCCTGGAGCGGGCAAGGGCCTTGGTCTCCTCGGGAGAGAGGCGGACCTCGATCATCTCTGCCGGGCGGACTCCGCGCACCACACGTCCGAACCCGTCTGGGCCCACCGTCACCCGGGCCTGGGCCAGGGGCAGGGACGCCCGCAGGTAGAGGGTCACCTCTTCGCCGGGGACGAGGAACGAGGGAACGAGCACCGCGACCCCCGGTCCGCGGCCGAGGGCGACCGTCGGGGCGGGGGAAAGCCCTCTCCGCGCGTACCGTGCCGCGGCGGTCCCCGCCCGCTCGCCGAGGGTGGCCACCGTGTCCACGAGGTCGAACGGGGCGAGGCAGTTCCCCGCCGCGAACAACCACGGGACCGGTGTCTGGAGGCGCGTGGATGCAGCGAGACCCCCGGTAGCCGGATCCCGCGGAGCGAACGGGATCCCCTCCACCTCGGGGACGAGGCCGACGGAGATGATGAGCGTGTCCACCTCCACAAACCGCCCCGTCTCCGGCCGCGGGATTCCGGACCCGTCCACCTCGGCCAGCGTCACCCCAGACAGCCTCCCCCGCCCGTGGACCTCGACCACGGTGTGGGAGAGGAGGAGGGGGATCCCGAAGTCGTCCAGGCACTGGACGACGTTGCGGAGGAGCCCGCCGGGATAGGGCCGGATCTCCACGACCCCCGTCACCTCCACCCCCTCCAGGTGCAGCCGGCGGGCCATGATCAGGCCGATGTCGCCCGAGCCCACGACGAGGGCCCGCCGACCGGGGAGGAGCCCGTGGATGTTCACCAGCCGCTGGGCGAGTCCCGCCACGAAGATCCCCGCCGGCCGCGTCCCCGGAACGCGCAGCGCCCCCAGCGGCCGCTCCCGCGCCCCGGCCGCCCACACCACGGCCTTCGCCGCGATCTCCACCAACCCCGCTGCACCCACCGTTCTCGCCCGGGGCCGACCTGGCTCAACTTCGAGCAGTGACTGCCCCGTCCAGACGTCAGCTCCTCGCAGATCTTCCCGCAACCGATGGGCAAACTCGGGACCGGTGAGCTCCTCCCGGTAGCGGTGGAGGCCGAACCCAGGGTGGATGCACTGGTCGAGGACCCCTCCCAGGCGCGATCCCTCCTCTACGAGGAGCGTTTTCGCTCCCTCCCGCGCCGCAGACGCCGCCGCGGCCATGCCCGCCGCCCCTCCCCCCACCACGAGGACGTCCACGCGGTGCGTCCTCACCGCACCCTCCCCACCACGAGCGCCGACCCGGGGCCCTGGACGGGTACCTCCTCCGGATCCCGACCCGTCTCCCGGGCGAGCAACGCCAGGATGCGGTCCGTGCACGTCCCACCCTGGCACCGCCCGAACCCGGCGCGGGTGCGGAACTTGACCCCATCAACCGTCCGCGCCCCGCGGCCGATCGCCGCGGCAATCTCCCCCTCCGTGACCCGGTTACAGCGGCACACGATCCGCCCGTAGCGGGGATCGCGGGCGATGAGCGCATTCCACTCCGCCGGCGGCAGGTCGGCGGCCCGGGGGAGTGCCAGGCGCAGTGGGGAAAACGAAGGCCGGGGGGCGAGCCCGAGATCCGCGGCGATCTCCCCGGCCAGCCAGCGGGCGATCGCCGGGGCGGCGGTGAGGCCCGGGGAACGCATCCCTGCCGCCTGATAGAACCCGCGGATGTCCGTCTCCCCGAGCCAGAAGTCGCCGTCCGCCGGTTCAGGGCGCAGACCGGCGAACACCTTTACCACCTTCCCCACGGGAAGATCGGGCACAAGGCGCCGTGCCCCGTTCAGGGCGAAGGCCAGCCCCTCCACTGTCGTCTCCGTCGCTTCCCTCTGTGTCGGCGGGAGGTCGGCCGCGGTCGGGCCGAGGAGGAGCCCCCCGTCCACAGTGGGGACGACGAGGATCCCCTTGGAATGGGCAGTGGGAACGGGAAAAAGGACCGCCTCTCGCAGGGAAGGGGGCACGTCCACGAGGAGGAGGTACTCCCCCCGCCGGGGAGTGAGCCCGGGGACGGTGATCCCCGCCAGCGCCGCGATCCGATCCGCAGCGAGGCCGGCGGCGTTCACCACGGCGTCCACGTCGTACGTCGCCTGGTCCGTTCTCACCGCGCGGACCCGGCCCCCGTGGACCGTGAGTCCCGTCACTTCCTCCCCCACATGGAGAATGGCCCCGTTGGCCACCGCGTTCTCCGCCGCAGCCACAGCGAGGGCCCACGGCTCGGTGATCCCCACGCTCGGCGCCCACAGGGCGGCCACGACTTCGGGGTTCACGTCGGGGAGCCGCTTTCGGACCTCTCCCCCGTCGAGGAGGGCGAGGCCCGGGACCCCGAGCTCCTCGCCCCGCCCGCGCAGCTCCTCCAGGACAGCCCGTTCGCCCTCCGCCAGCGCCAACACGTACGCTCCGGTCCGCCCGAACGGGACTTCGAGATCCCGGCACACGTCGGCAAAGACAGCGTTGCCCTCAACACAGAACCGGGCGCTGCACGTTCCCGGCCTCTCATGGAACCCAGCGTGCACGATGGCCGAGTTGGCCTTCGTCACCCCCCACCCCACGTCCGGCTCGCGCTCCACGATCCGGACCTCGCCCTCGTACCGTGTCAACTCCCGTGCCACCAGGGAGCCCACGACCCCCGCCCCGACCACCACAATGCTCGCCCCGGCGACACCGTTGGCCTTTGTCTTGTGTTTTCTTGCCATCGCTTGCTCTCGATTGCGAACGATACTGTTCCCCTGTCCCAGCGTCAACCAGGCCCAGAACGCAGAGTCCGAGGGCCCTCGCCCGTCGGCACTCCGTTTGAAACCGGGCCCCGCGGGGAGTACTCTCAACGGCGATGTGGAGAACCCGGATCGGAGCTCGCTGCGTCACGCTCGCCGTGGGCGCAGCGTTGCTGGGCGTGGTCATCGGGACCCTGATCGAGCAACCCTCCACCCGGGCGACCGTCGTTGTCCTCAGCATCGGAATCGTGCTCGTCGTTCTCTCCTTCCTCGTTCAGCCGCCGAAGGGATCCGACAAGCCAGAGTAGACGATGACTTTTCTCCAACCGGTGCTCACCGATAACGAGTTGTGGGTGGGGGTTCTCGCGTTGGGGATCTTTGTCGGCACGTTCTCCCTCCTCAAGCTCGCGAAGTGGATCGTCCACCGCCAGCTGAGGGCCCTTCGCGAGCAGACGAAGAGCGACTTCGTCCGCCTTGTGCTCAACCTGGTGCGCGGGACCTCCACTCTGTTCCTGCTCATCGTCGCCCTGTTCGCGGCATCGCAGGCGCTCGTCCTGCCGTCGGCAGCGAAATCGGGGATCTCGGCCCTAACCCTGATCGCCTTCCTGTTCCAGGCCGCAGGGTGGGGAGGACGGGGCATCACATACTGGTCGAACCGCGCGATCAAGCAGAAGCTCGAGGAGGAAAAGGACGCCGCCACGGCTACCACCCTCAACGCGGTGGCGTTCCTGGGAAAGATCGCCCTGTGGACGCTGGCGCTCCTCCTCGCCCTCGACAACCTGGGCGTGGACATCACCGCCCTCGTCACCGGACTCGGGATCGCCGGGATCGCGGTCGCCCTCGCCCTTCAGAACATTTTGAGCGACCTGTTCGCCTCGATCGCGATCGTGGTGGACAAACCCTTCCTGGTAGGAGATTTCGTTGTCGTCGGCGAGATGCGCGGAACGGTCCAACGCATCGGCCTCAAGACGACGAGGATCCGCAGCCTTACCGGCGAGCAGATCGTGGTGGCCAATTCGGAACTCCTCCGCCAGCGGATCCACAACTACAAGCAGATGCAGGAGCGCCGGGCGGCGTTCACCTTTGGGGTCGTCTACTCGACCCCCGTGGAGAAGTTGGAAGCCATCCCTGGCCTCGTCAAGGAAATCATCGCCCGCCAGCCACAGACGCGCTTCGACCGAGCCCACTTCAAGGAGTACGGGGACTTCGCGCTCGTGTTCGAGGTCGTGTACTGGATGCTCGTCCCTGACTACACCACGTACCTGGACACCCAACAGGCGATCAACCTCGCCCTGTTCCGCCAGTTCAACGCCGCGGGAATCCAGTTCGCCTATCCAACCCAGACCGTGTATCTCCACCCCTCACCGGGCCCACGGGACGCGTGACCCGGCCCGCCGGCCTTCGGTCAGCCCCCGCGCAACCGAGCGACCACCGGGCCCACCGTGGCCAGGGCCTCCCGGAGGCGGCGGAACGCGCGGCGCCCCGCTCCAACGGCCCTCCAGGAGATCCCCACCGCCGTCAGGGCGAGGATCCACTCGAAGAGAGCCCCCGTGGCCCCGAGGGCCAGGGCGCACAGGGCCACGAGAAGCCCGGCTCCAAGGACGAGAAGGGCCGTGAGGATCCCCAACCCCAGGGCCGGGATCAGGAGAAGGGCGGCGAGGACGGCCAGGGCGTAGGGCATCAGATCCTCCGGACGAGCTCCCCGAGGGGCCGCCGGTCCCGTGGCGCGGGGTTCTCCGCCGGGTAGCCGATCGGGATGAGCATCATGAGCTCCTCCCCCTCCTTCGCCCCAAGGAGCGCCTCGACCTCCCGGTCCCGCGCCCGGCCGATCCAGCACGCCCCGAGGCCCAAGGCGTGGGCGGCGAGGAGGACGTTTTGGGCGCAGGCCCCGATCCCTTGGGCGTCCTTGAGCTCGTCGTAGCCCGCCTTCCGGTCGAGGAGGATCGCCAGCGTGAGGGGGGCGTGGGCGATCATGTCCCGCTGGGGGACGAGCCGGGCGAGCTCGGCGCGGTTGGCGGCGGACTCGACGACGACGAACCGCCACGGCTGGGTGTTCTTCCCGGACGGGGCCCACCGGGCGGCCTCAAGGATCGCCTCGACCTTCTCCCGCTCCACCGGATCGGGCCGAAACACCCGCACGGATCGGCGCTCACGGATCGCAGCCAGCACCTCGTTCATCGTCCCCCTTTGAGAGACCATTATAGTAGCGACCGGGCTCCGCCTGGGGTCCGACCTCCCACTCCGCGGCAAGGGCGGTGAACTCGGCCTGGGTAAACACGCGCCCAGTGAACGGGAGTTCCCGGCCCACGAACGTCGCCGCCCAGAGGAGCCGCTCGTAGGTGATACGGCAGGGTTGGGAGAGATCGAGCTGGTCAGCAGCAACGTCCCAATGGCAGACCACTGCCCGCGGCGGCAGGCGGTGGGAAACGGTCAGCCGCGTCTGCACTTCCATCTCAAGTTCCGGGAACCGCACCGCCACGGTGTACTCGCCCCCAGCCGCAGATGGGGGAACCGCCACGTGCCAGCAGCGAACCGCCATCTCCCCTCGTCGCAGAGGGTCATACACGCCAAGCAGAGGGGACACCTCCCAATCGCTCGGGAGCTCCCATTCACTGCCGAGGGTCGCCAGGTCACGCGGGGAGATGATACGTAGGCATAAAGTCAGGGTGGTCCCCGGAAGGACGATCGAGGACGAGGTAGCGGGACTCGCGAATACAAGAGTCACCTCCACGCGCTTAGCCGGGAGGACCCTGACCCCATAGCAGCTTTGTTCGCCGTGGACGACCGCTCCCATCAGGTGCTCCCCCGGCGGGACGACAAAGAAGGCCCATCCCTGTTTCCCGACGAGCTTCTCCTGACCGAGAATGAGCAGAACCGTTCCCGGCGCGGCACGGACCTCGACGATCCCCATCCCCTCGCCGACCCGCAGGACCGCCTCGCAGGAGCGGTCGGTGCACACCAGCCACACCCCGGGCGGGGAGAACAGCGGGAACTTCCCTTCCCAGCGCAACCTCTCGCCCTCCCACACCTGGCGCCAGTCAAGCGGCACCGCAAACGGCCCCCAGGCCACGCTCGGAGGGCTTTCCCCCGGAACGGTCCAGAGCACGAGGGGCTCGGAGGGAAGAAGCACGGGGTGGGCGACCTCGAGGCCTACCCCAACTCCCCCGAGGCCGAACACCGCAGCAAGACCGAGCGCCACCTGCCTCATCGAAGCGGAAGGACGACGTACGTGCTTTCGCAGCCCCGTGGATCCACGTGTTGCGCCCACAGCACATCCCCCCCGCAGAAACCGAAATCCGAAGGCCGGAACGGAACGCTCAGGAACACGCCCCCTCCCACGTCCTCCAGGGGCAGCTCGCACGTCCGCGGATCGGGACCAAGCCTTCCGATCATGATTCCCTTGAGCTCACCGCGCACGTGTTCAGCCTTGACCCGCAGCACCCCTCGGTAGGGCCACAGTCCATCGACCGTTTCCCCTGTATCGAACGCGACAAACGATACCTTGACTGGGGGGACGAAGTCCACCGTCGCTTCGGCCCTTCCCCACTGAACCCCATCCCGAACGAGGACCACCACGCGCAGCGTCCGCGGGCCGTCCGGATAGAGGGGGAGCACCCGCCCCTGCGCGTGCTGGAGCGCTGCATCCACAAACCACTGGACCTCGTCCGGCTTCTCGGGTCGGACGACGCGCAGCTCGCCCTGGCACGGCAGGGGGAGGGTGACCTCGGTTGAGGAGAGTTGAACGGGGAGAAGTGCCACCGGAACCTCGACCGATAGGTTGTCCCGCTCCAGGCGCACCGGAGTCCCGTCCACTGCTCCTATCTCCACGAGGACCTTCTTGTCCCCATCGACGACGCGAAGGTTGAGATTAGATCCGTCCGGCCTCACCTCGACCGCGAACTCGCCCACAAACCGCCCGCTCGCGGGGGCGTCCTCGGTCAGGCAAAGCGTGGCGGCCTTCGTCCCCACCGTGAGGACGACGAGCACGACCTCCTGGGCGCACGTGGTGTCGAGCGAAGGATCGCGAAGCGTAACCCGGAACAGACCCGGAGCGACGGAAGCTGCCTTCTCCCAAACCATGGTCTCGCCCTTTCGTCGCTCCACGGTGAGGGTGCGCGCCCCGGAGGCACGAGGACCAACCCGCACCAGTGCGCACCTCCCGCCTCCCGCTTCGGTGGCGACGACGATCGTGTCCCCCAGCTCGACGGCAACCGCCGGAGCCCCCGCGACGTCACACGGACGCTGCACGTGGACCCCTTCCGACTCGAGCCGATCGCCGACCCGCTTCAGGGGAACCTGGACCGCGACCCCTGTGCGCAGGACGAGGAGCGTTGCCATCCCGCTTTCCTCCGAGATCCCCGTCACCACAACGCGCAACGTCCCCGCCAACTCCACCACGTGAGGGGAAGACACCGGCGCATCAAGCCGGACCTCCCCTCCCAGTGCCGAAACGACCAACAACAGCAGGGCCCCTGCCCAAATCCCTCGCCTCATCCTTGACCTCCTTGGCCTCTCCGAAGCTGCCAGGAGTGTACACGTAGTTACGCTCGTCTGAACGTGACAATCATCACACCGACCGGCGGCGGTACAATCGCCGCGTGCAAAGGAGGCCCCATGGAAGAGAGGCTGCGTGAAGCCGTGGCTCAAAGCCACGCCGACTACACGGAAGCGCGTTGGGAAGAGGTAACGCGTTCCCGCGTTGCGTTTCAGCGCGACCAGTTGATGGCGCTCGAGTCGGGCGAAGAGGCTGGTGGCATCGTGCGCTGCCTCGTCCGCGGGGCGTGGGGGATCGCCGTGTTCACCGACCCGGCCGAGCTTCCGCGCAAGATCGCGGAGGCGACCCACCTGGCCCGCACCGCGTCCGGCCACGTCAAGGACCCGGTGGCCCTCGCGCCGGTGCAACCGGTCGAGGCGCGCTACGAGGGCGCGATGAAGCGCGACTTCCGCGGGGTGCCGCTCGACGAGAAGCGCCGCCTGGCCGAGGGATACAACAAGCTCATCCTGGGGTTCTCCCCCCAGATTGCGTCGTCCAGCGTCCGCTACACCGACGCCTGGCGGAAGGTGGTGTACGCCAACTCCGAGGGGACGTTCGTCGAGCAGGGAATTCCCGACGTGACGGTGATGGTCGCCGCCGTGGCACGGAAGAACGGGGACATCCAGCAGGGGTTCGAGTCCGTGGGCTACGCCGCGGGGTTCGAGGTCGCCCAGGGGCGGGAAGAGGACGCCCTCACCGCCGCGCGGCGCGCGGTGGACCTCCTGTCGGCCAAGCCGGTCCAGGGGGGGACGTACACGGTGATCCTCGACCCCGACCTGGCGGGGGTGTTCATCCACGAGGCGTTCGGCCACATCTGCGAGGCCGACTTCCTCCTCAAGAACGAACCGATGCGCAAGGTGATGCAGCTTGGGACACGGTTCGGAGTCGAGTCACTGAACGTGGTGGACGACGGGTACCGGCCCGGCGAGCGGGGGAACGTCCCCTACGACGACGAGGGCGTCCCGTGGACCAAGGCGTACCTGATCAAGAACGGCGCCCTCACCGGGCTCATGCACTCCCGGGCCACCGCCCACAAGATGAGGGCGGAGCCGACCGGCAACGCCCGGGCCGTATCCTGGGAGCATGAGCCGATCGTCCGGATGCGGAACACCTACATCGAGCCGGGGACAGCGACCCTGGACGAGATGCTCCACGGGATCGAGCGCGGCCTGTACGCCTGTTCCGCGTTCGGCGGGCAGACGATGTTCGAGCAGTTCACGTTCTCCGCCGCCTACGGCCACGAGATCGTGCGGGGGAAGATCGGGCCGATGGTCCGGGACGTCGTCCTCACCGGAAACGTGTTCCACACCCTGCAGAACATCGAGATGATCGGGAAGGACTTCGTGCTCGAGGGAAGCGCGGGCGGGTGCGGCAAGGGCGGCCAGTGGCCGCTCCCCACCACGACCGGCGCGCCCCACGTGCGTGTGCGAAATGTGACTGTAGGAGGCCGATGATGGACATCCTCAACCGGGCAGCAGCGAAGGCCGAGGCCGCGGAGCTGTACGAGGAGCTGCGGGAGGGGATCGCCGTCCACTTCAACGGCGGGGAGATCGAGACCGCGGGGTCGGAGTCCGTCCGCGGGCGGGCCCTGCGCGTGGTCGCGGGGGGCAAGCTCGGGTTCGCCTCCACCGCCGGCGGAAGCGACGAGGCGCTCCTCGCGTCCGCCCTCGGGGCCGCGTCCCATGGCGATCCAGCCCCATTCCGGTTCGCGGATGGCAACGGCGCCCCGTCCGCACCGGTGCCCGTCCTCGACCCCGAGGTCGAAGCAATCGGGGTGGAGGAGCTCATCGCGTGGGGAGAGGACGCCGTCCGCCGGGTCAACGACGAGTTCCCAGAGCTGATCGTCAACGCCTCCCTTGGCCGCGGCACGATCGAGGTCGCGGTCCGCACCTCCACCGGAGCCCAGCGACACGAAAGGCGCTCCTACCTCGCGGTGTCCGTGTCCGCGGAGCAAATCCGGAAAGGGGACATCTGGTCCGTGTACGCATCCCGGTCCGTCCGCCGCGCGAACGACCTCGACCGGGATGCCCTTCTCGACGACCTCCTCCGCCAACTGCGCTGGGGACGCGAGATTGCCCCTCCGCCCACGGGGGCGCCCCCGGTCCTGTTTCTGCCGGAGGGGGTTCCCGTCCTCCTCTTGCCGCTCACAATCGGGTTTTCGGGGATGTCGGTGTTCCTGGGGACCTCGCCCCTCAAGGGCCGCCTCGGGGAGCGAGCGTTCGACCGTCGCCTCTCGATCACCGACGACGGAGTTATCCCGTTTGGGCCGCGCTCGCGGTCGTTTGACGACGAGGGGGTCCCCGCTGGGCACCTCCCCCTCGTCGCCGAGGGCGTGGTCGAGAACTTCTACTACGACCTCCGGGCAGCGGCGCTGGCGAACGTCGCCTCGACCGGGAACGGGGTGAAGGGCGGTCCGATGGGCGGGGGGGGGTTCCGCGTCCCCCCTGGCCCGGCCTCCCGCAACGTCGTCGTCGCCTCCGGCGCCGGGTCGCTCGATGACCTGGTCCGGGAGATGAAGGACGGGCTCATCGTTGCCGGAGTCCTCGGCCTCGGGCAGGGGACCGTCCAGTCCGGCGCGTTCTCGAACAACGTTGGGGTGGGGTTCGCGGTGCGCGAGGGAAAGGTGGTAGGGCGGGTCAAGAACACGATGATCGCCGGGAACGCCTACGAAGTCCTCAAGGACGGACTCCGGGAGATCGGCGGGAAGTCCCAGTGGGTCTTTGGCGGCCTGTCCGTCCCCCCCATCCTCGCCGAGAGGGTCTCCGTAGTCGCCCAGTAACCCTGTGGCCCTTGACTTGTAACAGTGTTTTGTTACACTGATCTTCGGTGACGCCCGTTCCGGGGGGGAGGCGAGAGATGGACGAAGATCTGATCGCAAAGAAGGACGTGCTCGAGGCAACGGGGATCTCCTACGGCCAGCTCTACCGCTGGAAGCGGAAGGGCCTCATCCCCGAGGCGTGGTTCATCCGCAAGGCCACGGTGACCGGCCAGGAGACGTTCTTCCCCCGGGACAAGATCCTGTCCCGCATCGAGCAGATCCGATCGCTCAAGGAGGAGCAGTCGCTCGACGAACTGGTCCAGATCCTCGCTCCTGAGGCCGCCCCCGAGACGGTGCGGCACGACGACCCCCCGGCGCTACCGTCGGTCGGGCCCGAGGGCCGCAAGCTCCTGTGGAAGGACCGCGGGTACACGTTTGGCGAGCTTGTCGCGCTTGCGTGCGGGGCGAATGCGCTCCGGTCCGGGACGCGCCCGGCGGAGGCGAAGCTCCTCGTGGACCTCGTGCGCGCCGACGAGGCGGTCGTGCGCGCCCCCACCGGGATGACGGCCCTGCTCGGGGAGAAGTCGTTTGAACAGGAGGGGTTCTCGGTGCGGATCATGTTCGCCCTGCTCGGGCGGGAGCCCCTGAGGCTCGACCGCGAGTCGCGGGTCAAGCACCGGGTGGACCTCGAGAAGGTCACAGAGCAGGTGAAACTGGCGCTTCGGGAGGTGGCGTAGATGGAAGGCCAAAGCGTTTCCATCTCCGGATCGGGACGGGTTTCCGGCGGAGAGTACAGCCAAGTCCGCATCTCCGGCTCCGGACGGGTGGAGGGGGATGTGGTGGCCCAGGAGATCCGCGTCTCCGGAGCCGGCCGGTTCCAGGGATCCGTGAAGGCCAAGGAGATCACCGTGTCCGGGGCCGGGAAGTTCTCAGACCGGGTGGAGGCCGACGTCCTCGTCACCTCGGGAAGCTGCGGGATCGAGGGTGACGCCGAAGTGAAGGAGCTGCGCTCGTCGGGGGCCCAACGGATCGGGGGGAACTTCCGCGGCCACTACGTCCGCGTGAGCGGCGTGCTCCACGTCGCGCAGAACCTGGAGGCCGACGTGTTCACCTCGTCGGGCAAGTTCGAGGTCGGGGGCCTGCTGAGCGCCGACCGGGTGGAGATCAAGCTCGTCGGCGACAGCCGGGCCCGGGAGATCGGCGGGGAGAACATCGACATCCGCGCGAGCTCTGGGTTCAGCTTCGGGTTCAGCCTGACCCGAGGGTTTCGGCTGGGGGTCGGGATCGGCACCCTGACCGTGGGCGAGATCGAGGGCGACCACGTCCTCCTCGAGGCCACCACCGCCGACGTCGTACGCGGCAAATCCGTCCGCATTGGGCCGGGGTGCAAGATCGGCCGGGTCGAGTACACCGACTCCCTCGAGGTCCACCCCGAGGCCGAGGTCCGGGAGAGGGTCAAGCGATGATCCTCCGCCTCGTCTTCCGTGTGATCGGGGGACTCGTCTCCCTCATCGGGGGGCTCCTCGGGGCCGTCGTGGGCACGGGCACCGCTCTCGTCGTGCGGACGCTCCTCGTCCCGGTCCTCGTGGCCCTTGTCCTCCTCATCGTCGGCCTGGCCCTTCTTCCTGTTCTCCTCCTCGTCGTCCTCGTCGCGGGGGGAGCGTGGGTCGTCTACCGGATCGTCGCCTCGCGCCGACCGCACGTGCGGTGGGAGAAGCAACCCTAGACCGGACCGGGTAGAGTTGGGCAGGATCCCGGCCGCTCGCCACGGCGCACCGTGGAGGAACCGAAGCTGCGTACGGGACGGTACCCCACGGATCAGGGGTTTGCGCGACGGCCGAACCCTAAGGAGCGAGAGATGCCGCAGCTGACTGAAGCCGAGTTCTACGCGTCCATCGAGCGGTTCTTCCACCAGATGATGGAGGAAATCCCGGTCGCGGCAACCCAGTTCGGGGACCACCGCTACGACCACAAGCTAGGCGACCACAGCCCGCCGGCCCGAGCCCGCCAGGAGAAGAGGCTCCGGGAGGCGGTAGCCCAGCTGGAGGGGGTGGATCCCACCCCGTGGTCCCCCGATGGGCGCGTGGACCGGGCCCTGATGCTGCAGATGGCAAAGTCGTTCCTCCGCAGGTTCGAGCAGACGAGGGACTGGGAGCGAAGTCCGGGGGCGTACGTCAACGAGTGCCTGGGCGGGGTGTTCCTCCTCCTCATGCGGGACTTCGCCCCGTTCCGGGTCCGGATGCGGAGCGCCCTGGGCCGCCTCCGGGAGGTGCCGCGGGTCCTCGCCCAGGGAAAGGAGAACCTCGTCCCCGAGCGGGTGCCGCGGGTGTGGGCCGAGGTCGCGCTCGAGGGGGCCAAGCGGGGCCTGATCCTGTTCAAGGTCGTGGTACCCCTGATGAGCCTCCGCACCCCCCTCCTCTTCCCGAAGGTCGTCCGGGCCAGCCGGAGGGCCGCGAAAGCGCTCAAGGACTACATCGGGTTCCTCGAGCGCGAGGTCCTACCCAACGCCCGGGGCGACTTCGCCGCCGGAAAGGAGCTGTTCGAGGAGATGCTCCGCGAGGACCACCTTCTCGACTACTCGGCCGACGAGCTCCTCGAGGTCGGGTGGAAGCTCTTCCGCGATACCCAGGCCCAGATGGAAACCCTTGCCGCCAAGGTCGCGCCGGGGAAGACGGCCCGCGAGATCGTCGAGGAGGCGAAAAAGGACCACCCCCGAGCCCAGGACCTCCTCAAGACCTACCGTCGGGAGATGGAGCGGGCGCGGCGGTTCGTCCAGGAGAAGGGGATTGTGACCATCCCCGACGGAGAGAGCCTTCAAATCCGGCCCACGCCGCCCTCAATGCGGCCGGTGATCCCCTACGCCGCGTACATGATGCCGGGGCCTCTCGAGAAAAAGCAGGAGGGGATCTTCCTCGTCACCCCCGTGGACCGGTGGATGCCGCGGAAGGCCCGCGAGGAAAAGCTCCGCGGCCACAACCACGCCAAGATCCCGGTGACCGCCCTCCACGAGGCGTACCCCGGCCACCACCTTCAGCTCGTGTACGCCAACCGCCACACGAGGACGCTGCCCCGCAAGCTCGGGAGCGCGCTGTCCTCCCTCTTCGTCGAGGGGTGGGCGTTCTACTGCGAGGAGCTCATGGAGAACCTCGGGTTCATCGACAAGCCCGTGCAGAAGCTGGCCCGGCTCCAGGATCAGCTGTGGCGCGCGGCGCGGATCATCCTCGACGTCTCCCTCCACACCGGGAAGATGACGGTGGAGGAGGCGATCCAGTTCCTGGTCGACAAGGTCGGGCTGGAGCGCTCGAACGCGACTGCGGAGGTCCGCCGGTACACGAGCTCCCCCACCCAGCCGATGAGCTACCTCGTGGGGAAGCTCGAGATCCTGAAGGTGATCGAGGAGTACAAGCGGCGGAACCCGGGGAAGTCCCTCCGCGAGATGCACGACGCAATCCTGTCCTGCGGCTCGCTCCCGCCGAAGCTCCTCCGCGAGCGCCTGTTCGCGGCGTAGGGCGGGCTCACCGCGCGGAGACGACCCCGCTGTGGAGAGGGCGGCCGAGGAGGGAGAGCGCCGCCTCCCACAGGCCCTCGGGGAACGTGGGGTGGGCGTGGACCGCCTCCGCAAGGTCCTCGGCCGTGAGACCGGCCTGGATCGCCAGGGTCGCTTCCGCGATCAGGTCCGAGGCGTGGGGGCCCAGGACCTCCGCTCCGAGGAGGCGCCCCTCCCCATCGGCGACGAGCTGAACGTGCCCCTCGGTTTCCCCCTCCGCCCATGCCCGGCCCAGGGCGACAAACGGGAACCGGGCCACCTTGAGGCCCCGGGCGGTGGCCTCGTCCACGGGTACCCCCACGAGCGCCACCTCGGGCTGGGTGAAGATCGCCTGAGGGATCGCCCCCTCTCCCGCGGAGGGAAGAGGGCGAGACCTGAAGGTCGCCCCCAGCCGCTCGGCCACAAGAAGCCCCTCGTGGGACGCCTTGTGGGCGAGCATCCAGCCGCCCCGCACGTCGCCGATCGCGTACACCCCCTCAGCTGCGGCGAACCCCTCGCCTGTGACCACGACCCCCTTCTCCACCCTGACCCCCACGGATTCCAACCCCAGATCGGACGAGTTCGGCCTGCGACCGACTGCCACGAGCACCGCGTCGCCGGGGATCTCCTCCTCGCCAGAACCCGTGGCAAGGACAACCCCGTTCGGGGTGAGGCGCTCGGCCCGGGCGCCCAACCGCACCCCCACGCCTTGGCCCGCCAGGGCCCGCCGCACGACGCTCTCCCCGCGGCGGGAGAGGCCCACGCCGGGAAGGAGGCGGTCGAGGAGTTCCACCACCGTGACCTCGCTCCCGAGCCGGCGGTACACCGTGGCGAGCTCGAGGCCGATCACCCCCCCGCCGATCACGACGAGGTGCTCCGGCACGCGCCGAAGGAACAACGCGTCCGCCGACGACCACACCCGCTCTCCGTCAAACGGGAACCCGCGAAGCTCGATCGGGCTCGAACCAGTGGCGAGAACGATCGCCTCGGCCCCGAGGGCGAGCTCGCCTCGATCCGTCTGGACCCGCAGCTGTCCGGGGCCGACGATCCTCGCCACCCCAGCGAGCACCTCGACCTTCGACCCCGCAAGGAGCTGTACGACGCCGGACCGCAGGCCCCCAATCACCTCGTCCACCCACGCCCTGAGCCGCCCAAGGTCCGCCTCGGCCGCAAGTGTGATCCCCATCCGGGCAAACGTCGCACGGCGGCCCAGCGGGGAGGTGGCCACGTAGAGGGCCTTGGTGGGGATGCAGCCCTCGTTCAGGCACGTCCCCCCAAGGTGGGACTTCTCGATTAGAACCGTCTCAACCCCGAGCTGCCCGAGCCGCCGGGCCGCCACGTAGCCGCCCGGGCCGCCACCGACCACCGCAACCTGCGTCCTCTCCATGTCCCACGGAGTGTACCGGGCCCTACCCCCTCGCGTCACCAGGGGACGGTACAGAGCCCTGCAGTTCCAACCTAGGCCAACCCCGTAGCGCCGGCCGCAAAGCCCAACCTACCCGATGTCGGGTGGAATCGTCCCGTGCAGTGGGCCGGGAGATCGTTACCAACCCTGAGAGCCCAGTCGGCACTGATCCGGCCGAGCGCCAGCGGCGGAAAGAGCGCGACCTCGCGGGGTAGGCCGTGGCCGAGCTCCCGTAGCACCTGGAACGGTGGTTTCCCGTCCATCCCCTCCCCGTAGTGCGGCCGCTCCAGGTTGTAGGAGCACACCCAACCCGCGGCCTTGTGGAGGAACCCCGCTTCCGTCGGCACCTGGTCCAGGAACGGTAGGTCAAACCCCTCGTCGTCCGTGCGGTGGGATCTCTCCACCCGACCGTTGTGTTCCTTCTTCCCCAGCGGGATCCGGGCCAACCTCGCCCCCAGGGGCGCGTAGTACCTCTCCTGGAGCCGGTGGAGCTTCTGGGGGTTGCTGCCCCCGAACTCCTCCCCCCAGTCCGTCGGCCACACCAGTTCTCCCCCAATCCCGTGTCCCCTAACCCACCGCATCCCCAGTCCCATGAAGCACAACCCGTTGGTGAGGGTGATCTCGTGGCTCCACGCCAGGAACCGCAGCCTCGTCCGCCCCTCGAGGAACGTCCACAGGTACCGGGAAAACCTCCGTTTCGCCCGATGATCCCACCGGTTCGTTCCCAGCGCCCCCTTGTCGGGCACGTCCTTCACGTCCACCTGGGCGAGCGTGAACGGCTTCTCCTCGTCCCACGCCGGGAGGGCAGGGTAGAACGCCTTTCTCTTCGTCGTGTGCCCCCTGAACCCGTTCCGACGGAGGACGGGGCGGATCGCGTGCGGGGAGAGGGCGAGCCCCTTCTCCTCCATCGTCACGGTGGCGCTCGACCCACTTGCGGACGACGTTCCGCGACGTGTGCCCCCTCCGGGCGGCCTCGGCGGCCCTCCCCGTCTCCGGGTACGCCTCCCTGAGCCTCATCCTTGCCGCCTCCCGGTTCATGACCTGCGCTTCCCTGGGGGCCAGATCCACTGCCCCCTGCTCCTCCTTCCCTTGTCGCCAAGCTTTCTTAGGAGGAGCACCGCCATCGTTCAACCACCCCGTCACCCCCCTCAGCCTGGTAACGATCTCCTGACGCACCAAGACCCGGTCGTTGCCAGGGGGGGCGAACCGGGGTAGACTTTTTGGATGGAGGTCTACATGAGAAAACGTCTGCTATTCGGATTCTCCGCCCTTGGCGCTCTCCTCTTGACGGGCTGCGTCCCCCCCGTGGACGTGCTCCAGGCGGTCATCACCACCACCCCGGGTCCCGCGCAAGGCGAGTACCCGCTCGCGGTCACCTTCGACGCCAGCCGCTCGAGCGGGGACATTGTTGAGTACCTCTGGACCTTCGGCGACGGCGCGACCGGCTCCGGCGTGATCTCGTACCACACCTACCGCGAGCGCGGGACGTACCCCGTGTTCCTCACCGTGGTCGACCGGAGCGGGGCCACCCACCAGGCCCAGACGACGGTTTCTGTTCACTCCAAGAGGCCGATCGCCCAGTTTACGATCTCCCCCTCGGCCTTCATCCGGGCCGGCGAGGAGGTCACGTTCAACGCCAGCGCCTCCTACGACCCCGACGGAACGGTCGCCGAGTACCTGTGGGACTTCGGCGGCGCCTGGCGTTCGACGAGCCTTGCCACCGTAACCCATACGTTCCCCGAACCGGGGCAATACACCGTCACCCTGATCGTGAAGGATAACGAGGGGGTTCTGTCCGACCCGGCCATGAGGATCGTTCCCGTCAGCCGCGGCGGCTGCTGTGGGAACTAGGGTCGAGATCCCCGACGTCGGACGCACCCTGCGCGCGCTCGTCCTCGCCATCCCTCCGGGCAAGGTGACGACCTACCGCGCGCTGGCCGAAGCGCTCGGCGACCCCGGCACCGCCGGGTTCGTCGCCCACTGGCTCTCCTCGGCCGACGCCGAGGGCCTGCCCGTCCACCGGGTGGTCCACACCTCCGGCGCCGTGGGGCGCGGAGGAGGAAGGACCCCGAACGAAGCCGCGGCGAAGCTGGCCGCCGAAGGGGTGCGGGTGGTGGGGTCGCGCGTCGAGCCCCTCGCCCGGTATTTCGTCTGGGAGTTCCCGACCGACCGGCCGCTCGCCCGGCTCCAGCAGGAGCAGGCCGAGATCGCTGAACGGGCGATCCTTTCCCCCCTCCCCGAAGTGCGGACCGTGGGCGCCCTCGACGTCGCCTACACCGGAGAGGAGGCCGTGGCCGCGTTCATCCTCGCCGAGTGCCACGGGGAGGTCCTCGAGCAGGCCACCGCCCGAGTGCCGGTCGAGTTCCCGTACATCTCAACCTACCTCGCGTACCGCGAGCTCCCCGCCCTCCTCGCCGCGGTCGAGGCCGCCGCGAGGCTGGGCTTGCAGGCCGACGTTCTCCTCGTGGACGGAAACGGGATCCTGCACCCCCGCCGGGCTGGGGTGGCAACCCACCTTGGGGTCCTCCTCGACCGGCCGACCGTCGGGGTGGCCAAGGGCCACCTCTGCGGCCACGCCAACACCGCGGGGATGGCAATCGGCGAGTGGCGACCGGTGATCCTGGACGACGAAACGGCCGGAGCGGCGATCCGCACCGACCGAAACCAGACCCTGTTCGTCTCCCCCGGCCACCGGTGCGACCTCGAGGGCGCGATCCGCCTTGTCCAGGACCTCACGGAGAGGACCACCCTCCCGCCGCCCCTCCTCTGGGCCCACGAGCTCGCCGCCGAGACCGCCCGACCCGGGGAGTAAGCCCGTTCGACTGGTCTACCGGCGCAGGTACGCCCGGCGACCGTAGCGCCGGGTCGGGCTTCCCGAGGATGGGCTCGGCCCGCGTGCCGAGACCGTCATTGCGCCACCGTAGTCGAACCCGGGGATCCGTCGCGACTCGATCGGCTTCCCCACCGCCTTCTCCACCCAGGAGCGCAGGAGGCGGTCGGAGGGGGCGGACAGGCTGAACGCATGTCCGGTCTTAGAGATCCGCCCCGTGCGCCCCACGCGGTGGGTGTAGGAGTCCACGCTATCGGGCATGTCGAAGTTGATGACGTGGGTGACGTCCTCGACGTCGATCCCCCGCGCCGCGACGTCGGTCGCAACGAGGATCGCGTACCTCCCCGCGCGGAACCCGTCGAGCGCCCCTTGCCGGTCCCGCTGGGTCATGTCGCCCTCGATTGCCGCCACGTTGAACCCCGCCTTGCTGAGAAACGAGGCCAGGCTCTGCGCGCGGTGCTTGGTGCGCGTGAAGACGAGCACGCGCCCCGTCGCCGGCCCCCTGAGGAGGGCAAGAAGGAGGTCCCGCTTGCGGCCCTCGGTGATCGGGTAGAACGCGTGGGAAACGGTCTTCGCTGGGGCCGCGGCGTCCACCTGCACCGTGACCGGATCGCGGAGGATGCTCGCCGCGAGCCGCCGGATCTCGGGGGGCATCGTCGCCGAGAAGAACAGGGTCTGCCGAGCCTTCGGGAGGAGCGCGAGGATCCGCCGGATATCGGGGAGGAACCCCATGTCGCACATCCGATCCGCCTCATCGAGGACGAGGACCTCCACGTGCGAGAGGTCGATCGCCCGATCGCCGTAGAGGTCAAGAAGTCGGCCCGGGCAGGCGATCACAACCTCCGCCCCGCGGCGGAGCGCGGACGCCTGAGGGCGCTTCTTCACCCCGCCGTACGCGGCGACGCTCCGCACACCGAGGTCCCTGCCCAGGAGCTGCGTCGCTTGGTGGATCTGCTCGGCGAGCTCTCGCGTCGGAGCAAGGACGAGGGCCCGCACACCGCTGCGCTTCCCATCCGCCAGGCGCTGAAGGATGGGGAGGACGAACGCTGCGGTCTTCCCGGTGCCGGTTTGAGCAATACCGATCACGTCCCGTCCTTCGAGCACAACGGGGATCGCTTGTTCCTGGATCGGGGTGGGGTGGGTGTAGCCAGCGGCCTGGACCCCGGATGCAATCCGGGGGTGAAACGCAAACTCACTGAAATCCACTGAAAGCCTCCTTGGCCTTCGTGAGCCAAGTCGCACTCTCAGCTCAGGGTCATTGTTGGCACCCCCGCGATTGGGGTATGCGATGCGTCGTTAGCTCTTCTGGCAGGCAGTATACGCCAGGGCTTCCTCCCCTGCCAGGCCGTGTTCGCGGAACGCCGCAGCACGCGGGATCGAGGAGCTCACCCAGCCGCACCCGGGCCCCCGAAGCGGGTGGCGGCAACATGGGACCACTCGAGGCGCGGATCGGCCAGAGCGGGGTCGCGGCGCGGGACGCCTCACGCGGACGGCGCGTGGTCCTCGGCGGCGAGGCGAGCGAGGCGGTCGGCGCGCTCGTTCTCCGGGTGTCCGGCGTGCCCGGCGAGCCAGTGGAACCGCACCCTGTGCGCAGCGACCAACGCATCGAGCTCCCGCCACAGGTCCTCGTTCGCGACGGGGAGGAGGCGCTTGCCCTCGCGGCGTCTCCAGCCCTGGGCCTTCCAGCGGGGAAGCCACTCCGTGATCCCGCGCTGGAGGTAGGCGGAGTCCGTGTGGAGGTCCACCTCGGCCGGCTCGCGGAGGGCCCGCAAGGCCTCGATTGCCGCCTGGAGCTCCATCCGGTTGTTCGTCGTCTCCCGCTCCCCGCCGGAGATTTCCTTGCGGTGGGGCCCCGAGAGGAGCACCGCCCCCCACCCGCCCGGGCCAGGGTTCCCGATGCACGCGCCGTCGGTGTAGATCCGCACCCGCTTCACAGGGAGGAGGTATAGCCGGTGGTTCGCCTCTTGTCGACCCCTCTTGACAAAGGCCCCACCACGCGATAGTGTGACTATGTGACCAGAAAATCACTTATAGTCACAGAGTTCAATCTATGACCCGGCCGCTGACCCAGGCTGAGCGGGAGGCGCTCCGGGCCCGACTGCTCCAAGCTGGCCGAGACCTGTTTGCACGCTACGGGCTCAAGAAGACCACGGTGGAGGAGGTGGCCCGAGCGGCGGGCATTGCCAAGGGAACGTTCTACCTCTTCTTCCCCTCCAAGGAGGCCCTCTACGGCCAGGTCCTTCTGGAGGAGGTTCCGCGGTTGGTGGCACGGCTTGTCGAGCGGTCGTTCGGGGCCACGGACGACATCCGGGAGGCCCTGGTTCGGTTCCAGGAGGAAGTGGTCACCCTGATCGAGAGCGACGAGATTGTGAGGGTGCTCGCTGCAGACTACCGTCAGCTGGCCCAGCTGCTCGAGGGCCACCTCGACCTCCAGGAGTTTCAGGCGCGGGCGATGGATGCACTCGCACCTCTCCTCAGCAGGCTCCGGAAGGCTCAACAGGATGGCCAAATCATCGAGGGCGATTTCGCCGAAATTTTCCCGGTGCTGGGGATCGTCAAGCTGCTCGCCTACTACCGGAAGCACATCGCTCCCGACCTGTACCCGCGCCTCGTGACGCGACTGAGCCAGGTGATCGCCGATGGGTTGACCTGCCCGGCGCGGGGGAAGGAATGACAGGCATGGTCCGCATGGCGTGGCGAAACCTGTGGCGACACAAGGCCCGCACCGGGCTGATGATGGGGATCGTGTTCTTCGGGAGCCTGATCGTCCTCCTCATGTGGGGGTTCACTGCGGGGGTGTTCGATTCCCTAATCCGAACCCACGTCGAGCTCGACTACGGCGCGGTCAAGATCTACCGGGCGGGATACCGCCTGGATCCCGTCCCGACCGGGGGGTTCACCGCCCAGCAGCTGGAGAGGGTGCTCGCGGCGGCAGGCGGTGTGCCTGGCGCGACGAGCGCGCCGCGACTCGTGGCGTACGGACTCCTCCGCTCGGCGTACGGGGCGACCGGTGTCGAGATCCGCGGTGTGGATCCCCAGCGCGAACCCGCGGTGACCCGCGTCGCCGAGGTCCTTGTCGAGGGCCGGTTCCTGCAGGAACCGGCCGAGGCGCTGCTTGGCGCACGGGCAGCACGGGCGCTTGACGTTCGGGTCGGCGAACGGATCGTCTTGCTTTCCCAAGGGCCGGCAGGTACAGCGTCGCGGGGATTTCGGGTGGTGGGCCTTCTCGCGACCGGACTTGCCTCGCTCGACGAGCGAACGGTGCTCGTCTCTCTCTCCGACGCGCAGGCAATGCTCGGGGTGGACGGGGCGACGGAGGTCGCTCTGGCCCTTCCCCGGGGGGTACGGCACGACCCTGCGGCTGCCACCCTCGGAGCCGAACTGGGCCCTGGGTACGAGGTCCTGACGTTCGCCCGTGGGAACCCCCTCGTCACGGGGTTCATCCAGGGCAACACCGGGGAGATGGTGCTCACGATGCTCCTCCTCGCCTTTCTCGCGGGGTTCGGGGTGGCGAACACCGTGTTGTTCAGCGTCATCGAGCGAACCCGTGAGTTCGGGGTCATGGCGTCACTGGGCATGGGAGCCCGCCGGCTTGCCGTCCTCGTGATCACGGAGTCGGTCATCGTTTCGGCTCTTGGCTTCGCGGCTGCGGCCTTGGGGGGCTACTTCCTCGTGGGCTACTTCGCCCATGCCGGGATCCCGCTGGGCCCCCTGGCGACGATGATGGCGGAGGTGGGGATCCCCGCACGGATCTACGCTGCTGTGGAGGGTTGGCACTGGGGTGCAAGCCTTGTGGTGGTGTTGGCAACGGGCGCCGTGGCGGCGTGGTATCCGGCGCGGCGGGCAACGAAGTTGGATCCCGTGGAGGCGATCCGTGAGATCTAATCGTATCGCGATGATCTGTGGGCTTGCGCTGGCTGTGGGCCTCGTTTGGGCCGGGGCATGGACAGTGCCCCCGAGCGCCAGGGAGGTTCTGGAAGCTGCCCGTGTCATGTGGCGTGGGGCCACGTTCCAGGCATCGGTAGCCCTCGAGGTGACGCGCGGCGGTGAGACCACGGTCTACCACCTAGAGTTGTGGGCCGAGGGAGAGGCCCGGGCTCTCGTCCGCGTGCTGGCCCCGGAGGACGACGCCGGCTCCGGTTACCTGTTGGTGGGGGACGAGCTGTGGTACTACGCTCCGGCGCTGGGACGGCCGATCCCCCTCCCGGCGATTGCCCTTCAAGAGGGCCTGTTCGGCTCGGGGCTTGACCTGGATGATGTGCTGCGAGGTACAGGCGCCGAGGACTACGACGTCACGTTCTCTCCTGATCAGCCAGAGGACGGGTACCGGTTGGTCCTCGTGCCCCACCCGGGGGCGGCGACGGTCTACGGTCGGCTGGAGCTCTCTCTCCGCTCCGATCTCGCCCTGAGGGAGGTCCTGTACTTCGACCAGCGGGGCCGTGTCGTGAAGACGACCCGCGTGAGCGACTTTCTGGAGTTCCCTGGCCGCGTCCTTCCCCAGACGATCACGATCGAGGAGGCGTCCGGCGACCGCACGGTGGTGACGTACGAGCGGTTGATGGTCGACGTCCCCCTCGACCCCGCCCTGTTCACCGTGGAGACCCTGGTCGAGCGATGACGGCCGGCCTGCGCCACCTCCGCCGCGGCCGGCGCCGCACGGTCCTTGCAGCGCTAGCCGTGTTTGTCCCAGTGTTCCTCCTCGTTGTGTTCCTCGGGATGATCGGTGGGATGGAGAAAGAGATGTTTGCGAGTCTCACCGGGTTCGACACGGGGCATTTCCAGATCCGAAGGGCTACGGATCGCCCGGCCAGCGGGGCCCTCCCCCTCGTTCGGGACCCGGCACCGCTCCTGGCCGTGGTCGAGGCGAGCACTCAGGTGACGTGGTACACGGTGCGCCTGGATCTTCCTGCCCTTGCCGCCGCGGCTGAGCGGTCGCTAGGGGTCGTTGTGCAGGGCGTGCGCCCCGCGGACGCCGCCGAGAGTCCGTTTGCGCGTGCGGTGACCTCGGGACGCTACCTCGAACCCGGGGACGAGGGCGTGGTCGTCGGGCGACAGCTCCTCGATGCGTTGGGCCTGTCCTTGGGCGACGAAATGATCCTCCTCGGCGCCCACCCCCAAGGGACGGCCGGAGTGGCCGTCCCGCGCATCGTCGGGGTGTTCGACCTGCCCGACCCCGCGCTCGGCCGAGGCCTTGTCCATGTGGACCTCGGGGTCGCCCAGCGGTTGGTGCGGTCGCCGGCGGTCACGGCGGTCGTCGGATACGTGCGGGGAGTAGAGGGCCCATGGGACACCCCGCGGATCGCGGAGGCAGTGGCCCGCCTCCGGGCACATCTGCCCGAAGGGTACGAGGTCTTGGACTGGGCGCAGCTCGGGCCGGAGAGCCTGGGGTTCATGCGGCTCATGCGGCCGATTGTCGTCGGGTTCATGGTCGCGTTCTTCTTCCTAGGAGGGTTGGTGGTGTTGAACACGCTGTACTTGTCAGTTCTGGAACGAACGCGCGAGCTGGGGATCATCCTGGCACTCGGCGCCCCGCGGCGATACGTGATGCGTCAGGTCCTCCTCGAGTCGGGCCTGCTCGCCACGGGTGCTGCAGTGGCTGGGGCGGCGCTCGGCCTGGGGTTCGTTCTCGTCGTGGAGGCCGTGGGCGGCTTCCCCCTCCCGGGAGCGTACGAAGAGGTGACCGCCCTGTTTGGCATGCAACCGCACCTGAGGATGCGGGTTACAGCGGCAGAGGTGGCGATGGCAGCCGTGGCGATGGTGGCCGTCGCCGTGGCGGCTGCGTGGTACCCGGCGCGGCGGGCGGCCGCGTTGGAACCGCTGGAGACGATGCGACATGCGAACTGAAGCCGTGGTGGAAGCACGAGGGGTCCACAAGGTGTACGTCGCGGGGACCGTGCAGACTCCAGCGTTGAACGGCGTGGACGTGACCCTGTCCCGCGGTGAGTTCGCGGCGATGGCCGGTCCGTCGGGGTCGGGGAAGTCCACCCTCCTCCACCTCCTCGGTGGGCTCGACCGGCCGACCGACGGGGAGATCTACCTCGATGGTCGGGCCATGTCGGGCCTGTCGAAGGACGAGCTGGCCCGACTGCGGCTCACGCGGATTGGGTTCGTGTTCCAGGCCTACAACCTGATCCCGGTGCTCACGGTGGTGGAGAACACCGCGTTCGTCCTCGAGCTACAGGGCATCCCCTATCGGGAGAGGCTCCGACGGGCCCGGGCGATCCTCGCCGAGTTGGGGGTAGAGAAGTACGCGAACCAGTTTCCGAACCGCCTTTCCGGCGGAGAGCAGCAGCGGGTGGCGGTGGCCCGGGCCGTGGTCTCCGAGCCGGCGATCGTCCTCGCCGACGAACCAACGGCGAACCTCGACACGAGGACGAGCCTCGACCTCATCGACCTCATGCGGCGGATGAACGAGGAGCACACGACGACGTTCCTGTTCGCCACTCACGACACGCGACTTCTGGACAGGGTCGACCGGGTCATCGGGCTTGAGGACGGCCGCATCGCCCGCGACGAACGGGTACGATAGGCGGACCACAACAGACCCGAGAGACGTGCCGGCTCGAGAGAAGGAGAGAACCGTGAAGATGCTCGTCACGATGGCGACCAGCTTGGTGTTGGCCATGGGACTCGCCCTGACGGGAAGGGGAGAGGGACTCCCCCCGTTTGACCTCACCGGAACGTGGGCCGTGATGCAGGTGACCTCGGACATCGTTGTCTACCCGTTCGTGGGACAACGCACACGTACCACGACCCTCATCCTCCGCGTCGAGATGAGGCAGCAGGGAACTGAAGTCCAGGTCTACGAGTCCCATTGCCTGGTGGACACGGACGACGGGACGACGATGGTCACCACGGAGATTCCGGAGGCGTTTCTGCGCTCGTTGGGCGTCGTCGAACGAACGGCGACGCTCGAGGCCACAACGGGCGGGTGGCGGTTCATTGAGCCCTGGCCGACCCAAGTGCACGGGGCGCGCCTTGAGGATCCGGTGAACGATCCCCTCCCCACCGCGGCGGATGATCCTCGTGTGTTCGACCAGGACGGGGACGGGAACCCAGGGATCACGGTGCGGGTGACGATCCTCGGCCTCATCTCGGGCGAGGTGTACGCGGTCCAGCGGCTCACGAAGCTCCTCGACGGGCAGGTGGTGACCCCCGATCTCATCCGCGGCCTGATCACGTGGACGAACGAGCAAGTGACGATCGGGGCAAGCAACCCGTTCCTCAACACGAGCGGCGACGCTCAGGTCGACCCGGTGCGCGAGCGGAGCTACTTCGTGGCAATCCGAGTTCCGTCAGGGACCACCTGCGACGACCTCAAGGAGAGCTGGCGCGCGGTGTTCGGCCGATAGCCGGCGCGTGGAACAGACCGCGGAGGCCGCCAGGCTACGATCGTAGCGGCGGGGTCTATCCCCGACGGCTGCTGGCTTTTCAGGGAGCCGGCTTTCGCCGTTGGGCCAAGGCGCTACGCGGCCCCGTCTCCCCGAACGTGAATCCCTCGCCCCTTCCACGAGCCCTTCTTGCGAAGGTGCCAGACGAGCGACCGAAGAGCGATCCCCGTCACGAGAAGGACCGTCACCGGGTACAGCGGAACTTGAACCAGGGGCGTCCGGAACCTCACCGCGCAGAGCGCCCACGTGACAAGCGACAGCCCGATCGTCGCCGCCGCGGGCGCCACGATCCCCTCGAGCACCGCGCTTCGCGTGACATGCAGCGCGAGTACGACGAGCGGTTGCCACGCCAACCACAGGAGCCACGTCCACACGAACAGGAACAGGGGCACGTTGTACCGGAACACGGGGAACAAGTTCTTCGCTAGTCCCCGTGCCGTCTCGTCCCACCCTCGGTACATCCGCGTCGTGACGCGCCCAGATCCGTCGAGGAACGCCCAGCCAAGGCCTGCCCGGTGCACGTTGCGGGCCAGGGCGAGGTCGTCCACCACCTCCGCCCGGACCGCGGCATGGCCGCCGATCGCGTCGTAGACCGCCCTCCGGAACAGCATGAACTGCCCCACCGCCGTGGCCGCCGTGCGCGGGAGAAGGAATGGGACAAAGGTGTGGATGACCCAAGGGATGAGGGGGATCACGAGAGCCTCGCCGGCGCTTCCCACGACCTGGCGGGGGATGAGGCTCAGGCCCCCCGCTCCCGAGGCCAGAAGGGCGGCAACGGCCTCCCGGAGGGTCGAAGCGTGGTGGACGGTGTCGGCGTCGGCGAACAGGAGGACGTCGTGGCGGGCGGCCCGGGCAAGCTGGTCACAGGCCCAGTGCTTGCCAAGCCACCCTGGGGGCACGGGGGCCCCCGTGAGGACGCGCAGTTTCCCTCCGGCCCTCGCGACCAGGTCGGCCACAAGGGTGGGGGTATTGTCGTGGGAGTCGTCGTCGAGGACGACCACCTCGAACTCGGGGTAGTCCTGCCGGAGGAGGGACTCCACGCAGGGGACGATGTTCCGTTCCTCGTTCCGGGCTGGGACAAGGATGGACACGGGGGGAAGGGAGCTCGGGGGGGGGTGGCGCCCGAGGCGGCGGAGGGCCCAGAGGTTCGTGAGGGCAATTGCCGTGAGCACTCCCATGAACACGGCGAGGCTCCACTCGTGGGAGACGAGGAAGTTCACGCGGATCCCTTTCTCGAGCGCCACCGCGGCGGTGAGCGAAGGTCGCGGCGATGTGTCCAGACGAGGAGGGCCCAGTTCGCCCCCAAGGTGGCGAGAATCCACGGCTCGGTCCCGCCGAGGAGGAGGAAGAGAGCCACCACGGGGAACGAGAGGACCACCGTCCACGCATCCACCACCTGCACCGTCCGGAGGAGGGCCAACGACAGGCCGAGCACGGTCGGGACCACCCAGTACGTGAGGGCGGACCACACCCCGAAGGTCGACGAAACCGCCTTCCCGCCCCGGAAGCCGAGCCACGGCGAGAAGGCGTGGCCGAGGAGGGGAGCGATGGCCACGGGAAGTAGTGCCCACCCCCACATGTCCCCAAGCGTCCGGGCGAGCGCCACGGGCAGAGCAGCCTTGGTCACGTCGAGGACGAGGGCGAGGAGGCCAATCCGCCACCCACCGGCGCGCCAGGCGTTCGCAGCGCCAGGGTTCCCGTCGCCGTGGCGGCGGATGTCATCCCGGGCCCCGATCCTTCCCAACCAGACCGAGAACGGAAGCGATCCCAGTGCGAAGCCGAGAAGGGAGAACAACAGGACCGTCACGGGCGCTCCGCGAGCGATGGATGCGGCGACGGACCAGGGGCCATCGCCGGAGTCTACGCGATGGCGCCCGGCGGACAAACCCTTGTCGCCTGTGCAGTGCGGGGCTATGCTCGTCTGGCAACTAGGGCGTAGCCAAGCGGTAAGGCAGCGGCCTTTGGAGCCGCCATTCGGAGGTTCGAATCCTCCCGCCCTAGCACCTCCCTGGGAGTCGCCTCCTTCTGGTCATTTCAGAAGACAACGTCCGGAAAACCCACTCTCTCGCAGGGTGCCTGGCACAGGCTACCAACCCAACTTCTCATCCATTCCTGGTTAGGATCGAGCGAAGTACTCGCCAGCGTCAGCGGGGTGATCTCATTTGACAACCTTCCCGCGACGACCCGCAGTGGCGACCGTCGTCGTTGTTCCAAATCGAAAGGAGGGCTGCGCCGATGTTCAGTGATCGAGCTCGCAAGATGGGGAAGCCAATCGAGTACACGCTCGGAGTGGGATTGGCCGCTCTGTGAAGGGCGATGGCCACAATTGGTGCCGCCCCGCCGTACTCCCGGGACAGCCACTTCTTCGTGCCGGGAAACTATGGGGTACTCCACGGAGCAACCGAAGAGGCGTACCTGAAGCACTGGGGCCAAGGCGACGTGAGCATCCACTCCATGAAGGATGGGGAGAAAGAGATCGTCTTCCCGCTAGCTCTGCTGGGCATCGTTGCGGCTGATCCGGTGGAACTCGTTGAGGTTGCATTCTCGTTCAAGGCGTGGGGAGACCTCACGCGGATCACCCGAGTTCGGGTGTACCGAACGAACCTCGACGGATCCTACCGGACGATCCTCGATGAGCGACCGGCCGAAGGTTGGACGGGTCCGGAATGGCGCGTGCTCACCTTCCCGATCACGGGCGATGACCTCGTCACTGCCGACGATGGCCTGGCAGCGGTGTGAATAACCTGCTTCATCCCCCAGGGGCAGCAGGGGGAATTCACCGGTGTGAGGCTGCGGGTCAAGTAGGGCGTTGCCTCTCCGACAACAGTCTTGTGCGAGTCGTGCTCTCGTAGGGCACACAACTGCCTCCGCATGTGGTCCGGCACCGCGTGGCGGAAGCTCAGCCCGAGCATCCGTTGTCGAGATCTAAGGAGCGAGTTGCGTTCTCAAGCGACCTGCCCGTAGAACAGGGTCTGAGCGCCCACTCCCTTCCGCACCGAGGTCGTACCCTCGGGCTGCGACTAGGCTTTGCTCTCCCGCTTCTCCCTCTTCGCCGCGCGCTTCTCCTTCAGCGTCTTCTGCGGGGGTTTCTTCTTGTCCTTGCGGATGTCCAACGACTTCGCCATCTCAAGTCTCCTCGAACTGGGATGTCCTGATCGGTAGCTGCAGCCAACGACGGACACCGTGACCGGAGGCCAAGAGTTGTCGGCCCCCAGCCAAGTCCCTCGGGTCGGGGCGGGCCCCGTCCGAGGACCATGTGCGATCGGAGTTGATCGGATCCTTCTACCTCCCTCCACCGATGATGTAGTACGGCTGGAGACAGCACGGGTCGCAGCAGAGATCACAGCACGGCCCAATCACAGGTAGCGCAGAGAGCTTGAGGTGAGGATCGCAAATGGGAACGCCGCACGGCTTGGCGGGCCGTGTGCAGAGGGAAGAGCGGCAGTACGACCTGTCCGCAATCCTAACGTAGGATCGAAGAGCCTTTCCATCCGACGTCCTAACCGTAATGAGGTAGAAACCAGGTGAGACCTGAATGCCATCAGACGTTTTCTGGTGCCACAAGATCAAGGTGGTTGCGCTCGCCGGCGTGCGATACGTGTGCTCGTGCACAACCCCTCCACCCAACGCCTCCACCGACCAACCCGTGATCTTCAGCGTAACCGGGCAGCAGCAACTGCGGCCTGTGGGGACAACCACCTCGATCACGATCGGCTCCCCAACCCAGAACCCCTCATAGCACGAGGGCTCGGGCGGTGGAGGAGGACAACAAGGCGGAGGGGGACACCACGACGGCGAAGGACAGGACTGGACCCACTGCCCCCACACTGGCCCCCCGCCCAGTACAAAACCCGCAAGCACCAACAGAGCCACCTGTTTCATGCGGTCATCGCCTCGGTGCCATTGTAGCGAGAGGGCATCGCGGAGTACGTGATGCGGACTACACTCGCTCGTGCAGTACGCTCGTGCTTCAGGCTGTTCAAGCCAGCCTTCGGATCCGCACCTCGGTCTCGGGGTGATCCTTGAGAAGCTCCACCACGCAGGACGTGTCGCTCGTCCCGCAGTGGTAGGGGTCGAGGATGCGCGGTCTCATCGAGGCGGCAACCTCGGCCACCATACTCCGGGGTCATCGTGTAGGGAGGTTCATCGGCAAGAACGCCATGTCAACTCCCCACAGGGCCTTGAGCTCGGGAACGTCTCCTGTATCCCCGGCGATGAGAACGCGCACGTTCCCAAACTCGATCAGGTAGATGTTGCCTTCCCCGCGGGGGTGGAACGGCTTGCCCGTGTCGCGGCGGTAGACGAGGTTGTACGCGAGGACCGCCTCGATCCTCAGCCCCGAGGCCACAACCGCCTCCCCGTTGCGCACCCCGATGCCGCCTTCGACCTTTCCGCGGCAGAGCTCGGTGCAGACGATCTCGATCGCGGAGGTGCGGACGGGCCCCAGCACCTCCGGGTCAAGGTGGTCGCGGTGTTCGTGGGTGATCAGGATGAGATCGACCTTGGGCAGAATCGCGTAGCCGGCAACGCGGCTGAACGGGTCCACGCAGATCCGCCGCCCGCGGAACGTGAACAGGAGCGGCCCGTGGCCAAGGAAGATGATCTGAAGGTCGCCCTCTGCCGTCCCGATCGTATCGGTCTCGAACGCCTTGGGTCCCATCGCACCCCCCTGAACCGGCTCCCGACGGCCACCTCGGAGCTCTCCGTGGTCACCGTCTACGCCGCAGTCTAGCACAGATTCTGGGTCCATTTCTTCCCCTCCCCTCAGGGGCATCTCTCCGCCCGTGAGCCGAGAGGGACACGGCGCTTCGCGCTACAATCCCCGGCTCTCGGGAGCAAAGGAGCGATATGCGACCGCTCAAATCAGTCTTTCGCTACGCCAAACGGTACAAGGTAGCCCTGGCGTTGACGATCGTCAGCATGCTCGCCCTCGTCGGCATCCAGCTCGTTGCCCCGTGGCTCATCCGAACGATGGTCGCCACGGTCACCGACCCCGCAGCAAGCCCGGACGCGCTTCGCATCGTGGCCCGGCTCGCCCTGCTTGCCCTCGGGGTCTACATCCTGCGTGCCGTGATGCAGTTCGTCCGCTCGTATGCCGCCCACGTCGCCGGATGGCACGTCGTGGCCGATATTCGGCGCGACGTCTACCGCCATCTGCAGCGGCTCTCGTTGCGCTTTTACGAGGACAAGCAGACCGGCCAGCTCATGTCGCGCACGGTGAACGACACCGATCTCCTCGAGCAGCTTGTGGCCCACGCAATCCCGGACGTGCTCGTGAACGTACTCATGCTCGCCGGCGTCACCGCGGTGCTCGTCCGCCTGAGCTGGCAGCTCGCCCTGCTCTCGATGATCCCCATCCCGTTCATCCTCCTGGCGATGCAGGGATTCGCCCGCTACGTGCGGCCCGCATTTCGCCAGCGCCAGGTCGAGCTCGGGGAGCTCAACGCCGCCCTGAACGACAACCTGTCCGGGATCCGCGAGATCCAAGCCTTCACCCGGGAGGATGCGGAGGCAAACCGGATTTGGAGCCGCATCGTCCGCTACCGCGACTCCCTCCTGCGGGCACTGCGGCTGATGGCCGTGTTCCACCCATCGGTCGAGTTCGCTTCTGCAATGGGAACAATCGTCCTCATCTACTTTGGCGGGCGATTGGTGCTCGATCGGACCCTTCCCATCGCCGACCTCGTCGCCTACTTCCTGTACCTGGAGCTCCTCTACCAACCCGTGCGGGCGCTCAGCAACGTTTGGGAGAGCATTCAGCAGTCCCTGGCCGGGGCCGAACGCATCGCAGAGTTGCTCGACCAGGCGCCGGATGTGGCTGAACGTCCCACCGCGGTTGAGTTCCCAGGGCGGGCGAAGGGAGCGGTCCGCTTCCAAGACGTCAGTTTCCGCTACAGCGTGGGGAACATGGTCCTGGAGAACATCAACCTCGACATCGCCCCAGGTTCCCTGGTGGCCCTGGTCGGTCCAACGGGCGTGGGGAAGACCACCCTCGCGATGCTCATCCCCCGGTTCTACGACGTCTGCGCGGGGACGATCACCCTGGACGGGCACGACCTGCGCGACCTAACCCTCGACAGCCTGCGGCGCCAGATCAGCATTGTTCTCCAGGAGGTGTTCCTGTTCCACGGCACGGTGCGCGAAAACATCCTGTTCGGCCGTCCCGATGCCACCGAGGAACAGATGATTGAGTCGGCGCGCGTGGCCAATGCCCACGACTTCATCACCGAGCTTCCCCAAGGGTACGACACGGTGATCGGCGAGCGCGGGGTGAAGCTCTCCGGCGGCCAGCGGCAGCGCCTGGCGATCGCCCGCGCCGTCTTGAAGGACGCACCGATCCTCATCCTCGACGAAGCAACCTCATCCGTGGACACGGAGACCGAGCTCCTCATCCAGCAGGCGCTGGAGCGGTTGATGGAGGGCCGGACGACGATCGTGATCGCCCACCGCCTGTCCACCGTCCGCCGCGCGGACAAGATCGTCGTCCTTCAGAACGGAAAGATCGTGGAACAGGGAACGCACGACGAGCTGATCGCGCAGGGTGGGCTGTACCGGTACCTCAACCGGGTGCAGGTCGCGGAGAACCTTGTGCAGGGGGTTGCTCAGGCATCTCAGCGTGACTGAACCCCATCGTGCGCATCGAGAGGGCTGCTCCAGCGCGGCCATGAGGGCAGAGATCGGGTAGAGAAAGGAGTTGGCTCGGTGAAACGGGCAGGGAGCGAGGTCGGTCGGATCGCGGAGTTCCTTGGGCTGAGGCGGAGCATCGTCGGGCTCCTGGCGATGGCCGTCCTCGTTGGGATGGGGGAGCACATGGCCGAGCAGTTCCTCCCCCTCTACCTCCTCGCCCTCGGTGGCGGTTTCCTGTCGGTGGGATTCCTGAACGGGATGGACAACCTCCTCGGGGCCCTGTACGCGTTCCCCGGCGGGTACCTCGCCGATCGCCTGGGCACCAAGCGCGCCCTGCTCCTGTTCAACCTGCTCTCGATGGTGGGGTTCCTCGTCGTCGTCCTCGTCCCAGCGTGGCCCGCGGTGCTGGCCGGGGCGGTGCTCTTCCTTTCCTGGACGGCGATCTCCCTCCCGGCAACGATGGGCCTGGTCGCCCGCGCCCTGCCCAAGGACAAGCGGACGATGGGGGTCTCCCTTCACTCCCTCGTCCGCCGGGTGCCGATGGCCCTCGGGCCGATGGTGGGGGGGGCGTTCATCGGGGTCTGGGGGGTGGAGCTCGGGGTGCGGTTGGCGTTCGTGGCGGCGCTCGTCCTGGCCCTCGTGGCCGCGATCCTGCAGCAGGTCTTGATCGAGGACGACCGAAAGCCGGGCGAACCGAGGGCGGCTCAGGCCGAGGGAAACCCGCTTCGGCTGTGGAAGGAGATGAGCGGGGACCTGCGGCAGCTCCTGGTCGCCGACATCCTGGTCCGGTTCTGCGAACAGATCCCGTACGCGTTCGTGGTGGTGTGGGCGGTGGGGACGGCCGCCGCGCCCGGCCCGGTCACCGCGCTTCAGTTTGGGATCCTGCGGTCCATCGAGATGGCGACAGCGATCCTCGTCTACATCCCGGTCGCGTACCTCGCGGACCGGGGGCAGAAGAAACCGTTCGTCGTTGCCACGTTCGCCTTCTTCACCCTGTTTCCGGTGCTGCTTCTCTTTTCTCGTTCGTTCGGGATGCTCACGGTGGCGTTCGTCCTGCGGGGGTTGAAGGAGTTCGGGGAGCCCACACGCAAGGCGTTGATCATGGACCTCGCTCCAGAGGGGAGGAAGGCGGGGATGTTCGGCCTGTACTACCTCCTGCGGGACGTGATCGTGTCCGCCGCTGCGTTCGGCGGGGCGTTCCTGTGGTCGGTGCGACCGGAGGTGAACCTCCTCACCGCGTTCGGGTTCGGAGCGGCGGGCACCCTGTGGTTCGCTCTGAACGGCCGCGACCTCGGCCCGACCCCCCCAGGTGGCGAACCTGTCACCCGTCGTCGGGCATGACGCCCGGCGCTATGCTCCGTTCGGAGCGCGAGACAGCGCTTGTGTAGGCCTCACCCAAGACAGATGGCTACAATGGTCCTTGCCACAAGAGGAGGCAGCTGTGTCCGACCGACCGCGGGGCGAGAAGGAAGAAGAGAAAGAGGAAGAGAAGCGCCACGAGAAACAGGAGAAGAGCTGGGACGAGAAGTGGCGCCACGACCCGGTGGGTGCGTTTGTGTGGGCGTGTATCTTCATCTGGGCGGGGCTGGTGCTCCTCGCCGCAAACACGGGTTTCCTGACCAGGCTATTTGAGGAGTGGGGCTTGCCCAGGCTCAGATCGTGGTCGGTGATCCTCGCCGGGGCGGGGGCGGTTGTGATCGCGGGGGCCTTGCTCCGGCTCCTCATCCCATCGCTCCGGCGGGCGGTGTTCGGGGCGCTCATCGTGGGAGTGGTCCTGATCGGTGTCGGCCTGCACGAGGTGGTGGGCTGGGACGTGGTTTGGCCAACGATCCTGATCGTGGTCGGGGTCTCGATCCTCCTCCGGGGGGTCCTCTTCCGCCGCTAGACCGAGCGGGCCGTCCCTCGCCGCCGAGGCCAGCGGCGGAACGGTTCACCCGTCACGCTCCCGTGGGGCGAAAGCAGAGGCAAAGGACCCCGAACTTCAGTCAGCGACGGCTGAACAACGCTCTGCCAACCCCGGACCGTGGATAACGGACAACGGGCGACGCGGTCCTTGTGCCCTTTGCGACCTCAGCGGTGAGAGCCTGTCGGGTTACAGGCGGCCGAGGTTCAGGGTGGAAAGCTCGTCCCACAGGTACCGCAGCGGCGTCCACGGCCGGTCGCGGCCGATGCAGCGGAACCACGGCGGTCGCACGGCGAGGATAAGGTCCCCGATCTTGTACCGGGCGAGGATCGGTGTCGACACGACGAGGCTCCCCATCTCCCCCCGTTTCATCTCGTGGAGGAGCTTCACCCGGCCCCGGCCGGTCTCGACCTCGAACAGGAACAGGTCGTAATTGGGGACCCACGCCCTCCTTTCGTCCCGTTGCTGACCGAACATCCCCTCGGTCGCGCCGTAGATCTCTCGGATCGCGGCCTTCCCGTAGAGAGCGCGGAGGGCCGGGGCGAGGCGGGTGTTGATCCCCGGGACGCTCCCCAGGGTCATGATCTGGACCTTCCAGAGTTCCTTGGGGTACACGTCGTGGGCCCGCTTGAGCCACCGGCCGAACCGGATCGCCGTCGGGGCCACCCCGCCGACGAGGGTCACGTTCTCGTCCTTGCACTTCGCGTAGGCGAGCTCGAACCGAGCGTTCCAGTCGCGAGCTGTCTTCCCGCCACCTAAGGCGTCGATCTCCTCCTGCGCCGGCACGGACCGGATCGGGGTCTCGCGGGAGACGTGCTTGGTGTAGATCCCCGAACTGTAGCCGTACTCGACCTCGCGGTCCCCCACCCGCACCGTCCCCACCACAGATGGGAAGTTGAGGTTCAAGTTCACGCCCTGGAAGAGGTCGAACCGTCCTGTCTCGAGCGCGTAGTTGACCATCGCCCGCCCAGCGGCGACGCGCATCCGGAGGTCGCTCGGGGTCATCGGGATGAACTTCTCCTCGCCCTTCGTGGTGCCACGGGTGATCGCCCACCCGATCGGCGGTTCGGTCAACAGGAGGTCGACTTCTCCCGCCATTACCCGTCCGATGAGAGGCTTGTAGTCGTCGTAGGTGGCGATCGGGAATGCCTTCCGGTAGTCGGCGAGGCTCCCCACCGACCCCGCCCCGTGCTCCCGGCCGTAGCCCGTCTCGCGGTAGACCGCGAGGAGCCGTTCCAGCACCTTCTCCTGAGCTGCCGCCGGGTGGGCCACGCTCTCGTACCAGGGCCGCACGAGAGCGCGAAGCTGCCCCGGCCTCTCGTCGAGGTTCCCCACGGATTCTCAGAGCCCGCAGCGTTCGTAGGGCTCGACCTCGTTGATCGCCTCGACGATCAGGGCCGGCAGGGGGTAGGTTACGGACCGATCGACAGAGATCGAGACGTCCTCCCCGGCCGGGATGAGCCTCCCCCGGACCCGGACGTTCGCTCCGACCAGGGGTTGGAGAAGTGGATCCTCAAGCCACAGCCAGCGCGGCCCTCCCACGAGGACATAGAAGCCCTCCAGTCCAGGATTGAACTCGCCCGTCTGAAGAAGGTACAGCGGCCCTTCGCTGCGCGAGCACCAGAACTGGCGCACCGCGAGGAGGTACCCCGTGAGGACGGTCCCCTCGTCCAGACGCTCATCGCCCCACCAGACGGTGATCCGGAGGGTCCCCTCCTCGTGCGCGAGGCCTGGGACGAGCGGACTGATCGTCACCGCCAGGCTGTCCATCGTCGGTCCGGGGGGACCCTTGCGACCGATGAGGATGAGGCTGTCAGGGGTCTCCTGGAGCTCGAACGGCCCGAGCTGGCGCTTCTGCCCCGCTGTCACCACCAGGAACGGATAGAACGAGCGAATGGAGATCGAGGCCGCGTCCCTCATGAACACGACCGCCGAGAACTCGTACACCAGGGCACCAACAAGCACGGGGTCCGCGGTGTTCGCGATCTCGATCATTGCCTGAACGGGCTCCGCACCCCACCCCGCGGTGTTCCCCAGGGCGAGAACAGCCGCTGCTGCCAGCAACCCAAGCCTCCACCTGCTCTTCGTGTGCGTCGGCATGACGCCTCCTTGGCCCGGGGCCAAGCGCCCTCGGTCCCGGTGCCGATTGTACGCGCGGTGTTCGGAGCTGCTTCCCTCCCTACCGTAGGTCCCGCAGCAGGGCGGCGAACCCAAGGTTGGCCCGGGCGGGGGTGTTCAGATCGCGGACCGTCGGAACGTACCGCACCGGCCCGATCTCGCGCTCGACCTGCTCGGCGTAGGCACGGACGATTGCCTGGGCGCGGGCCGCGATCTCGGCAGGGGAGGCGGTTCCAGAGAGTCCCGCGCCCCCCAGGACGACGATCGCCACCGACCACCGCCGGATTCGGGGGACAACTGTAGGGGCGATCATGGATCTCTCCTACTTGCGGGACTGTGCCCCGACGTTGAACCCAACGGTGGCCCCGGCTGCGGCGATCGGGGGGGTGAGGGGAAGGACGGTCTCGGAGATGTTGAACGCGATTCCTATCCCGAACCCAACCCCTGTCCCTGCCGCTGCCCCGAGGAAGCACAGGCCGATGTTGCCGTCGATCCCCAACAGCGATCCAGCCACGATCACCCCCAGGCTCGATCCCACGACCGTGCCCCCGGTGAACCCGAGGAACGCCCCGAAGATCGCCCGACCGAGGGCATCCCAGCCCGTGGCGCCGGCAGCAAACGCCCACGATAGGGTGTACGCGCCGATCACCGCCCCCGCGTAGCCGCCGAGCGTGCCGGCCAGGAACTCGGGAAGGACCACGTCCTCGGGCTGCACCGCGAACGCCGACCCGCCTGCGAGCAGCAGGGCCAGGGCGACGATAAAGATCTTGGGCATAAACCTTCACCTCCGTTGCGCAGTCTACTCCAAGCTGGCCAGGGGAGGCGACAGGGGAGCGCTACCTCGCCGGCCTCGCTCCTCCATGCTATGATGGGTTCAAAGGAGGCGGCATGAGCAAGGCATGGATTCTCGGCATGGCAGCGCTCCTGGCGGGCTCAACGGCTCTCGCCCTGGATCTTTCGGGTCAGTGGACGTCGGGACTCACGTTCACCTCAGGCACTGCCTCCATGACCCATACCTTCACCCTCCACCTGGCCGGCTCCGGCTGGCGCCTCACCAGCTCGTGGGATCCCGCCTCGCTCGAGGTGAGCAGCCACACCGTCGTGCTCAGGAGCGGCCTCGGTCCGGTGAACGTCACCGCCGGGGTCTCCTTCCAGTTGAGCGCCCCCGGCGGGGCGCCCGCCCTCGCGCGGGAGCGGGATCTCGCCCTGTGGACCGCCGATGGCTTCACGTTCCGCAGTGGGTTCGTCTCGTTCGAGATTGCGTTGGGAAAGCTAACCCTCCAGCTCACGCTCCACCGCGGTCCGGGCGAGTAGCCCCAGGCCACCTTCGGCGAGTGGTTCGAGGCGAGACCCGCGGCCGAAGGTCGTTCGGCTCCGTGCGATGAGCTCGGCGAACAGCGCCCCCGCCGATGCCGCGGAGATCCAATCTCCCCCGCGGATCGGGAGGCCCTGCGGGCGATCCTCACCAGGCGCGCGTCCGTCGTCTGCCGTTCTACGGCTGGAGGACCTCCGGCGGGAGGATCCGCACCTCCTCGACCTCGGGGAACTGGAGGGCCGTCTTCTCGATCTGGGCGCGCAGGATTGCGGTGCGGCACGCCCCGCCCGAAGTCCTGTGCTCCGGATCAGCGAGGACCAGCGTCAACACGCCGTCCTCGGCGTACACCGCCTCCAAACGGACACCGGGGAGCGGGAACTCTGAGGAGTAGCCCACCTCGGTTTCCCAGGGAGCGAGCGGGGGGTCCAAAAGAAGCCGCACGGACGCCTCCAGGGGTGGGGCATCGAACGGTACCCACCGGGCCAAAGGCAGCACCGCATCCGGGCTGCACGCCGTGTGGCCGTGGAGGAGGGAATCCACGCCGGCGTGGTAGGCGTACACGCGGACAACCCACACGTCGTCAGGAACCTGCCCGGAAGGAACGTCGGGAACACGTACCAGGAGGTCTCCCGCCACCCGATACTCGAACTCCCGATCCACCAGCCTCAGGCAAACCACGTACCCCGACGTGATCATCTGGGCGTACATCATCCCCGGCTCGCGCACCCCGAGGCTCGTGTCCGCAAAGTCGCGGGCGAGAACCTCGACGATCTTGATCCTTCGTGCGCAGACGGCCAGGTCTTCGGCAAGAGAGGCTTGGGCCCACGCCGCGGCGCGGCGGGCCTCCGGGTCCCCGAGCCACGCCGGCTCGTCGGCCACCGGTACCGCGACCGGGTGAAGTGAGTCCAGGAACCCCCGCGGGGCGAGGAGCACGTTCCTTCCCCCCTCGTCTTGGGCAACGGAGAAGGAAGCGACGGCCTGACCCTCGCAGGGATCGCCCCAGGTGAGGGTGTAGGATCCCGTTGGGAGCCAGATCCGCCAGTCCAGGAACGTCCGTTCCGCTCCCGGATCGAGGGTCAGGACCTCGGAGAACGAGGCGACGATGCGCCACGATCCGCCCTGCGGCACGAGCGACCCGCCGAGTTCGGCCAGCCGTTCGACGTACCCCGCCGGGCCAACAGGGGTCACCCCGCACCGGACCCGGACGAACCCGTCGGCCTCCATGCTCAGCGCGATCTCCGGCCGCAGCGCCTCGACCGCCGGGCCGGCGAGGGCCGCCCAACCCGCCACCATTCCGGCAACCATCCCCCATGCTCCACGTTTCATACCCTACCTCCACCTCTTCCTGGCCACACGCCAGCAGCGATTGTTCCACCCAATCAGGGCACACCAGTATAGGACATACGCTCTTCTCTGCCCAAGAGGGGCAGTGGCGACAGCGCCAGACCGTGGGTAGAGTGACCAACATGGTCCTGAACTGGACGAGGGACGAGGCGCGCCTTTTCCAGCTCGCCGCGGTGGGGCTCCACGGGAAGCGCTACCCCGAGGGGGAGGAGGGGATTCGCCAAGCGTTCCGGGACCTCCGGGCGGTGCAGCTCGACCCGCTCCCCATCCTCGGCCGAAACCACGACCTCGTCCTCCAGGCCCGCGTGGATGGGACCCATCCCGGGATGTTCCTCGACCTCGTCCACGAGGAGCGCCTCGGGTTCGAGTACTGGGACAAGATGCTGTGCGCGATCCCGATCGAGGAGTTCCCGCACTTCCGGGCCCTGATGGACGCGGGCGGAGAGCGGTGGGAACGGCACCGTGAGGAGCGCCTCGACCGCGACCATCCGGGCGCCAAGGAAGCTGTGATCGCGGCGGTGCGGGAGCACGGTCCCCTGTCGACAGCTGAACTGAAGAAGCTGGAAGTCGCTCAAGGCGCCCACCGGGGGTGGAAGACGACCCAGGCCGCGGGGGCAGCGCTTGAAGTCCTGTGGAACCGGGGCCAACTTTCCGTCTCTCATCGCGTGAACTACCGCCGGTACTTCGACCTCACAGAGCGGGTCGTCCCGCGACGAATCCTCTCCCAGGCCACCCCGAGCTGGGAGGAGTTCCTCCGCCATCTGCTGCGGAAACGGGTGGACACGGTGGGGCTTCTTCCCGCGGGCGGGGCGGCCGAGACGTGGATGTCGCTGCGTCAGGCCCGCAGCGCTGGGTTGCCCCAACGGATGGTCGAACAGGGAGACCTGGCCTTGGTTCAGGTGGACGGGGTGCGCACCCCGTTCTACGCCCGACCCGACGCGGCGAAGGTTCTGCGCACGGCAGAAGAGGTCCCGTTCGACGATCAGGCCCAGATGATCGCTCCCCTTGATCCCCTCCTGTGGTGCCGCGACGCCCTGGCCAAGGTGTGGGGGTTCGCCTACGCGTGGGAGGTGTACAAGAAGCCTGACCAGCGCACGTTCGGGTACTACGTGCTCCCCGTGCTCCACCGAAACCGGTTCGTGGGCCGGTTCGACGGCCGCTACGACGCGAAGGCGAAGGCCCTCCACATCCTTGGATATTGGAAGGAACGGAACGGCCTACCGCTCCGGCACCCGGCGATCCGGGACGCGTTCGCGCGGCTCCTCGCCTACCTTGGCGGCCACACGATTGCCGGGCCGGCGCGCCCGCAGTAGCGCGAGGTCCAGGCCCAGCGTCGGAGCTCGCCCCCGACGAAACGCTAGTCGGGTGGGATGGGCAGCGTTGCTCCTTGGGTGTGGGTAGAATGATCGCGGATCGCTCCATGGAGGTGGACTCGAGATGAGACTACTGACAAGGATCGTAGCCGGAGGTGGAGTCGCGGCGTTCTTCTTCTTCTCCTGGGTCATCATGATGCTTTGGAACAGCATCGTCGCCGGGCACCTCGAGCTCGCCAAGCCCCTCTCCTACCTTCAGACCTGCGGGCTGTGGTTCACGATCATCCTCCTCTTCGCCTGGACCGGGATCGCCGTCCGGTGGCAGTTCCGCCGGGCGTGGTTCCACGAGCGCCGGAGAGAGGACCTGGGCCACGACATCGAGCGCAAGATCAAGAGCGGCTTTGCTCGCTGGGTCGGGGCGGAAAAGGACCTGGACTGGGACGAGCTTGGAGAGCGGATCGAGAAGAAGATCAAATCCCACATCAAGGACTGGCTCGCCGAAGACGAAGAGAAGGACTGACTACGGCTCGACTAGGAAACCGTTAGAGACCCCGCCCCCGGCCCTCTCCCCCAGGGAGAGGCGCTGCCTTCCTTCCTGCTCCTTGGAGGGGAAAAGGGTGCAGAACGCTACTCCTGGCGGCGGACAGTGAGGCGGGACCGCTCCTGCCCGACCACCCGAATCCGATCCCCGGCGCGCACGGGCTCCCCCTCCGCCCGAGCCCGCCAGTACTCACCCTTCACCAGGACCCACCCCTCGGGAGCGAGGTCGTCCTTGGCCATGCCCTCCAGCCCGACCATCGTCGTCAGAGGGCGGGGCCTCCTCCGTTGGGCGAGAAGTCCCTTCGAGGCGATGAATAGGAAAAGCAGGGTCAGCGTCCCCACCGTGGCGGCCACCGTGATCCACGACAGCCGGAGCGCTGTCCCCTCGAGCTCAAAGAGCGAAAACGAACCGATCAGAAGGCTCACTACTCCCCCGGTGGTGAGGATCCCGTCCGTGGGGGTGAACACGTCGAGGACCATCAGGAGGACCCCGAACAGGATCAGCCCGACCCCAACCAGACTGATAGGGAGGATCTGCAATCCGAGGAGGGCGAGGAGGAGCGAGATCCCCCCCCCCACCAGGCCGATCCCGATCCCCGGGGTGAAGAACTCGTAGATGAGGCCGTAGATCCCGAGGAGGAGGAGGATGTAGACGAGGTTGGGGTCGGCAAGGTAGGAAAAGAGCCGCTCTCGGAGGGTCATCTCGACCTCGCGCACCGGGAGCCCGGCCGTGCGGAGGACCCGGCCATCCCGGAGCCGGTAACCGTCGAGGGCAGAGAGGAGGGCGGGGAACGAGTCGGCAACGATCTCGATCACCCCGAGGTCGAGGGCTTCGGTGGCGGTCACGGTGGCTGATTCCCGCACGGCGCGCTCAGCCCAGTCGGCGTTCCTCCCCCGGAACTCGGCCACGGACCGAATCCGGGACACGGCGTCGTTGACCGCCTTCTGAACGGTGGGGTCGCCCTCCTTCGCCGACTCCCCGCTGATCGCCACCGGATGGGCGGCCCCAGTGCTCGTCCCGCGGGCCATCGCCGCCACGTCGGCGGCGACGAGGATGAACGTCCCTGCCGACGCGGCCCGCGCCCCCGCCGGCCCGACCCAGACCACCACCGGAACGGGCGAGGCGAGGATCGCCTCCACGATCTCCTTCATCGCCGTGTCGAGGCCGCCCGGGGTGTCGAGGACGAGGACAACAAGGGACGCGCCGGTTCGGTTCGCCTCCCCCAGCCCCCGCACGATGTAGCCGCTCGTGGCCGGGTTCACCGTCCCGTCGAGCGACAACCGCACCACCTCGCCCACCCCGGAGAGGGAGGCGATGAGCAGGGCCGCTACCACGATGAGCCGAGGCATCGGAGTTGATTGTAGCGACTTGGAGCAGCGCACTGGAGATCGGTCCACCCCCGCTTGCCCCGGAGCGAGATCGGGAAAGCGGGGACCGTCCGCTATACTCACACCGATGAGGCGGTGGATCGGCGGGATCGCGGTCGGGGGGCTCCTGTGGGGGATGTGGGTCCTCCTCTGGCGGGGCGCGGCGTGGCCGATCCTGACGGTGGGGGCCGTCTTCCCCGTGGCCACCCTCGGCGCGGCGAAGGCGGGGCTGCTGCCGCTCGACTTCCCCCTCGCGGCGTGGTTCCGCCTCGACCTGTGGCTCGCGTTCGCGGGCGTGGTGAGCGCTCTCGTCGTCGCGGCAGTGGCCCGCACGGGGTGGGCGATCCTCACCGGCCGCACCCGGTCGGGGATCGTCGCGATCCCAATCCGCCCCCGGTCGGAGATGGGAAGGCTCCTCCTCCTGTGGGCGATCACCGTCACCCCGGGGACGATCGCCCTGCTCGTCGAGGAGGACGCGGCGTACGTCCACTGCCTCCACCGGCCGCCGGGCCCGTCCCTCCCGGGAACGGGGCTCGTGGAGAACCTCCTCGTAAGGTTGTGGGGATGAGAACCGCCATCTTGGCAGCTCTTCTGTTCACCGCGCTACCGCCGCTGGGGAGGCTGTGGGCCGGGCCAACCCTGTGGGACCGGCTGACCGGCGCGGCATCGCTTAACGTGCGGGTAACCCTGGCCCTGGCCGCGGAGGCGGCGTTTGCGGGGCACGGGATCCTCCTCGATGTGGCCTTGGCCTACGCGGTGCTCGGGTTCCTGGGGACGGTGCTCGTGGCCCGGTTCGGGGAACGGGGGCAACGGTGATCGGAACGGCCTTCCTTGCCGCGGGACTGGCGTTGCTCCTCCTCGGGGGAGTTGGGCTCCTCCGTTTCCGCGGCCCCTATGAGCGGCTTCAAGCCTCAGGAGTCGGTGACATCGGGGGAGCGCTGCTGTTCCTAGTGGGGTTGATCCTGCGCCTCGGGTGGTCGGCCACGGGGGGGATTCTCGTCGCCCTGATCGTCTTCTTCCTCTTCACCGGGCCGCTCTCAACCCACGCCATCGCCAAGGCCGCGTTCGTTCGGGGCGAGCGGCCCCGCGAGGAACGACCATGGCCGTGATCCTGCTCTCAGCCCTGACGTTGGCCCTGGCGGTGTTCGCCCTCACCCAGCGCCGCCTCCTGTGGGGGGTGATCGGGGTCGGAGCCCACTCGCTCGCCCTCGCTGGCGTGTACCTGTTCCTCGCCGCCCCCGACGTCGCCCTGACCCAGGCCGCAGTCGGGTTTGGCCTCGTGACCTTCATCTACCTCCTCGCGCTCCGGCGGACGGGGAAGCTGACCGTGGTTGCCGCCGAGACCCCGCCCCTCCTCCACCAGGATGGGGAGCACGTAGCAGGGTTGGAGTGGGAGATCCTGTCCCGGCTCGGCCGCCAGCTCCACCGAGATGTGGAGGTCCTGTGGGTGACGCGGGCGGAGATCCCCCGGCTCCTCCGCGCGGGCGAGGCCGACGTCGGCGCCGGAGGCTACCTACCCCGAACCGACGACGGGGTCGTCCTCTCCCGCCCCCTCATCCCGACCCGAATTGTGGCCGTCCGCTGTGGCCCTGGCCCCTGCGGGGCCGTGGCCGGGGACCGGTGCCAGGACTGCCTTCCCGCAAGCAGCGTGACGTACGAGGACCACCGCGAGCTCGCCTCCGCCCTCCGCTCCGGCGAGATCGGGGAGGCGGTGGCCGACCTCCTCCACGTGCGCCAGTGGGTGCTGTCGGGCGAGGTCCAGCCGAGCGAGACCAAGGACGGGGGGGAGGCCGCGTTCCGGTTCGCCGTGGCCCCAGGGGAAGAGGACGTGCGCCAGGCCCTCGACGCGCTCCTCGCCGAGCTGGAGAGGAGCGGGGAGCTCGCTCGCCTCATCGCGAGGTACATCGGATGAGGGTCCTCACCGCGCTTTCCCTCCTCGCGCTCGCGGGCCTGCTCGCCCTGGGGGTGAGCGGGGTGTTCCCCCGCCCCGAGCTCCCGTCGGCGGATGAGGTAGCCGCGGAGTGGGGGGCGGAGAACGTGGTCGCGGCGATCATCCTCGGCGTTCGGCTGTGGGACACGCTGTTCGAGATTCTCGTCTACGCGATGACGATCGTCGGGGTGAAGCTGGGGTTGCGGCTGTTGCGCTGGGAACGCCCCCTCCCTCCGGTTGCGGAGACCCCGCTCCTGCGGCGGTCGGCGGACCTCCTCCTGGGGCCGGTCGTCGTGTTCGCCCTGTACGTCGCGGTGAGCGGGCACCTCGGCCCGGGCGGCGGGTTCCCGGCGGGGGCGATCCTCGGGACCGCCCTCCTCCTCCTCGCCCTGGCCAAGGGAGTGGAGCGGCTGAGCGCGGAGATCCACGAGCCGGCCTTGGAGTGGGCCGAGTACGGGGCGATCGTGGCGATCCTCGCCCTGGCCGGGGGGCTCCTCCTCCTGGGGCGCCGCGGGAGCGGGTACCTCGTCGCCGCGAACGTCCTCATCGCCCTCGAGGTGGCGATCGGGGCGTGGGTCGTCCTCCACCGGTTCGCGAGCTCGCGGGGGGAGGTGTAGATGGAGGGCCTGGCCGCGGTGGCGCTCGCGATCGCGTTGGTGGGGGTTGGCTTTTGGACCCTCATCGTGAGGCGGAACCTCATCTGGAAACTCCTCGGCCTGAACGTGGGGGCGAGCGGGGCGATCCTGTTCCTCGTCGCTCTCGCCCACCGCCCCGGTGCGCGACCGCCCATCGTCGGGCTCGGGCCAGGACCGTCCGCCGACCCCCTACCCCATGCCCTGGTGCTCACCGCGATCGTGATCGACTTCGCCACGCTGGCGCTGGCGCTCGTGTACGTGATCTTCCTCACCGAGCACCGCCACACCCAGGACGTGGAGCGCCTGGAGCGGGACGAGGAGCGCGGGTGGCCGCAGCCCTGAGCGGGGTCCTCCTCTACCTCGGCCTTGGCCTCCTCGGGTTCGTGGGGGCGCCGCGGGCCTTCTCCCTTGTGGCCCTGCTGGGAGGGGCGACCACGTTTGCGTTGTGGGCGCCCGGGTTCCCCGAGGTCCTCGTGGGAGGCCTTCCGTGGGGGATCGCCGTGGCCGGCGACACCTGGACGGTGGGCCTGTGGGCGCTCGGCCTGGTCCTCCACGCGACCCTCCTCGTCCACGCCTGGGCAAAGGACAGCGCGTTCCACCCCCTGACCACGGTCCTCATCGGAACGTGCCTGGCCGGCGCGCTATCTCGCGACCTGTTCAACCTGTACGTGCTCATGGACCTGTCCTCGCTCATCGCCCTCGTCCTGATCGCCTCCGGCCGCCGGGTGCGGGCGGTGTGGGCGGGCCTCCAGTACCTCGTACTGACCGAGGTTGGGCTGACCCTGTACCTGTTCGGCCTCGGCCTCGTGTACGGGCGGCTGGGGACGCTCTCCGTCTCGGCGCTTGCGGAGCGGGGGCCGAACCTGTCCGATCCGGCCTTGGCGGTGGGGGTCGGCTTGCTGCTCGCCGGGACCGCGGTGAAGACCGGGGTGTTCCTCCTCGGCCTGTGGCTTCCCCAGGCCCATGGCCAGGCCCCAACCGAAGTGTCGGTTCTTCTGTCGGGGATCGTGGTCAAGATCGGGGTCGTCACGCTGGCCCGGCTGGCCGAGGCGTTCCCGGTGGGGACGGTGCTCCTCTTCCTCGGGGTTCTGACCGGGTTTGGGGGGCTCCTCTACGCGCTGTGGGAGAAGGACCTCAAGGTGTTCCTCGGGTTCCACACCGTGTCCCAGCTCGGGTACATGCTGATCGGCCTCGGCCTGGGGGCGGGGACCGGTGCTCTCCTGTACGCGGTGGCCCACGGCCTGTTCAAGGGGCTCCTCTTCCTCGCCGCCGGCGAGGCCGTCGAGCGGACCGGTCAGCGCCAGATCGCCTTCCTCACCGGTCGCCTCTCCCTCCCCCTGGCCGTGGGACTGGGGGTCGGGGCGTGCGCGATCGCCGGGTTGCCCCCGCTCGCGGGGTTCGCCGCGAAGGGGGTCCTCGCCCTAGGGGCGCCGGGGTGGGCCAAGGGGGCGTTCTTCGCCCTCGGCCTCGGCACCGCCGCGTCGTTTTCCAAGCTCGTTCCCCTGCTTCGACCGCGGGAGAGGGGCCCCGCGGGCGGCCTCCCCGTGCTCGCGGCGGCCGTGGTGGCCCTCGGGGTCGCGGGAACGGTCTTGGCCGGGGATCTCCTCGCCCCACGGGCGTGGGGGGAGGCGATCCTCGTCGTGGGCTTGGGGTACGGCCTGTACCACGGGTTGAGTCGGGTCCGTCCGGGGCTCCCCCGCTGGGGCTTCGACTGGAGCGTGGTGAGCCTGCTTGGGGCCTCGGTCGGGGTGGCGGGCCTGGTCGCCTTCGGTGGGCTGTAGGGCGATGAGGTACGACGAGAGAGGGAGGATGGCGTGACGGCGGCGCTCGCCGGAGTCCTCGTCTACCTCGCCTGTGGGGTAGCGGGGATCCTCGGCGCGGGCCGGATCGCCGCCCTCCTGGCGATGATCGGAGCGTGGGTCTCTCTCCACTTTTGGGCACCGGGGTTCCCGGTCGAGGTGGTGGGGGGGGGCCCGTGGGGGATCCCCGTGGCGGGGGACACCCTCGCTCTCGCGTTCTGGGTGCTGGCCCCCCTCGTTCATGCTGTTGCCACATGGCACGAACGGCACCGACCCACCACGTTCCACGGGCTGGTCACGCTTCTTGTCGGGACGTGTCTGGCTACCGTTCTGTCCCGGGACCTGTTCAACCTGTTCATCCTCCTCGACCTCGGTTCCCTCCTCTCCGTCGTCCTCATCGCCTACGACCGGAAGTCGCGGGCCGCGTGGGCCGCGCTCCGCTACCTCCTCCTCTCCACCCTGGGGATGCTCCTCTACCTCCTCGGGGTGGGGCTCGTCTACGGGGAGCTCGGGACCCTGTCGCTTGTCCAGATCGCAGAGATGGGGCCGAGACTTTCCCATCCACCGCTCGCGGTGGGGGTGAGCCTTCTCGTGGCGGGCGCTGCCGTGAAGGCGGGGGTGTTCCTCCTCGGGCTGTGGCTCCCACCTGCCCACGGGCTCGCGCCAACCGGCGTTTCGGTGATTCTGTCCTCGGTGGTGGTGAAGATGGGCGTGGTCGCGCTGGCGCGGCTCTCGGAGGCGTTCCTGATTGGGCCAGCCCTCGTTGTCCTCGGCCTCCTCACCGGGGTCGGCGGGACCGTCTACGCCCTGTGGGAACGAGACCTGAAGGTGTTCCTCGCCTTCTCGACCGTCTCCCAGCTCGGGTACCTCCTCATCGGGTTCGGGGCTGGCGGTGCAGGGGCACTGGGGGCGACGCTGTTCCTCGTCGCGCACGGGCTGTACAAGGGGCTGCTCTTCCTATCTGCGGGAGCAGCGATCGAGGAGCGGGGCGAACGGGCGTTCGACCGGCTCGCGGGAACCCTCCCGTGGGGTGTGGCGTTGGGGCTCGTGGTGGGGAGCTGGGCGATCGTGGGGCTCCCGCCGCTCGCGGGGTTCACCGCCAAGGGCGCCCTGTCGGCCGGCCTTCCTTCCTGGGCCAAGGCGCTGGCCGTGGCCCTCTCCCTGGGCACGGCCGCGGCGTTCTGGCGGGTCGTTCCTCTCCTCCGGTCCCGCGGCGCAAGACGGGGCGCCGAGGCGGGGGTGGTGGCCCTCGCGTTCGCCCTCGTCGCGTTCGGTGGGTGGGGGTTCGCCTTCGTCCCCGCCATGCGCAGCCCATGGGAGTGGGGGACGGTCGGCGGGACCGTCGCCCTCGGCTACGGGCTTCACCGCCTCTTCCAGAGGACGAGCCCGGCCCTGCCCGGGCTCACCCTGGGCCGCGGGATGATCGCCGTCCTCCTGGCCTCAGGGGCCCTCGCAGCGGGAATGCTCCTCCTCGGATGAGGGCCAAGGAGCGCAAGTTTGGCGCCTGGATCCAAGTCGCTACAATGCATCGTAAGGAGGGAACGTGGCCGACAAGATCAAGGTCAAGGGAGAACTCGCGGGGATGTTCTGGTTCGCGGGGTGGCTGTTCACGCTGGCGTTCACGCAGCTTCTGTGGTGGCAGGCGATCCTCGCTCTGGTGATCTGGCCGTACTACCTGGGGGTCCGGCTGCGGTAACCTATCTTCCAACGCCCGTGGGCAAGGGAAGCGCACGTGGGTGAGTAGATCCAGGCCCACAACTCGACTGAGAACCCTGAGATTGGATAGCCTGTGGCAGGTCCGTTCTCGGGGTTTTCTTTTCCAGACGCCCCCTTTCCCGAACGCACTCCCAGAGTTCTTGACAACGACGCCGTGGATCCCTGAGGGGGTTTGACAAGACAGGGTGTGGAGTTGACCCGGTTTCGTGGACACCCTTAGGCTTGCACGGGAGGTGTTGACGATGCCGAGGACACGGCCGCCGTACCCGCCGGAGGTTCGGCGGCAGATGGTGGAGTTGGTGCGGGCAGGACGGACAGCGCGGGAGTTG
>CAKZSO010000038.1 GCA_937921255.1 Candidatus Bipolaricaulota bacterium
GCGGCGCAGAGGACGAGGAGCCCGAGAACCTGAAGCGATCTGCGCACCATGGTCCCACCTCCTCAGGGAACTGGCCGGTGGGCGGCGGCACGAAGGGGTGCGGTAGGTCGACGGGGTGGCGGCGAACAGGGCCTTGGGTACAACTTCCAGCGCGAACAACGGCAGCCGCGGGAACCCACCCCTGCACATGCCCCTGACAGCGGATGTACACCTTGCCACCTTGCCCGGTGTCGCCCCTCCCGCCGCCGGTTCGGAACCGGTGGTCGTGGAGGATGAGCGGAACAAAGAGTGGAACGGGGCAGAGACCCTCCCCGCCCCGAGGCTGGCCACAGTCACTCCTCACAGAGGTACACGGCGGAGCCGTCCACGTCGCAGCGGTCAACCGTGACCCGCACGTACCTTGCCCCCTCCGGGGTACCCGCAGGCAGATCCTGGAGCTTCTCCAGAGCTGGTAGGTTAGGTAGAGGTCTAGGGTGGTCGTCGGCGCCGTGGGGATGGGGATCCAGTTCTGCCCGTCGGGGGAGATCCCCGCCGGCCGGCCCAGCGGCCAAACCCCTGACCCCACGGCCCGCGCCCCACCCTGGCGATGGCGAGGGCCAGCAGAGCCGAAAGCCAGAGCCCCTTGAGACGCCTCCGGGTGGAGGCGAGGTCGTCTGGGAGCGCGGTGGTCGGAGCAGGGCCCTGCGAGCCGAAGGAGGTGGCCGCGCTTCATCGAGAATCGCCCCACCTTCTGTGAAACAGTCCTGAGCCAGGTTCGGTTCCGGGGGAACCGCGCGGCCAGTCGGGCCGAGGACCGGCCTAGCTGGGGGCCGGGAGGAAGGCTATACTCACCCCGTGAGTTCGCGCCCTGCTGCCCGAGGCTTACCATCCCACCGCATGCCTCACCTCCCAGCCCCGGCAGGAGGGCGCTGCTCTTTCGGCTTCCGCGGCGGGTGAGGAGTGACAGGTAGTCGGCCGCGGACGAAAGGCACCTTCCCCATGGAGACCTCGTGAGAATCGCGATCGGCCAGCTCAACCCCACGGTCGGTGACCTCCCCGCAAACCGGGCGCGGATCCTCGACGCGATCGGCGAGGCCAAGAGAAGGGGCGCAAACCTCGTCGTCTTCCCCGAGCTCGCGCTCCTCGGGTACCCCCCGCGGGACCTCCTCCTGCAGGCCGGGTTCCTCGACGCCGCCGCCCGGGAGTTCGCTTCAGTCGTGGAAGCGAGCCGCAACATCACGGTGATCGTCGGGCACGTCCTCCGGGGCGGGACACGCCCCGCCAACCTCGCCGACCCTTCCGCGGCAGCATTCGGGGGGACCACCGCTCTCCACAACGTTGCGCTCCTCCTCGCTGAGGGGGGAGTCGTCGGCCACCAGACGAAGCACCGGCTCCCCTCGTTCGACGTGTTCGAGGAGGAGCGGTACTTCACCTCAGGAAAGGAGATCGCTGTTCTGGAGTGGAATAGACTGCAGCTCGGGCTCTCGGTGTGCGAGGACTTCTGGTACGACGAAGGCGTGCTGGCCGCCCAGGCGACGGCCGGAGTGGACCTCCTCGTGAACGTCTCCGCCTCCCCCTACTTCCGGGGGAAGCCCGGCCTCCGCTACGCGTTGGCGCGGAAGTGGGCCGAGCGCTCCGGTGCGCTCCTCGTCTACGCCAACCTCGTCGGGGGGCAGGATGAGCTCGTGTTCGACGGCGGATCGTTCGCCCTTCGCCCCGATGGCCGCTTCCTCCTCTCCGCACCGCGGTTTGCCGAAGGGCTGTTCACGTTCGACACAGCAGGACCGCCGATCGAACCCCCTCCCTCCGACGGGATGCCCGACGTCGAGGCAGCGCTCACCACCGGGATTCGGGACTACTTCGCCAAGAACGGAATCCGCGGCTGTGTCGTCGGGGTCTCTGGTGGGGTGGACTCGGCGGTTGTCACAGCGCTTGCCTGTCGGGCGCTTGGGCCCGATCGGGTTCTGGGGGCGTTCCTCCCAGGCCCGTACACCGCGGACGAATCGCGCGCCGAGGCGATCCAGCTCGCTGCGGCGCTCGGGTTCCGCCTGGTGGAGATCCCGATTGACGCCATCCTCGCGACCCTCCGCGCAGCGCTCGCCCCCCAGATCACCGTGGAGGGCCTGGTGGCGGAGAACCTCCAGGCCCGGATCCGGGGGATCCTCCTCATGGCCCTCGCCAACGCCTTGGGGTACGCGGTCCTCTCCTGTGGGAACAAGTCCGAGCTTGCCACGGGCTACAACACCCTCTACGGGGACACGGTGGGCGCGCTTGCCCCGATCGGCGACCTCGTCAAGGCCGAGGTGTACGAGCTCGCCCGCCTGATCAACGCCCAGGGTCCCCCGATCATCCCCGAGGGGACCCTCACCCGCCCCCCGTCCGCCGAACTCCGACCTGGCCAGCGCGACGACGAGGACCTCCCCCCCTATGACCTCCTCGACCCGCTCGTGCGGGCCCTCGTCGAGGAGAACCGCCCCCCCGCGGAGCTACAACCTCTGTTTGGAAACGTAGTCCTGGATGTGGCTTCCCGTCTGCGGAGGTCGGAGTACAAGCGAAAGCAGCTCCCCCTCGTGATCAAGGTGTCGCCGAAGGCGTTCGGGATCGGGCGGCGCTACCCCATCACCCACCGGTTCGCGCCCTAGCGCCCCCCTCCCGAGGCCAGAAGGACCCGCACGGGCGCCAGTGGGCCTTCTACGCCCCCTCGGAGCGGCGGGAGCGGCGGAGGAAGGTGGGGATGTCGTAGTCGTCGCGAATCCCCTCCCGCTCGAGCCGCTCGAGGACAACCTCCTCCTCGGTGTCCATGATCTCGCCGCTCTGGACCGGGGAGAACCCGGTGGCGATCACGGTCACCTTGGCCTTCTGCATCCCCTCGCGGATCGTGGCACCGAAGATGAGGTCGGCCTTGTCCGACAGGGCCTCCTGAATCGCGCTCGCCGCCGCGGTGACCTCCTCCAACGTGAGGTCGTCGCCGCCCGTGATGTTGAGGATCGCCTTCTTCGCGCCCTTGACACTGAAGTCAAGAAGGGGGGAAGAGATCGACTTGCGGGCCGCCTCGCGGGTCTTGTTGTCGCCGTCGGCCTCCCCGATCCCCATCAGGGCGGTCCCTGCCCCACGCAGCACGGCTTCGACGTCGGCGAAGTCGAGGTTGATGAGCCCAGGCACGGTGATGAGCTCGGTCACCCCCTGGACCCCTTGGTGGAGGACCTCGTCCACGAGCTCGAACGCCTTCGTGAGCGGCATGTCGGGGGAAGCAAGCTTGAGCAGGCGCTCGTTGGAGATCGTGATGATCGCGTCCACGTTCTTGGACAGCTGCTGCAGGCCCCGCTCCGCGCGCTGGGAGCGGGCCAGGCCCTCGAACGCGAACGGTCGGGTGACGATCCCCACCGTGAGGACACCGAGCTCCTTGGCGATCTCGGCGACGACCGGGGCCGCGCCGGTGCCCGTGCCGCCGCCCATCCCGGCGGTGATGAACACCATGTCCAGCCCGTCGAGGAGGTCCGCGATCTCGTCGCGGGACTCCTCCGCCGCCTCCCGCCCCACCTCGGGATCCCCCCCCGCCCCAAGACCCCCGGTGCGCTTGGCCCCGAGCTGGAGGTGCCGGTGGGCCTCGATCATCTCCAATACCTGGGCGTCGGTGTTCATCGCCACCAGCTCGACCCCAACCAGCCCTGCCCGAACCATGCGGCCCACGGCGTTGCCGCCGCCACCGCCCACCCCCACCACCATGATTCTGGCCGGGCTCTCCCCCATCATTCCCCGCTCACCCCCGGAGGAACTTGCGGAACCAACCGAGCATCTTCCCCAGCATCCCCTTGGAGGAGCCGCGGGAGCGTCGGGACGGGACGAAGTCCCGCGTCTCCACCGCGTACTTGAGAAGCCCGATCCCCGTGGCGTAGATCGGCGACTCCACGATGTCCCGCAGTCCGTGGATTCCCTGAGGAAGGCTCCCCACGCGCGCAGGAAGGCCGTAGCGCCGCTCGATGTACTCGGCCATCCCATTGAGGAGGGACGTCCCACCGGTGATGACCACCCCGGCGGGGATGAGGTCGCGGTACCCCGCGTCCTCGACCTCCTGGATCGCGAGGTCGAGGATCTCCTCCACCCGCGGCTCGATGACCTTGGCGAGCTTCTTCCGCGACACCTGCTTTGTGCTCTCCCCGCCAATCGTCGCCACGTCGATCTTCTCGTCGTCGCCCACCGAGTCCACCAGGCAGGTCCCGTACTGCTTTTTGATCCGCTCGGCCTCTTCGATCGGGGTCTGGAGGCCCACCGTGATGTCGTTCGTGATGTGCTCCCCGGCGATGGGGATGGTCTTCGAGAACCAGATGTCCCCCCCGCGGAACACGGAGATATCCGTCGTCCCCCCGCCGGAGTCGAGGAGGACGACACCCAGCTCCTTCTCCGCCGAGGAGAGGACCGCCATCGCCGAGGCCAAGGGCTCGAGCACGATCTGGGAGATCCCGATCCCCACCGCCTCCACACACCGGACGAGGTTGTGGACCGCGGTTACGGACCCCAAGACGATGTGGACGTCCACCTCGAGCCTCGTCCCGGTCATGCCCACCGGGTCGGTGATCCCCTCCTGGCCGTCCACAATGTACTGCCGGGGGATGACGTGGATGAGCTCGACATCGGGGGACAGGGGCATCGTCCGCGCCGCCTCCACCACCCGCCGCACGTCCTCGGCGGTGATGATCCGATCGGGCCGGGTGATGGACACCGTCGCCGAGTTGTTGAGGGACCGGATGTGTTTCCCGGCGATGCCGACGTAGGCCTGCTGGATGCGCACGTCGGCCATGTTCTCCGCCTCTTCGACCGCTTTGCGGATGGACTGGATCGTCCGCCCGATGTCAACGACGACGCCCTTCTCCAGCCCCCGCGAGGGAGACGACCCGAGACCAATGACCTCGATGTAGTCGTCGACCACGTTGGCCACAAGGCAGGCCACCTTGGTCGTCCCGACGTCCAATCCCACCATCAGCCGCTCTCGCCTCATCGAACCACCACCCTCATCGTTTGCGCTTCAGGATCACCTCGTCGCCAACACGGAAGTCCACCCTGGCGCACTCGGCAAGCCTCCATCGCTCCCATAGCTCCTCCAAGATCGCAAGACGGTCCCCTAGTCGGCCCATCTCCCCGAAGACCAGGGTCGGAGAGCTGCCGCCTCGGGCGATAACATTGGTGGGATCGGACACATCGAACACCGCGATCTTCTCACGTACAGCTGGGCTCAAGCGAGCTACGGCCTGGGCAGCGCGTACGAATTCGGCGGGGACACGCTCGCCCTGTCGCGGAACACCGACCACCGCCGGTGCCGAGGCTGGCTCGAGGATGACGCCCTCGATGTCCACCCACACTGCCCCTCCGCCTTGCAGTCCTACCTGCACCGCCGGTTCTCTCTCCTTGATCTCCACTTCTACCCGCTTCCAAAGCGGGCGCACCCGAATTCTCGCCTCCACCACCCGGGGGTCACGCCGAATCCCATCGGTGATTCCCCCCGTTTGTAATCGAAGTACATTAGCACCAAGCAGAATCCCTGTCAACTCTTCGACCACAACGTACCGCGTTGGGGAGACCCACACCTCCTCGACCCGCCATCCATCGGACCAGCGCAAACCGGCGTAAAGCACGATCAGAAGAGAACTGATGATGCAACCTAGACGTGCGGCGCGGATCACTCCCTCACGCCCTCACAACCTCAAGCTCGAGGCTCAACCACACCCCAAACCGACGGGCCACCCGACCTTGAACCTGGTCGACGAGCTCCAGGACGTCCGCCGCGCGGGCGTGGCCGAGGTTGCAGATGAAGTTCGCGTGCCGCTCAGAGACCACGGCATCGCCGACCCGGGCTCCCTTGAGGCCGCACTGGTCGATGAGCCACCCCGCAGATCGCCCATCCCCTGGGTTCCGAAACACGCACCCCGCCGAGGGGAGCCCCAACGGTTGGCTCTGGGCACGCTCAGCGAGGAGAGGGGTCAGGTCCATCCACCCCTGCGGGCGCAAGCCGACCGCGAGGACCGGCAGACGCAACCGGCGAAACACCGAATCTCGGTACGTGAAGCCACACTCGTCGCGGGAGAACGTGCGTACGCACCCCGTGGGGAGAAGGGCCTGTACCCACACGACCTGGTCTGCGATCGCCCCGTGCTTGGTCCCCGCGTTCATCGCCACCGCGCCCCCCACGGTCCCGGGGATCCCGGCGAGCGTCCACGCCCCCCACCGCGCTACCCGGGACAGAGGCACGCCCGCCCCGACCCTCAGCTGGCCTCCTTCCTCCCTCCACGAGCGGAGGCCAGCCGTCGATACGATGAGCCCGGGAAACCCGCGATCGGGGACGAGGAGCTTCGACCCCCCGCCCACCATCCGCCACGGGAACCCATGGGTCCGGGCGCGGACCACGGCCTCGGCGAGCGCCTCCTCCGTCGCCGGCCGGTACAGGGCGAACGCCCGTCCCCCGATCCGAAACGTGGTGTGGGGGGCGAGAGGCTCCTCGGCCCGCAGCTCCCCAGGGAGATCCCTCAGGATCCGTTGGAGAGCCCGTGCGCCATCTCCCGGGCCAGCTTCCATATATCCCCCGCACCGAAACACGCCACCACATCTCCGGGCTGGATCATCTCAGCGGCCGCGTCCATCGCTGCGCCCAAGCTGTCCCGGTACACGGCCTTTCCTCCCGCACCCACCACCGCCTCGGCCACCTCGCGACCGCTCACCCCGGGGATCGACCGCTCGAACGCGGGGTACACCCGCGACACCACGACCTGATCAGCGCGGGCAAGCACAGCCCCGAACGCCCCGGCCAGCGCCTTCGTCCGGGAGTAGCGGTGGGGCTGGAAGATGGCCACGATCCGTCGGTCCGGCCAACCCAACCGGAGGGCGGCCAGGCCGGCCGCGACCTCGGTCGGGTGGTGTGCGTAGTCGTCCACCACGAGGTACCCGTTCTCCTCGAGCACCTCGAGCCGCCGGCGGGGCCGCGTGGCCGTCGCGAACGCGGGCAGGAGGTCGCGCACCGGCAGGTCCAACAGGACGCCGGCGGCAAGCGCCCCCAGGGCGTTGCGGACGTTGTGCGGCCCTGGCCCTGGCACTTCCACTTCGCCCACCTTCTTCCCGCCCAGGCGTAGCTCGAAGCTCGACGTCTCCCGCCGGTAGACGGTGCCCACCGCCCGAAGATCGGCCCGCGGGGAGAACCCGTAGGTCAGCGGGGCAGAGCCCGAACGAGCTACCCGCAGCGCAACTGGGTCATCGGCACAGACCGCCACCCGTTCCGCGCGGCGGACGAACCTGCCAAACGCCCCCTTGAGCCCGTCGAACCCGCCGTAGGTTCCAAGGTGGTCCGTGTCTACCGAGGTCAGAACCGCCACGTGGGATGGGAGGTGGACGAACCGACCGTCGGACTCATCCACCTCTGCCACGAACGCCCAACCCTTCCCGAGCGTGGCGGAGGGAAGGCCGGGCACCTCCCCGCCCACGTAGTGCCCGCAGCCACCGGCCACCGTCCTCAGGAGGTGGGCCGTCCAGGTGGTGGTGGTGGTTTTGCCGTGGGTGCCGACCACGGACACCCAGTCCCGGCCGCGGGTGATCTCCCGCAGCGCCAGGAGCCTCGGCCAACGCGGAACGTCGCGGGCAGCCTCGATCTCCGGGTTCAGGGGCGAGATCGCGGAAGAGTAGACCACGGCATCGACGCGGGGGGGGACGTTCTCCGCCCGGTGTCCGACGTGGACCTCGGCCCACGCCCGTAGGTCCGCAACCCGTGACGAGTCGCGGATATCCGAACCCGAGACCTCTGCCCCTCCCTCCCGCAGGAGCCGCGCCAAGGCGGACATCCCGTCCCCGCCGATCCCCACAAGGTGAACTCGCCCTGTCAACCCGTTCATGTCCCTTCCTCCACGAGTGCGAGAAGGGCCTCTGCCACGGCTTGGGCCGCGTTCGGCCGGGCCGCAGCCCGGGCCCGAGAGGCCATGTCGCGAAGCCTTCGCTCGTCCGCCCACAGCTCCGCCACGAGCCTTCCCAGCCCGTGACGGGCCTCTTCTTCCGTGACCACAACGCCCCCCCCGTACTGGGCCAGCGCGCGCGCGTTGTCCCACTGGTGGCCGTGGGCAGCTCCTTCCCAGGGGACAAACACCGTGGGGCGCCCCGCCACGGCCACCTCAGCCGCCGTCGTCGCTCCGGCCCGCGCTACCACGAGCCGGGCGCGGGCGAGCACCCCTGCGAACGGCTCGGCGTACTGGACGACCTCGGCCGCAACGCCAGACCAGGCGAGAGACCCCGCCACCTCCTCCACCGGAGCAGCTTTCCCGACGATCAGGCGCACCCGAAGCTCGGGGACCCGGGCCAGCTCCGGAGCGGCGCGGACCACAGCCTCGACCAGGCCCCGCGATCCGCCCGACCCCCCCACGACAAGGAGCTCGTCCCCAAGCTGGGGTGAGATGGCCGCCACCTCGCGTCGCACGGGGTTACCGACGACGCAGGTTCGCGCCCGCCGGGGAACGCCGGTGGTGTCTGGGTACGAGAGGAAGACCCGATCTACAATCGGCGCCAGCAGGCGGTTGGCAAGGCCCATCCGGGCGTTCTGCTCGTGAATCGCCGTCGGCAGGCGAAGGCCCGCGGCCGCGGCCACGGGGGCGAACGAGGCATGCCCGCCGGTCCCGAACACAACGTCGGGCTTGAACCGCCGCACGAGCGCGATCCCTCGCCCAAGCCCCCAACAGGACCGGGCCACAGATCCCGGCCACCTCCGCAGCTGGCTGCGGGCGAACCCCCGGGACGAGAGGGGGAGGAACTCGATCCAGGGGTGCCGGCGAACGACCTCCCCCTCGAGGCGCTCCGGATCGCCGATCCACCCGATGCGCGAGACACAGCCCCGGGCGCGGAGCTCCTCCGCCACCGCAAGCGCGGGGTAGATGTGGCCGCCCGTACCTCCTGCCGCGATGAGGACCCTCATCCGCGCACCCCGGGGACAAGGACCCCTACCGCAGCCCGGCGGCCCGCTCGAGCGACGCCGAGGATGAGCCCCCCCAGCATCAGGCTCGCCAGGAGCGACGAGCCGCCGTAGCTCAGGAAGGGCAACGTCAACCCCGTGACCGGCACCACCCCCACGGCCACCGCGAGGTTGAGGAGGGTCTGGAACCCGAGGAGAAAGGAGGCCCCCCACGCGTAGAGGGCCCCCAGCTTGTCGGGAGCGCGCTGGGCGACGCGGAACCCCAGCATCACAAGGAGCCCCAACAGGCCGATCACGCACAGGGCACCGACCAGCCCAGTCTCCTCGGCCACAACAGAGAACAGAAAGTCGTTGTGCGCGGCCGGAAGGTAGAACAGCTTCGCCCGCGACGCCCCGAGCCCCCGGCCGAACACTCCCCCCGATCCCACGGCAAGGAGCGACTGAAACGTCTGGTACCCGTACGTGTCCCGGTACATCTCGGGGTTGAGAAACGCCAGCACCCGCTCCAACCTGTATCGAGCCAAGAGCAGAACGACCCCGGCCAGCGGCACCATCCCCACCGCGGTGACGAGAAGGTGACGGGCGGACACCCCCCCCACCCAAAGGAGGAATGCCGCTGTCACTGCATAGACAAGAAGCATCCCCGAGTCCGGTTGGAGCAGGAGCACGAGCCCAAACAACCCCACGACGATCAGGTACGGGAGGACCGCCTCCTGGTACCGCGCTGTCCGCGCGTCCCGACGAACGAGGGAACCGGCCATGTACAAGATGAGGGCGACCTTGCCGACCTCAGATGGCTGGAACGGAAACGGCCCAAGCCTGAGCCAGCGCGCCCCCTCGGCCAGGGGCGGAAAGAGCGTGAGGACGAGAAGCGCAAACGCCCCTCCCAAGAGGAGGTCATCGATCTTCGCCCACACGTGGTAGTCCACCCGCCACAGGACGACGAGGGCGGCCAACCCGAGAACGCCCCCGATGATTTGCCGCTTGAGCAGCGATGCTTCGTCGCCGGTCAGGCGCAGCGAGAGAGGCGAGCTCGCCGAGTAGACGAACAGAACACCCGCTAAGAGCAAGAAAGCGAGGACCACCGCGATCTTGCCCTCGAGGCTACCCATGGCGAGGGTAGTGTGGCGCACATGTCCCCTCGGCCAAAGGACCGCGGGGGTGGCTTTCCCGGCTATCGTTCCGGAGGCGGGGTGCGCGGTGTCCTCCGCGGGGAGGACAGGGGGAACCTAGCCCGCTGCAAACGAGGCGAACGCCCTCTGGAAGGCTTCACCTCTGTGGGCGTAGTCCCTGAACTGGTCAAAGCTCGCGCACGCGGGAGAAAGGAGAACCGTGTCCCCCGGTCGGGCCAATCGGTACGCCCGGGTGAGCGCGTCGCGAGGGTCGCCAGCAAGCTCGTACGGGACACCCACCGGAGCGAGGAGAGCGGCGAAGTAGCACTGGGACTCACCGATGAGCACGCAGGCCCGGACCTTCTCCCGAAGGTGGGGAAGGAGGGCCCCGTACCCCCCACCCTTGTGGCGGCCACCGAGAATGAGCACCACCGGCCCCTGGATCGCGGCAAGGGCGGCGGCGGTGGCGTGGGCGTTCGTCCCCTTGGAGTCGTCCACAAAGTGGATCCCTCGGATCTCCCCGACCCGCTCCATTCGGTGGGGCTGGCGGAGCGCGGGCGCGATTTCCCGGTAGGGAGGTGGGGGGGAGGCGAGATCCGGGTCCGCGGCGCAGGCCGCGGCCCACGCCGCGGTGAGGTCGGCCCGAAGATGCCGCTCCAGCCCTTCTCCCCACCCCGGGGGGAGCTCGACCCGGCCGTAGTCCACAGCCCGCGCCCGCGGCGCAACGTCCGCCAGGATCTCTCGCGGCAGGATGGCGTGGTCCGTCGCCTCTTGGCGGGCGAGGATCCGGGCCTTGGCCGCAAAGTACGCGCCGAGCGAACCGTGGTGGTCGAGGTGGTCGGGGGCAAAGTTGAGCCACACCGCGACCGTTGGCCGGAAGGCGTCCGTCCCCTCAAGCTGGTACGAGCTGACCTCAAGCACCCAGGGACGGCCCTGCACCGCGTCCACCGTGGCAATCGCCGGGCGCCCGATGTTCCCCGCCACCACGGGGTCGCGCCCCGCCGCCTGGAGGATCGCCCCCACAAGCTCCGCCGTTGTCGTCTTGCCGTTCGTCCCGGTGACCGCGATCAGGGACGCGGGCCGGGCGAGGCGGAACGCGAGCTCGATCTCCGACCACACGGGGATCCCCCTCTCCCGGGCGGCCCGGAGAACGTCCGCATGGGGGGGAACGCCTGGGCTCGGGACGAGCAAGTCCACGGCCAGCGCGCGGGCGGTGTGTCCCCCCTCCTCCCACTCCACCCCGTGCCGGGCGAGGAACGTTCGGTCTTCAGGGGTGAGGGAACCCCGCTCGGACACGAACCCCTCGACCCCAAGCGGGGCGAGGGCGTCCACAACCGCGCGGCCGGTCCGGGCGAGCCCGAGCACGCCCACCCGCCGAAACGGAAACGGCCACTCCATCAACCGCCGACCGAATCCAGCCGCCGTTCGAGGATCAGATCTGGGGAGAACCCCTCAAGTCCGAGGTAGTGGACGGCGGCCCCGACCAGCGCGTCTTCCGGGACGAGACCCACGATCTCCGTTCCCACCACCGAGACCCCGTACCGGGCCGCCTCGAGGCGCACGAGCTCCAGGGCCCGAGGGAGGGGGGTCTGCTTGTAGTTCGTGAGGTTCATCGAGACTTGAACGATTCCCCGCTCCTCGAGGGAGAGGCCGATGGCCTTCACGTAGCGGAGGCCACCTGAGGAACCGCGCACGGCCTTGGCGACCGCCTTCGCAACTTGGAGGTCCGCGGTGCCCAAGTTCACGTTGAACGCGATCAGGAACTCCCGCGCCCCGATCGCGGTCACCCCCGCGGACGGGTGGACCGCCCGCTCCCCGAAGTCGGGGGCCCACCCCTCGTCGCGGATCTTGTCCCCGAACTTCTCGAACTCCCCTCGCCGGATCTCGGCGAGGTCCCGCCGCTCGGGCCGGCTCGCCGCCTCCTCGTAGAGGTAGACCGGGATCCGGTACCGCCTCCACACCTCCTCCCCAACCCGCCGGGCCAGGGCCACGCAGTCGGCCATCGTCACCCCCCGGACGGGGACGAACGGGACGACGTCCACCGCCCCCATCCGGGGATGCTCCCCGCGGTGAACCCGGAGGTCGATCCGGGCCACGGCCTCTCGAAAGAGCTGGAGGATCGCCTCCCCCACGCCGTCCGGCTCCCCGACGAGGGTGAACACGGTCCGGTGGTGGTCCGGGTCGGACTGGACGTCGAGGAGGCGGACCCCCGAGACGGTCTGCATCGCAGCGGCCATCGCCGCGATCGCGGTCCGATCCCGGCCCTCGGAGACGTTCGGCACGGACTCGACGAGGCGGTCTCCCCGCACGGGCCCTCCCTCGGGGTTCAGCTGGCGATCACCGGCTCGGGAACAGGGCCCACAGGCGGCCCTCCACGTCCGAGGACAGGTCCACCACCGTGGACTCCCGCCGGAACATGACCACGTCCTTTGTCCGCAGGACGAGATCGTAGCCCTTCTCCCGCGCCACCTGCTGGGTGATCTCGACCATCTTCGCCGCCGCAACCTGGGTCAGGAGCTGATCGAGCTGCTGAAACGCCGCCTGGAGCTGCTGCAGGCG
>CAKZSO010000039.1 GCA_937921255.1 Candidatus Bipolaricaulota bacterium
GCGCGCCGCGATGTCAATCCCCCGAGTCCCGGCGTAGACGGCCTCGGTGGACCCAAAGAAGCGGTGGGTCTGGAGGACGAGCTTCCCCCCCAGGCGGCCCTTGTCGTCGACGAGGAGGGTGTTGATCCCGCGACCCCCGAGCTCGATCGCTGCCGACAGCCCGGCCGGCCCGCCGCCGATCACGAGGACCGGGACAGGAACCTGCTCGATCTCCTTCATCCGCGGCGGGGCGGCGACGTGGGGGAGCTCGGGGAGGCCGTCCACGGGCGCGACCCGCATCCCAGGTCGGATGGGGGTCATGCACGCCTTGACCGGGAGCCCGTCGGCGAGGACGAGGCATTGGGCACACTGGCCGTTGGCGCAGAAGATCCCCTGGGGGGCCCCATCCTTGGGGTGGTGGCTGAAGACCCGGATTCCATGCGCGAAGAGAGCCGCGGCGATCGTCTCCCCGGGGAACGCCGGGAGCTCCCGTCCCTGGAACGTGAACCAGAACGGCTCGCCCCGTTGGACGGGGAGGATGGGGTGTCGTTCGATCCTCATCGGGAAAGCCTCGAAGGAGCCCGGGCGAGGCGGGTGGAGGGTCGGTAGCAGGGCACAGGCGGCATCGGGCGGATTCTACCGAGCCCGCTTGCCTACTTCACATGGGGGCCCGCTCATCCTCCGAAGAACTGCTGGATGACGAAGAGCCACAGGTTGAGGGTGACCATCGCCCCGAGCGAGGAGACGAGGATGAGCGGGGCGATCTTGTCTTGGTGGAAGTGGTAGCGGTCGCTCAGGACGATCGTGTTCACCGCGATCGGGGTCCCGTTCATGATCACGAGGACGGCGCCCTCGAGGAGGGACACGCCGGAAAGGCGGACGACGACGAGCGTCAACCCGGGGAGGAGGATCAGCCGCGGCAGGGATAGGCCGAGCGCCGGCAGCAGCGACCGGTAGTCCCGGCCGTAGAGGAACACTCCGAGGGTCACGAGCGCCACCGGGGCCGTCGTCCGACCGAGCAGGGCCAGCGGGGTGGCGAGGAACGCCGGGACCCCGACCCGGGCCAGCGACAGGGCGACTCCGACGAGGATCGACAGGATGAGCGGGTTCCGCGCCAAGCGGCCCGCCGTCCGCCGTGCCGCCCGCGACGGCCGGAGGCCCGTCGTCCCGTGGATCTCGAGGAGGACGAGGGCCATGGCCACGGTAAACGGGGCGATCCCGGCCACGGCGAGGGACGCGAGCCGCACCGGCTCCCCAGGGCCGAGGGCGAACTCGGCGAACGGAATCCCGAAGAAGGCCAGGCTCCCAAACACGGTGGTCACGGCCAGGAGGTAACGAAGGTCGCGGGGGATCGGCCGGAGGGCGAGGATGACCCCCCCGGCACCGAGGACGGGGAGGACCCCGATCGCCATGAACCGCAAGGCCTCCACGGTCAGGGGGGCCTGGGCGAGGTCGAGCATGAACAACGCAGGTAGAGCGAGCCAGTACACGTACCCGTTCAAGGCCCGCTCGTCTCCATCCCGGAGGAGGCCGAGCGCCCGCGAGAGGTACCCCACCCCCACGAGGACAAGGATCGGGACCGTCGCAGCGATCGCGCGATCCACGGCTTCTACCCGGGGAGCAGGGGATGCACGGGTGCTACCCGTGGCTCGGCCCCCCCGCTCTCCCTGCGGCGAGGGGAAGAGAGGGCCCCGGTTCGCAGTCCTGGCGTTGGGGCAAAGGCGAGCGGGGGGGGGACCTCGCCGCGCGTCATCTCCTGCGGCCGAGTCCCCACAAGAGGGCGAGCCCGATCGCGATGAGGACGAGCGGGCCGAGGACGTCGAACCGGAGCCACCACGCCCACCACACCCCGAGGTTGCGGAGAAGGAGCGAGATCCCGAGGAAGATCAGGACGGCCGCGACCACGATCGGGAGGGCGATGTCGCGGCGGGCGGCGGCGGTGCGCACCTCGGAGCCGAGCTCGCGGGCCCGGTCGGCGATCTCCTCGGCCCCGGACCGCACGGAATCCCGTGGCGATGGGTCGGCCGATCCCTCCCGGGGGATGATGAGCCACAGGAGGAGGTAGATGAGGATCCCCACCCCGCTCACGACCGCCAACACGGCGAACACGACCCGGACCAGGGTCGGGTCCACGCCAAGGTGCTCGGCGATCCCCCCGCACACGCCCCCGAGGAGTGCATCGTTCTTGCTGCGGTAGAGCCGGTTCATCGGGCCTCCTTCGGGGGCAGTGTACCACGTCGCGCCCCGCCGTTCGTTGTGGGGGGAGACGGGGACCGCTAGAATAGAACCCGACATGTGTCTAGCCGTCCCGACGAAGGTGCTGGCCCGGGAGGGGAACGTGGCCACGGTGGACGTCCAGGGCGTCCGGGCCCGAGTCCGGCTCGATGCCCTTGGGGAAGAGGTTCAAGTGGGGGACTACCTCCTCGTCCACGCGGGGTTCGCCATCCGGCGGCTCGATCCCGCGGACGCCGCGGAGACCCTCGCCCTGTTCCAGGAGCTTTTCGCGCTCGAAGAGGGTGCGCCCTCCGGGCCGCCCGCCCCGTGACCGAACCCCGCCCCACCTCCCCGTTCGAGCTCCGCGACCCCGGGCAGGCCCGGGAATTCGCCTCTCTCCTCCGCCGTCACGCCCCGCCCGATCCGGTGCGGATCGTCCACGTCTGCGGGACCCACGAGATGGCGATCGCCCAGCACGGGCTGCGCTCACTGCTTCCCGAGGGGGTGGAGGTCCTCGAGGGGCCGGGGTGCCCGGTGTGCGTGACCCCCACGGTGGACCTTGATCGTGCGGTCAAGCTTGCGTTGGGTGGGGTGATCGTGTGTACGTTCGGGGACATGACGCGGGTCCCCGGGACCCGGGTCACCCTCGCCGAGGCCCGGGCCCATGGCGCGGACGTGCGGGTCGTCCTGTCTCCGTCCGACGCGGCCGAGATCGCGCGGCAGAACCCAGGGCGCAGGGTGGTCTTCTTCGCCGTCGGGTTCGAGACGACCGCACCCGGGACAGCAGCGGTGCTCCTCGACTCCCCGCCGGAGAACTTCCTCGTCCTCGCCTCCCACAAGCTCATCCCCCCGGCGCTTGCGGCGCTCGTGGCCGAGCCCCCGGTCCGCATCGCGGCGTTCCTCGCCCCGGGCCACGTGTCGACGATCATCGGTGCGGGGGCGTACCGCCCGGTCGCGGAGCGGTACCGGGTCCCGATCGTCGTCGCCGGGTTTGAACCCCTGGACATCCTGTACGCGATCGCCCTCGTCCTCCGCCAGCTCCGCGAGGGCCGGGCCGAGGTCGAGAACGCCTACCCCCGGGCCGTGACCGAGGAGGGGAACCGTCGTGCCCAGGAGCTCCTCGCCCAGGCGTTCGAGCCCTCCGACGCCGTCTGGCGGGGCATCGGGACGATCCCCGGATCGGGACTGCGGATCCGGCCCGAGCTCTCCCGGTGGGATGCGACCCACGAGCTTCCGGTTGCTGCCGAGGAAGGGGAGGACAAACCCGCGGGGTGCCTGTGCTCCGAGGTCCTCCTCGCCCGGGCTGTTCCGGCGGACTGCCCCCTCTTCCGCGCCTCGTGCACCCCCCTGTCTCCGGTTGGGCCGTGCATGGTGGGGTCTGAAGGGGCGTGCAACGTGTGGTACCGGTACGGCGGGAGGCCGGACCTGTGACCCGCCTGGCGGACGAGCGTGTGACCTCCCTCCACGGCGCAGGGGGGGAGCTGATGGAGAGACTCCTCGTTGAGCGGATCCTCCCCCGATTCCGGCTGCGGCGGGCGGGGCCGATCGGGCTCGACGAGCTCGACGACGGGGCGGTGGTCGACCTCCCCCCGGGCCAGGTTGTCGTCACCACCGACAACCACGTCGTCAAGCCGTACCTCTTCCCCGGGGGCGACATCGGAACCCTCGCCGCGTGCGGGACGGTGAACGACCTCGCGGTGATGGGCGCCCGGCCGGTCGCCCTCACCCTGGGCCTTATCCTCGAGGAGGGGTTCCCGCTTTCTGATCTGGAGCGGATCCTCGGCTCGGCCGCCGAGGTGCTGGGGGAACTCGGGGTCCCCGTCGTCGCCGGCGACACCAAGGTCATGGGTAGAGGGGAGCTCGACGGGATCGCAATCAACACGACCGGGATCGGCGTGGCGGAGCGGGTTGTGTCCGACGCCGGGCTGCGCGCGGGCGACGCGATCCTCGTCACGGGCACCGTGGGCGACCACGGGATGGCCCTCCTCGCCGCCCGCGAGGGGTTCCACCTCGAGACCGAGCTCCAGAGCGATGTCGCCCCCCTGTGGCCGCTTCTCGTCCCGGTCCTTGCCACGGGTGCGGTCACCGCGGCGAAGGATCCGACCCGGGGCGGCCTCGCCGCGGCCCTGAACGAGATGGCCCGCAAGGGAAAGGTTGGGATCGAGGTTCAGGAGAAGGCGATCCCGATTCGAGCCGAGTCGCGCGCCCTGTCCGAGCTCCTCGGGATCAGCCCGTTCGAAGTGGCGTGCGAGGGGCGGGCCGTGGTGGCCGTCGCGGCGGACAAGGCGGAGGCCGTCCTCGCCCTCCTCCGGAAGCATCCGCTCGGTCGAGACGCTGAGGTGATTGGGAGGGCCATCCCCGCCTACCCGGGCCGGGTGGTCCTCGACACCGGGATCGGGGGCCGGCGGTTCCTGGAGATGCCCCTCGGGGACCCTGTCCCGCGGATTTGTTGACGCCCATCCTGTGCCGGCGGGATAACCCGGTTGGACCTGGGGGTAGGGAATGGATAATCTCATAACCGGACGCCATGCCTCGTCAACAGAAACCGCCGTGGGTGGTGAGCTTCCTCCGTGACCTCCACCAAGGAAAGGCCCTTCCTGAACTCCTGAAGTGCGTGCTGCGTCACGCGCGGAGCCTCGTCCCCGTGGCGCAGAGTGGGAGCGTGCTCCTTCTGGACGAGCGAGCCGGCGTGTTCCGGTTCGCCGCCGCTGAGGGTTGGGACATGGGCGCTCTGTCCCGGATTGCCATCCCGCAGGACCGGTTTCTCCAGAGCGACCTTCCGCGCGATCGGCCGTCGATCATCCGCGATCCCCTGTCCCGCAACGTGGAGCTCTTGGGGGAGGAGTTGGCGGCGGCCATCGCTTCCCTGGGCCCGGTGGCGGCGATCCTCTCGGCACCCGTGACGGACGGCGATCAGCTCGTAGCGGTCGTCAACCTCGACTGTGTTGACGACCCGGACGCCTTCTCCGACCAAGACCTCCGCCGCTTGGGTGCGGCGTGGGAAGAGATCGCCCTCGCGGTGGTGGCGGCCCGGAGCCGGGCGGACACCCTCGAACGGGAACGCCTGTTCCGTTCGCTGTTCGATCGGCTGGCCGACGCAGCTCTGGTCATGGCTCCGGACACCACAATCCTCGATGCCAACCCCGCCGCCGAGCGCGAGACCGGCTACAGCCGGGACGAGCTGCGGGGGATGAACGTGGCTCGCGATCTCCTCGCGTCTCCTCGGGCACTCACTTCCGAGGGTCTCGCCGAGCGCCTGGAGCGCGAAGGGGTCGTGAAGGTCGAGGTCGAGAAGCGGCGCAAGGATGGGACGAAGGTCTGGGTGGAGTGCTCGGTGGTCGCCGTCGAGTACCACGGCGCGCCGGCGCTCCTCTCGGTGGGGCGGGAGATCACGGACCGCAAGCGCCTGGAGAAGGAGCAGGACACACGTTTGTCGGCCCTGGAGTCTCTGGCCCGCGCTGCTCCGAAGATCGCGGGGTCCCGCGCCCCGCGGGAGGTGGTCGAGCGGATCGTGGCTGCGGCCCGCGAGATCTCCAGTGCCGACCACGCCAACGTTCTCCTGTTCGCCCCCGAAGGCAAGGTCGCGGAGACGTTCGACCCGTTCGGATCCCCTCGCATCCCGGTTCAGATACGGAAGAAGGGGTTCTCGCATTGGATCCTGGAGACGGGCCAGCCGGTGGTGGTCGACGACATCCGCCCGGACGGGGAGACCGTGCCCACGGTGGTCGGCGCGGGGGGAAAACCCATTGCGGCGAGCAAGGTGCTTGTTCGCGAAGGGATCCGGTCGCTGGTGGGCCTTCCCGTGGTGGTGGGCGGGGAGCGGCGGGCGATCCTGTACGTGCACAGCCGGCAGCCCGCGGCGCTCGGCGTCCACGTCCCGGTGCTTGCCCTCCTCGCCGCCCAGGCCGGGGTGGCTTTGGAGAACGCCCTCCTCTACGAAAGGCTTCAGGAAAGCGAGACCCGGTACCGGACCCTGTTTGAGCAGTCCCCGATCTCCCTGTGGATCGAGGACTTCTCCGCGGTGGCCCGGAAGCTGGAGTCCCTCAAGGCGGACGGGGTCGTGGACTTCCCTGCCTTTCTGCGCGAAGACCCCCACCTGATCCCGGAGCTCCTGGCCCTGCTCCGGGTGGTGGACGTGAACCGGGCGACGCTCGACCTGTACCGGGTTCGGGACAAGGACGAACTCCTCGCCAGACTCCCTGAGCTCATTCCGGAAGAGGTCTTCCCCTTGTTCGTCGCCGAGCTTCAGGCGATCTGGGAGGGGAGGACGGAGTTCCACGGGCAGGGGATCAACTGGACGGCGGACGGGAAGCGGCTCCACATCCACCTGGCGTGGCGGGCCCTTCCCGGGCATGAGCGAACCTACGATCGTGTTCTCGTCTCGCTTCTCGACATCACGGACCGGGTCGAGGCTGAAGAGGAAGTCCTCCGGCGGGGGGAGGTGCTGAGCGCGATCGCGTTCGCCGCAGAGCGGCTCCTGCGGGGAGAAGAGCTCGACCGAGAGATCCCGACGGTGTTGGCCCGGCTCGGGGAGGCGGCGGGGGTGAGCCGCGTCTACATCTTCCAGTGCCACGACGACTCCGGGGGGGCCCGGGTCAGCCAGCGGTACGAGTGGGCCGCGCCCGGGATCCCCCCGCAGATCGGCAACCTCCTCCTTCAGGATCTCTCGCTCATTGGGGCTGGGTACTCCCGCTGGGCCGAGGCCTTGTCCCGCGGGGAAGCGATCCACGGCCTCGTGCGCGACTTTCCGCCCGAGGAGCAGCCGCTCCTCTTCGCCCAGGGGGTCCTGGCTCTCCTCGTGGTTCCCATCTTCGTGGCCGGCAAGTGGTGGGGGTTCCTGGGACTCGACGAGTGCCGCCGCGAGCGCGTCTGGACCTCCTCCGAGATCGAAGCCCTCCGCGCAGCGGCGGGAGTGCTCGGCGCCGCGATCGAGCGGACAGCGCTCGAGAAGAACCTGCGCACGTTGAACGTCGAGCTAGAGGCTCTGTACCAGATTTCCGTTGCTCTCGGCACCACCCTGGACTTGGGCGAGCTGTTCCAGCGCATCTACGAGGAGGTAAGACAGCTCATCCCGTGCGATGCGTTCACCCTAGCCCTCGTCGACGAGTCCCGCGAGGAGTTCCGGCTCGGGTTCGCCGTGGAGGAGGGGATGCGCCTCCCCGAGCTTGTCGTCCCCCTCGATCCCCAGACGAGCTTCACCGCCTGGATCGCATCCACCAAGGAACCACTGCTGATCAGCGACTTCGAGCGGGAGAGAGACAACCTGCCGGCGGTGGCGCAACAGGTTGGAAAGGCCGTGCGGAGCTGGCTCGGCGTCCCCCTTCTCTACCAGAACGAGGTCCTCGGCGTCCTCTCGGTGCAGAGCTTCGCCCCCCATGTCTACGACGAGCGCCATCTGCGGCTTCTGCGCACTGCGTCTGCCGCGGTGGCGACGGCCCTCCGCAACGCGCGTACCTACACTGGATTGGCCTCCCTCGAGCAGAAGCTGAGGGACGTGGAGGATGTCTCGCGACGGATGAAGCTTGCTGCGGACCGGAGCGAGCTCTACTCGCTCGTGCTCGATCTGATGGACAAGCTGTTGGGCTATCGGTCCTGTGCTGTCCTCGAGCGCGAGGGGGACGACCTCGTCGTCGTCGCCGAGCGTGGGTACCTGTCGGGAGTGGAGGGCCTGCGCCTGCCTCTCGCGGGGAACGGGATTACCGTTGTGGCGTTTCATTCCCGGGAGCCGGTGTATGTCCCCAATGTGGCCACCGATCCGCGCTACGTGCATGAGGTTCCTGAGACCCGGTGCGAACTTGCCCTCCCCCTCACCGTTGGCGAGAGGGTGTTCGGGGTGTTGGATGTCCAGGCACCGCGGGTCGGCGCAATCCCCCCCGGGGATCGCGATCTACTGCAGATCGTCGCCTCGGAGCTGGCAGTGGCGCTGATGGGGCTGGAGCGGCACGCCCAGGTGAAGGATCTGGGGGACCGGCTCGCCGGGCTGCACGAGATCGCCTCCCGGCTCCAGGGGTGCCAGTCCGTAGACGCGGCGTGTGCGGTCGTCGTGAACGGGGCCAGCCAAATCCTCGGGTTCTCGATGTGCAACGTGGGCCTCGTCGAAGGCGACTGGCTCATTCCCATCGCCTCCACGAGCGGGGACGCCGTTCCCCGGCCGCGGGGAGAAGGGGTCGCGTGGCGGACGATCGAGAGCGGCCGGACCATCTGCGGCAACATCGGCGACCTTCCCTTCGCCCGCCCATCCCGCCCTGGACTGAGGAGCGCTCTCTCCGTTCCGATCGGAGACCATGGGGTGTTCCAGGCCGTCTCCGAGAGGAGAGACGCGTTCGGACCTGACGACGTGCTCGTGGCGGAGATCCTGGCGGGGCACCTCCGGGACGCGATCCGGCGGCTGGAGGTCGAACAGGCGCTCCGCGAGCAGGCGATCCGCGATCCCCTCACGGGCCTGTACAACCGCCGGTTCCTGGGCGAGGTGTTGGCGCGGGAGATCGAGCGCGCCAGGCGCTACGGGCACCCGTTGGCCCTCATCATGGCCGATGTGGATGACTTCAAGCTTGTGAACGACCGGTACGGCCACCTGGTGGGAGATACCGCCCTACGCCGGGTGGCGGAGGTCCTCCAGGGGAGCGTGCGTGCCGGGGACTACGTGTTCCGCTACGGGGGGGAGGAGTTCGTGCTCCTCCTTCCCGAGACCGGGGACGGGAGCGGTGACGCCCTGCGGCGGTTGGAAGAGAAGGCGGTGAGGATCGAGGTGGGCGACGTCCCGGGTCTGGTGGTGAGCGTCAGCCTGGGCCATGTGGTGTGGAACCCGGCACAGGATGGGCCGACACAGGTCGAGACCCTGTTGCGTCAGGCGGACGAGGTCCTGTACGCGATCAAGCGTTGCCGCGGCGGTCGGTAGCCGGGGTTGCGGGCCCGCCATCTCCGAGACTAAGATGCTCGCGTTGGCTGCGCCCGTAGCTCAGCTGGATAGAGCAGCGGTTTCCTAAACCGCAGGCCGGAGGTTCGAGTCCTCCCGGGCGTACCAGACGCCCCGCGCGGGAGCTTGCCCTCACCAGCGGTGCGCGAACGCGAACGCCACCTCCGACCGCGGATCCCCGAGCTCACCCGAG
>CAKZSO010000040.1 GCA_937921255.1 Candidatus Bipolaricaulota bacterium
GCGGGGCGGCCGGTCGGCCCAGGCCCAAGTCACGCTCGTCGACCGCTTCGACCCCACGACGGGGTTCCGGGCGATGGAGAAGCTCACGGGATGGCACGCCGCGATCGTCCTCTCCCTCGCCGTGGGGGGGGCGATCCCCCCCGGGGCGACCCCGATCGAACGCGCCCTTCCGGGGGAACGGTTCCTCGCCCTCGCCCGAGCGCGGGATTGGGAGGTCGATCGGTCCGTCGGCCCGGTGGCGTAGCCCCCCCCATCCCGAGAAGACCTGGGTAGTCTCCTCTGGACACCGTCCCCGTTGTGCCGTTCCTTTAGGCTGGGTACACTTGGCCTAATCTCGGGGATGGAGTCCCCCGTGAACCGCCCCGAAGGGGCTGATGACTCCTGCTGCGATCCAGGGACGGCAGGAGTCCTGTGATCGCCCTGCTCTGCAGGGTCTTCTGTTGCCTCCCGATCGCACCCAAGGAGTCAGGCATGGCACAACGTCATGGTGTAGTGGTGCGCGAACGGCCCTTTCCTCTCTCGTCGCATTTCCGGGGGCGCTGCTCAGGCGTAGCCCTGGGGCTGGAATCGCGGGGGAGAGCGTGAACATGTTCGAAATCAACAGCCCTGTACTGGCAATGGGCGTGCTCCTGCTCGTAGGGTACGCTGGCGGACGCCTGGCGCGGCTGATCCGGCTCCCCGCGGTCGCCGGCTACGTCTTGGCGGGCGTGCTGCTCGGCCCGTCCGTGTTGCGGGTCGTGCCGGCCTCGCTTCAGCAGAGCATGATGCCCCTCAAGGACTTCGGCGTGGGGATGGTGGCGATGATCATCGGGGCCGAGCTCGTGTGGCGGAAGATGAAGCGCCTCGGCCTGAGCATCTTCATCATCTCGATCTGCGAGGCCGCGGCGACGTTCGTCCTCGTGTACCTCGCGATGCGCTACCTCCTCGGGCAACCGCTCGTGGTCGCCGCTACCCTGGCCTCGCTCGCCACCGTGACCACACCCGTCGCCACGTTCGCCGTCATCCGCGAGTACCGCGCTAAGGGGCCGTTCACAAGCACGCTCCTCGGGGCAATCGCCGCTGACGACATTTGGTGCATCACCGCCGTAGGGATGTCCGTCGGTCTTGTCCTGAGCATGGGGGTCGAGACGAACGCGCTTCAGGTCGCGTACTTCTTGCCCCCGCTCCTCGAGGTGGGCGGTTCGATCGGCCTTGGACTCGGGATCGGCCTCCTGTCCGTAGTGGCGCTGCGGTTCATTCGCGATGACCTGGAGATCCTGGCGTTCGTGGCGGCGATTGTGTTCCTCAATGCCGGACTCAGCCGGTACCTCGGGATGTCCGCCCTCCTCATGACGATGACGACCGGCGTGGTGATCTCGAACCTGCTCCACGAGAACATCCTGAAAGTGATCCATCGGATCGACGTGCCCGTACTGATGGCGTTCTTCACCCTCGCCGGGGCAGGGCTCGACCTACGCGTACTCGTCGCGAACTGGTACATCGCCGCGGTGTACATCGCCTTCCGCATCCTCGGGAAGACCGGCGGCTGTTACGTGGGCGCAGTGATCTCAAAGGCTGACCCCAAGGTGCGACGGTACCTCGGACCGGCAATGCTCACCAAGGCCGGACTCAGCCTGGGACTCCTCATCTACATGCAGGAACGGCTCGACGGGCTGGAGGTCGCGGCCCTGCTCGGATCGGTGGAGCTGGCGGCGATCACGTTCTTCGAGATCACCGGTCCGATCGCGGTGCGGTGGGCCCTGTTCCGGGTGGGCGAGGCGCGACATCCTGGAGAGGTGCCCGTCGAAGAGACGATCGTCCCACCCGAACGCATCCCCAAGACCGTAGGCGGCCTGGTCACGGTCCCCGCTACCGTGGCGCTAGACAACGACCATCGGGAGGAGACCCCTGGGCCGTGATGCACACAACTAGGGGCACCCTCGCGCGAGCCACAGTCACCCGGGATCATCACCACCGGACGAAGACGCAAGAGTACACCCATGCCGACAGATAACCCCGGGGCGCCGGATCGGGAGTCGCCGTCAGGAAACGCTCGGACCAGGGGCAAGAGACGCTGCGCCCAGGGCGAAACCGAGGTCTTGAGGAAGCTCGCCCAGCCGGGGTGCGTCTTCTGTCGCGAGGAGGAGGAAGCGGAGGAACGGTTCTTCATGTGGTACCTTGCCGAGAGCTACCTCTTCTCGGAAACCTTGAACCGCATGATCCGCTCCCACGGCTTCTGCCCCGTCCACACCCAGACGTTCATCGGAGACGGGATCCCGTCCACGATCGCCTACGTGTACCGTTCCCTCACGTCATCCGCGCTGAGAACAGTGGAGGAAGCGGAGCATCATGCCACGGGCAGGAGAGACGCAACAAACCTGGCACGGTTCCTCCTCCCAACCGCGACCTGCCTTGCCTGCGCGCGGCGGAAGACGCACGTAACCTACGTGCAGCACCGCCTGACGCGTGTTCTGCCCGATCCCAAGTCGCGCCCGTCTTTGCCGTCGAGTCCCGCGGTGTGCCTTCCCCACCTCCGCGCCCTCGCCCTGCACCTGGACCGGAACGGGCTCCGTCTTCTCGCTTCTGGGCTGCGGGAACGGCTGACGGGAGCGGATCCCCACGCGGCCCTGACGTGGACGTGGGGCGCCCCGCCCCCGGCCGCGCCGGACGACCAGGGGGACGACGCACGGCTGCCCACGACGCTGGATGGGTTGCGTAACGTCCTTGCCAAGCCGGGTTGCGCCGTGTGCCGGGCCGAAACCCACGCCGCCCGCCAGTACGTGCGCTGGCTGGCGCGGGAGATCCGCATCGCACCGGGCCAGGTGTGGCGCAACGCCCTCGGACTGTGCCCGGAGCACGGATGGCAGTTCGCGCGGGACGCCGCGGAAGATGCCGTGGCCGAGCTGGGGGCAGCGATCCAGCGCTCCTGGACGGAACGGCTGGCCGAGCTCGCCGAGGGGCTCACCGCGGCCCCCGCCGGGGGGGCCGTGGCCCGTTGGAAGTTCGTGCGGTCGAGGATGGAGGCTCGCACCGGACGACGGCGTGAGGCGTTCTGGGCCGCCCTCCCCGAGGCGCTGCGCTCGGAGCGGCAGGCCACCCAGCTCCACGCGCGGCGGGCGTTCCGCGTCGAACCGTGCCCCCTCTGCCGGGCCGTGGCAACGGCCGGCGAGCGGATGGTCGCCCTCCTCTCCGCCTCCCTGGGCGACCCAACCGTGCGACGGACCTACCAAGCTGGGGATGGCGTGTGCCTCCGCCACCTCCCAGCGGTCCTGGCCCAGGCCCGAGGCGATGAGGCGCGCCTCCTTCTCCACACGGCGCGGGTCAGGCTTTCTGTCCTGAACTGGGAACTCGTGGAGTTCCTGCGCAAGCAGAGCTGGGACGCGCGGTACGAGGAGCTCGGCCCAGAGGGAACGGCCTGGCGGCGGGCCGCGGCGTTCGTGACAGGTGCGACCCAGCGGCGATGATCTTCTCCACCACGCGGGCGGAAGTGCGGCAGGGCATCGCTCGGAGCCAGCTCCGACTGAACCTCCTCCGCATCTGCTCCCGTGAACCGCGCACGATCCACGACCTCATCCACGCTCCGTCTTACCCCGGCATCGAGACGAACCTGTTCACGATCCAATCGGAGATCGGGGTCACAATCGAGCTTGGGGAGTGCAAGAACCGGGAGCTCCTCGTCCGGGTGGGCCAAGTCCCGGATCCGATGGTTCCCGACGGGCACACCGAACTCCTGCGCACGTCCCTCCTCGCGCTCCTCCTCTCACCCGAGCTCGCCTACGCGGAACCCGACGCGTACGCGCTGTACCTCGATGCCTGGTTTGATTCCCCTGCCGTTGCCAGTGAGGAAGGGGAAGCAAGATGGATCACCCGGGACCTGTTCCTCGCGGTTCCAGAACTGGCCCACCGCCTGTTCTATGTGAGCGAACCGGGGACCGAGCGCCGCGCCAAGCTCCCGTATGACCTTGCCGAGAGCGAATGGATCCGCGTGTTCGGTCTCTATCACCTGGCCGATCTCCCCACCCGACCGGTGCCCCTCACCACGCGCCAGTGGCTTGCCCTGCTCCGACGGCCTCCCCTTGCCCGAGGCAGGGCCCGGCTCACGGGGCGTAACCTGAGAGCCGTCAAGGACCGGCGGGCACGCTGCTTCGTGCGCACCTCACTCCTCCGCCGCGCGATCGACCACGCACCCCCTCCATATGGAATCGAACGTCTGACGGGACCCGAGCTTGTGGAGAACCGGCTGCGTCCTTGCTGCTTGGGCCAGTAGCCTCGAAGCGACTGCCCCCACGGCTCACCGTCTTGCCTGCTCGTAGGCCCTAGGCAGGTCCCACAGCTTGACCGTCCCATCGCGGGATGCGGAGGCGAGGAGCGTTCCGTCAGGACTGAACGCGACTCCGGACACCCAGTCCGTATGCCCTGCAAACACCGCGAGCTCGACGAGCGCACGAACATCCCACAGTCGGACTGCACCGTCCCACGAGCCTGAAGCAACGGTCCTTCCGTCGGGGCTGAACACCACGCACTCGACCCGATCCCTGTGCCCGGTGAACCGGTGCACGGGCGTTCCCGTGGAAGCACGCGTGAGGAGGACGGACCCATCCCACCCTCCTTCGGCGACCCATGCCCCGTCGGGACTGGTCGCGGACGGACGGGACCACGCGGCGGATACTTCGCCACGGCGTGGGGAGCTGGCCCAAACCTGGATGAGCGATCCCGTGCGAATAACCCATCGGAGCTCTGTCCCCTCGCGAGTTCGCGCAGTGAGGGTCTGTCCATCCGGGCTGAAGCGCACCCCATCCACCCAGTTCGCCCGCGGGAGAACAGAGCGGATCATCTTTTCCGACCGCCATTCCCACAGCCGGAGCGTCTGGTCCTCGGAGCCGCTGGCGAGGAGCTCTCCGTCGGGGGTAAACGCCACCGCGTTCACCCAACCCGCGTGGCCCTCCAGCGTGCCCAGTGGCTTGCCTCCCGGTACAGACCACAACCGAACCGTGTGATCCGTGGACCCCGAGGCGAGAACGTCCCCGTGCGGGTTGAACGCGATGCCCAGCACCGGGGAAGTGTGGCCGCGCAGGTCCAGAACCACATCTCCCGAATCCAGATCCCACAGACGCACCGTCCGATCCACCGAGCAGGAAGCGAGGAGGTCCCCCCGAGGACTGAAGGCGACCGCGAGAACGTGATCCACGTGCCCATCCAAGGTGTGGACGAACTCCCCGTCGGGGAGGGCCCACACGCGAACCTTCTGGTCCCACGATCCAGAAACCAGAGTGTCCCCGCGGGGACTGAAAGCGACGCACGCGACCGACCAGCGATGGGCCTCGATCTCCCGACGAAGGTACCCGGTGGAAGCATCCCACAGCTTGATCCGGCCTGGCGAGCCGGCACCGCCCGAAGCGAGGAACACCCCGTCGGGCGAGAAGGTCACCGACCAGACAGATCCCATAGCGCCCTTGCTCTTCCACTGGGTCGCTCCGGTCGTTACGTCCCACATCCGAACGGTACCATCCGCGGACCCCGAGGCAATGCTTTGTCCGGCAGGATGGAACGCGATCGACGTCACGGCATCCGTGTGGCCCTCCAGCGTACGAAGAACCTGCCACGTCGCGGTATCGACGAGCTGAACGCTGCTCCCTCCCCGTCCAGCCGCCGCCAAGAGCCGCCCGTTGGGGGAGAACGCCAGGGCGAGCACTTGCCCCAAGCCGAAGGTCCGGACGGGGTACTCTTCGTCGTTCGGTGTCGCCGCTTGGGGCGTGGGGTGAGTCACGGCACCGGTCTGACCCCCGCCGAGGCCGTGCCCGCAGAGCGCTGGTCCATACTGCCAGTGTAGGCAATGCGGGCCGCGTCCTCAACGGTCCGCCCGAGCCCCCGGCGACAGCGGCGGGCGGGCACAGTGGCCCCCACGGTCTGCGGGTAGAATGGGGGCTCCTTTGGAGGGACGATGCAGCAAGGCAGTTTTTGTTACGTAGCCGGCACGCCGGTGATCGAGGCACAGGGACTTACCAAGTTCTACACCCTGGGCAAGGAGACGGTCCGCGCCCTGGACCGGGTGGACTTCACGGCCACCCAAGGCGATTTCGCGGTGATCAACGGCCCGTCGGGAAGCGGAAAGACCACGCTCCTCAACATGTTTGCGTTGATCGACCGGCCGAGCGAAGGGGAGGTCCTGTTCGAGGAGAAACCCACCAGCCGCCTCACGGAAGGGGAGCTCGCCCTCCTCCGGCGGGAGAAGATCGGGCTCGTGTTTCAGACGTTCAACCTCATCCCCGTCCTCAGCGTGGCGGAGAACGTGGAGTACCCCCTTCTCCTCACGAAGACCCCGCGGGCAGAACGGCGGGAGCGAGTCGCAGCGCGCCTGGACGAAGTGGGACTGTCGGGGTTCGAGAGGCGCCGACCGGACGAGCTCTCCGGCGGGCAGCGCCAGCGCGTGGCCGTGGCCCGGGCGCTCGTGACCGAGCCGCGGGCCGTCCTCGCCGACGAGCCGACGGCGAACCTCGACTCGGGGACGGGGAAGCAGATCATGGAGCTCCTCCAGGGGCTGAACCGCGACCACTGCGTTACGTTTCTCGTCGTGACCCACGACCCGTCGGTTGTCGGCTACGCACAACGGGTACTGACCATCCGCGACGGCCGGATCCAGGGGGAGGAGAAGCGTGGCGCGCCTGGCCCTGCGTAACCTGTCGCGTAACCGGCGGCGGACCGTCCTCTCGGCGGGGATCGTCGCCCTCGGGTGCGCCCTGTCTCTGGTCGTCCTCGGGTTCGTCGAGCGGTCGCGGTCCCTCATCCAGGAGACGACCGTCCAGCAGTTCGGAAACCTCCAGATTGCCGACCCCGAGTTTCTGGACGGCAAGGCGGAGGGGTTCGCGTACCTCGTCTCCCCCGCGGTCCGGGCCCAGGTCGAGGGTCTTGTCCGCCTCGAGCGCGGGGTGGTGGGAACGACGGCCCAGCTCGCCCTCTCCGGGCTCCTCGCCGTGCGGCGGACCACGGCCGTGGTCCGGGCGGTGGGGGTCGTCCCCGAGAACAACATTTTGGACTACAACGACCTCGTGATCGACGGCCGCGGGCTCAAGCCCGGCGACGTGGGGGCGGTCCTCGTCGGCCAGACCCTGGCCAACGAACTCGGGCTCCAGCCGGGGGACTTCGTCAACCTCACCGCGACCACGGTGGCCGGGGCGTTCAACGTGAGCCCGCTCGAGGTGGTGGGGTTGTTCCAATTCTCGTCGGCGGAGGTCGAGCGGGCCCAGGTGTTCGTCCCCCTCTCGTTCGCCCAGCTCCTCCTCGCCACGGAGGGGGTGGACCGGATCGTGGTCCGTCTCGACCGCCTCGGCCGGACCTCGGCCGCCGCGCGGGCGATCGGGGCACGACTCCGCGCGGCAGGCCTCGCCCTCGAGGTGCGGACGTGGGACGTCCTCTCCCCGTTCTACCGTGGCCTGTCCGGGTTCTTCGACCTCCTGTTCGGGTTCCTGGTGGCGGCGGTGTTCACCCTCGTGTTCTTCATCGTCCTCCAGATCCTAACCCTGTCGTTCCTGGAGCGGACGCGGGAGGTGGGCACGATCCGCGCCCTCGGGACGCGGCAAGGCGAGGTGTTCCGCCTGTTCGTCGAGGAGAGCCTATGGCTCGGGCTCGTCGGCGGAGGGGTCGGAGCCCTTATTGGGATCGGAATCTCGCTTCTGTTCAACGCTGCCAAGATCCCGTGGCAACCACCGGGGACGGTCCAGACGGTCACCCTCGGCGTCGACTTCACAGCGACCGCAATCCTGATCCCGTTCCTGGTAAGCGTCTTCTCCACTCTCGCCTCGGCACTCCTCCCCGCGTACCAGGCGACGCGGGTCTCGGTTGTGGATGCCCTCCGCGCGGTGTAGGGGACACCGATGACGATCAAGATCGCCACGCGAAACGTGTTCCGCAACACCCGCCGGACCCTGATCAGCCTCCTCGTGATCGGGGTCGGCCTCACGATCCTTTCGTTTGTCCTCGGGTTCGTGGGGGAGGCGATCCTCGCCGCGAAGCGCTCGCTGGCCATGGAGCTCGGGGCTTTCCAGATCGGCGATCCCCGCGTCCTGGACGGGAAGGCGTCGGGCCTGGAAGGCCTGATCCCCCCCGAGATCGCGGAGCGGGCGCTCGCGCTCGTCAGGGGGCTCCCCGGCGTGGCCGGGGCGACAACCCAAGTCCGGTTCGCTGGACTGGTCGGCGACGAGCGGGGGAGCACGCTGCTGCTCGCCCGCGGGATCGTGCCCGAGGACTGCATGACCGACTACGCGTGCATGATCGTCGCTGGCCGTGGGCTCGGGACCACGGACGCCCGGGAGATCGTCCTCGGCGAGCGCCTCGGCGCACGACTCGGGGTCGCACCCGGGGATCGGGTCAACGTCGCCACGGGGACCGTCGCGGGAACCCTCAACGCGGCCACGGTGACCGTGGTCGGCCTGATCCAGTACGGGGAGGCCCAGGTCGAGGAGCGGCTGGGGCTCGTCCCCCTCGGGTTCGCCCAGCGCCTCCTGCGCACGAACGGCGTGGAGCGCGTCCTCGTGTGGCTCGACGACCTCGACCGGTCCTCGCCCTACGCCGCGGAGCTGAACCGGGCGTTCTCGACCGAGAGGCTCCCCCTCGCGGTGCGGACGTGGGACGAGCTGACCCCGTTCTTCGCCTCCCTCCAGACGTTCTGGAGTGCGTTTTCCGGGTTCACGACGCTCGCCGTGTTCGTCCTCGTGTTCTTCAGCGTGCTCGAGGTGCTCACGATCTCCTTCCTGGAGCGCACGCGAGAGGTGGGAACCGTCCGCGCCCTCGGTGCCTCGCGGGGGCGGGTGTTCGCGGGGTTCGTGACCGAAGGGTTGGTGATCGGTATCGTGGGCGGCCTCGCCGGAGCGGTCGCCGGGGCCGCGGTTTCGCTCGTGTTCAACTCGCTCGGGCTCACGTTTGTCCCGCCGGGGGGAAACATGCCCCAGCCGATCCGGGTCGCGGTGGGCGCGTCCACCTTGGCCATCCCGTTTCTCGTCGCGCTCGGGGCAACGGTGCTCTCCAGCCTGTACCCGGCGGGGAAGAACGCGCGCCTCACGGTTGTCGAGGCGTTGCGCAGTGTCTAGAAGGAGGATGCCATGCGACAGATGCTAACCCTCGGGCTTGTTCTGGCCGCGGCTCTCGCCGCTTGCGGGCAGAACGGGGAGTTCCTCGCCGCCCTGGACCGGGCACGGTTCCTCGACTCGTCGGCGAGCCAGCTCACAGCGATCGTTCGCTCCGAGTCGGACGGCAGAGTTGACGAGGCCGAGGTCCGCCTCTCGTTCAAGGAAATCCGGGGCGAGGGTTACGTCCGGATCGACTTCCTCCGCCCGGCGGACCAGGCCGGGCAGGTGTTCCTCGTAACCCCCCAGGGGACCTTCTTCTGGCAGCCAGAGCTGTTCGCTCCCATTCGCACGAGCGGTACCCAAGCCGCGTTCGGCGACGCCGCGGTGGGTCAGTTGAGCGGGATCCGGTTCGCGGATGACTACCGCCTCGCTTCCCAGCAGCCCGCGCAAGGCAGCGACCTGCTCGAGCTCGAACTCCGTGCCATCTCCCCCAGCGTTCCCTTCCAGACGGTGATCGTCCTTGTGGATCCATCTTCGGGCCGCCCGCGGGAGCTCCGGCTCCTCGCCCTCACCGGCGTTCTCCTGTATCGGGTCTTCCTCGTGGAATACGCTGAGATCAACGGCGACATCTACGTTCGAGATCAGGTCGTGGAGAACGTCCTCGTCGCGGGCAGCCAAACGACCCTCTCCATTGTGGCCGTGAGTTTCGAGCCGCTGCCCGACGAGGCGTTCGATCCCGCGACCCTGGGGGACTAGAGGGCGCGGCAGCCTTTGATGATGTACCCGCCCGACTTCTCGTCCCGCTCGAGGTCGAGGATCCCCCGCGCGCCGGCCTCCTCGAGGAGCTGCCCAAACGAGCCGAACCCGTGGTAGGACTCGCTGAACCCCGGGCGACGCCGCTTGAGGGTCTGCTTGACCATCGACCCCCAGATGTTCTCCCCCTCCCCGCGCTCCTTGAGGAGCTCCTTGTACGTCTCGACGACGAGGTTCCACGCCTCCTGCTTCTTGGCGTCCACGGGCGGAGGAGCGGGCTTGTCGACCTTCTTCGCTGGCTTGCGGGACGACGCCTTGGGCTGCGGCTTCGCCGGGGCGGGAGCGGACCGGGCGGCGCGGACGAGGTCGTCGTAGAAGATGAACTCGTCGCAGTTGGCGATGAGGAGGTCGGAGGTGGATTTCTTCACCCCGACCCCGATCACGATTCGGTCGTTCTCGCGAAGCTTGCTCACGAGGGGTGAGAAGTCGGAGTCGCCGCTGATGATCACGAACGTGTCCACGTGGGGCTTTGTGTAGCAGAGGTCGAGGGCATCGACCACCATCCGAATGTCGGCGGAGTTCTTCCCGGACTGGCTCACATGGGGGATCTCGATGAGCTCGAACGACGCCTCGTGCATCGGGGCCTTGAACTCTCGGTACCGGGCCCAATCACAGTACGCCTTCTTCACGACGATGCTCCCCTTCACGAGGAGCCGCTCCAACACCTTCTGGATGTCGAACGCGGGGTAGTTTGCTTCCCGCACCCCAAGCGCGATGTTCTCGAAGTCGAGGAACACCGCCATGTTGACGGTTTCCGTCGCCTGTGGTGCTTTCATCAACCTGTATCAACCACCTGGGCAGCGCGTAGAGGACGCCGCACGCCGGGATTGTACCGCGTGCCGCGGGGGACTACCGCCGGGGCCGACGAGCCCCGACGAGAAGGTCGGAGAGCCGAAACGCGGCCTTGTACCGATCCTCAAGCGCCGCGACCAGCTCGGCGGGCAACCCCTGGCGACGGAGCCGACGACGGAACCGGGCGGCCGCTCGACGCCGGACCCAGGCGTACCCGATTGCGAACCCGATCAGGACGGCGAGGAGTCGGAACACCGCCCCCGCCGCCCCGATCCAGCGCTGGACGCGCCTCAGTCGTCCCCCTTCCCTGAGGCGTTGATCTTCTCCCCGACGTTGATCCCCTTGAACACCTCGCGGAGGTTGATCATGTACCCCCGCGCCATCTCGAGCGCATCCTCCTTGGGGATCCCCGCCTCAACAAGCTTCTTGTAGAACGTGCCCACCGCGTCGGCCATGTTCTCCGCCGCGTCCTTGGAGTACAGCACGTCCCGCAGACCCTTGAGGAGCCCCGGAACCTGCTGCGTCAGCACGCTCAAGACCTCGCGCAGCTCCTCGACGTCCCCTCTGTCCTTCTTCTCTTCCTCGCTCATCATCTACCTCCTGTCTAGATCCGCAGCACCGGCACTTCCCGCCCGAGGATGGACAAGCTTCCCCGGATCGGAACCCCGGTCTTCGTCGTTCCCACGGCAAGGTTCAACCCCGCCACCTCTGAACCCAGTTCGACCCGCAGGAGAGTGGTCCCCAGCGTCCGCGCAACGACGGAAATCCACGTCCCCTTCGGCAGAGAGGGAAGCTGGGCGAACGCCACTCGCAGCTCGTGGGCGAGGCGAACCGTCTCCACGAGCTCCCCCTGGCAGGCCTCGCAGCCCACCACGTGCGCGATGAGGTCCCCGCGGTCCAGATCAGAAAGAGACCGCCCGGCGTAGAGAGGGATGAGCTCTCGGGCTCGGTCGCAGGTCATGGCCGGAGCACCTCGGCGAGCTTCCGCTTGGCGTGGAACATCCTCGACTTCACCGTTCCCTCCGGAACACCCTGCACCCGGGCAATCTCCGCGTAGGGCAGTCCCTCGTAGAACGCGAGGAACACGACCTCGCGCTGCTCCGGGGGCAGCTCGGCCACCGCTCGCTGGACACGCAGTCCCCGCTCCACCGCCGGGGCAGGGTCGGGGACTTCATCCGTCTCCGCGGGAACCCGCTCGCCCTTGGACTCCCCTCGCCGGGCGCGGAACGCCTGGTGGCGTGCGATCCCAAAGAGCCAGGTCGAGACCTGGGATCTCCCCTCAAAGAGGGCCGCCCCCTTCCACACGGCGACCATCGTCTCCTGCACCACGTCCTCGGCCAGGTGGCGGTCCCGGAGGAGGGTGAACGCGTAGCGGAACAACCTCTCCGCGTACCGCTCGTAAAGGGAGCGGAACGCGTCACCGTCCCCCCGCGCCACCTGTGCCACCAGCCGCGCATCGTCCACTGCCTCTCCCCCGACCTTCGCCTATCCCCAAGCGTCGTTCCCAGGCGCTCCCCTGAGATCTACCCATCGTTCCGCTCTCACCGCACTCGCCCGTCCTTCACCTCCTCCACGGGTTCGCTCGTGAGTGCCCGCATGAGGGGCCGAGGTTCAACCTGCCGGCAGAGTCGGTTTGCCTAGCGGCGTCCGACCGTGACCACGTACCGGCTGAGGACGGGAAACAGACCCAACCCCACCACGAGGAGCCCGACGGTGATCAGGGCGAACCGGGTGGGCGTCATGTCGGCCACGCCGGTCACGTAGCGCATCCCCTCGACCATGTACGTGAGGGGAAACGCCGCGCTCAGCGTGCGCAGAAACGGGGGCATGATCTCGACCGGAAAGTACACGCCCGACAAGAAAAGCATGATCTGGGCGACGATGCTCGCCACGGTGCTCGCGCTGCCGGGGCGGCGGACGAGGAGGGCGATCACCGTGCCGAGGCCCATCGAGCCAAGCGTCGCCGCAACCACGAACGCGGTGTACAGCCCCCAGTTCACCTCAAACTGGACGCGGAACAGGAGCGCAGCCAGCCCCAGCGTGATCAAGGTCGAGACGAACCCCACAACCAGCCTCACGGTGGCAATCGAGGTCAGGAGCGCGGTGGGGGACATCGGGGTCACGAGGAGGCGATCGAGGAGCCGGCGCTCCTTCATCTGGGTGATCCGCCCCGACACGGCGAGGAGGCCGGAGAACAGGGCGGAGAACGCCATGATCCCCGGAACAACCATCGCAAACCATCCCCCGCCCCGTCCCACCCAAACCCGGTCCACCGCCACCACCGGGGCCAGGCCCTGCCGGCGGAGGTCCACCTCCGCCGCAATCCCCCGCGCCGCCTCGGCCAAGGCATTCCCATCCTGAACGCGGGTCGGGTCCTGCAGGAAGACGAGGGCCCGTCCCCCAGCGACGAGGCCCAACCCCACCCGGCGTCGGGCCACGTCGTCCTCGAGCCGGGCCCGGTCGTCGTACGTCACCACGGAGACGCCGGCCTGAGTGGAGAGGACCTGGTCGAGCACGGGATCGGGCTCCCCCACGACGAGCACGCCCACGGTCAGCGTCCCCGGGCCGTCCGCCCCACCCCACACGAACCCGAAGATGAGGATGAACACAACCGGGAAGAACAAGGTGAAGAACAGGGCGATCTTGTCCCGCAGAAAGACGACTGTCTGCGTCCGGAGGAGCTCCCGAAACGCGTTCATCGGGCCACGTCCCACTTCAGGCGCCGCAACGCCACGGCAACGGACAGCCCGGTCCAGCCGAGGGGGACAACGAACGTCAGAGGAACAGGGAGGGTGGCCTGCCCAGTTCCGAGGGAAGACCGCAGCCCCTCGGCGAGGTAACTGAGCGGGTTGAGGTAGAGGACAACCCGCAACGCGAGCGGCAAGCTCCCCACCGGGAAGAACAACCCGCTCAGGAACATCACCGGCATGTTGACGAGGTTCGCGATCGCCATCCCCGATTGGGCCGTCTTGGCGAGCGACGCGACGAGGAACCCGAACCCAAGGAAGGTCATCGCCCCGAGGACGAGGTACAGGACTGCGAGCGGCTGGGCAAACGTCACGCTCGCCCCGAACGCGAACCGACCCACCAGGACGAGAAGGGCAAACTGCAGAGCGCACATCACGAAGTACCCCAGGGAGAACCCGCCGAAGTACTCCCCGACGCGGAGCGGGGTCACCCAGTACCGGCGGAGGATCTTCATATCCCGCGAGAAGAGAATCGTCCCCGGCACGCTGAACAGTCCACCCACGAAGAACGCCATCAGAACGATCCCTGGGAGGAGGAAGTCCACGTAGGCGACGGGGGCACCCGTTTCCCCAACCCACTCCGTGCGGACCGCGGTCGCCTCCTCGGGCCGGTACAGGCCGGCGACCGCCAGCAGCTCCCGGTTCAAGCGCGCTACGATCTGGTCCACGATCGTCGCCGCCATTCCCGAGGCGGCATCGCCGCGGCCCCCGTAGACCCGCAGGGAGGCCGGCCCCCCCGACCCGGCCAGCGCGGCCACCGCCGCCCCGCTGAACCCGGGGGGAATTACGACCAGAATCGCCACATCCCCCAGCCGCACCGCCTCGGCCTGGGCAGAGACGAACCGCTCGGGGTCCTCGCCGGGGGCCGGACGGAGCAGGGTGAACAGGGGCTCCTGGCCCGGCGCGGGGGGGACGGAGAGGGAGACGAACACCTCCTCCACCGCCGCCGCGAACTCCCCGCGCCCCCGGGGCCCCTGGTCCAGGTCGGCGAGCGCAACCCGGAAGTTCATCTTCCCCTCCTGCCCCAGCTGCCCGAACACCAGCGTGAGAACCGACAGGAGAAGCAGGGGGAATAGGACGTACCAGAACAGCGTCTCCTTCTCCCGCAGCGCCGCCAGGAACGACAGCCACGCGAGCTTCAGAACCCTCTTCACTCCCGCAACCTCCGCCCAGTGAGGGCGAGGAACACGTCCTCCAGGTTCGGCTGGCGCACGGTCATGTTCCGGAGCGGGAACCCCTTCTCGCGGGACCACCGGAGGAGCGCGTCCAGCGTCGCCACCAAGTCGGCCGTCTTGACGGTCGCCGTGGTCCCGTCCTGTTGAACCGAACCGGGGAACCCACCCCACGCCGCGGGGCCGAGGTCGGGCACGTCGAACTCCACCCACGTGTCCTGCCCCAACTGCGCGGTGAGGTCCCGCGGGGACCCGTGGGCGATGACACGGCCGTGGTCCATGATGCACACGTCGTCGGACAGGGCCTCCGCCTCCTCCATGTAGTGGGTGGTGAGGACGATCGTCTTCCCATCACGCTTGAGGCGCTCGACGATCGCCCAGATGTTTCGGCGGGCCTGGGGGTCGAGCCCGGTGGTGGGCTCGTCGAGGAACACGAGGTCCGGGTCGTTGATCAGAGCGGCGCCGAGGGCGAGGCGCTGCTTCTGTCCGCCGGAGAGGTGCCGAACGAGGGCCCCGGCCTTGTCCTCAAGGGAGACCTCGGCGAGGACCTCCGCCACCGGCCGGGGGCGATCGAAGAACGACGCGAACAGGGCGAGGACCTCCCGCACCTTGAGGTAGGGGTCGAACCCCCCTTCCTGAAGGAGAACGCCCATCCGCCCCTTCAGGGCCGGGGTCACGCGCCGGACGCGGACCCCGAACATCTCGATCTCCCCCGAGTCCGCGTCGCGGACCCCCTCCAGGATCTCCAGGGTCGTCGTTTTGCCGGCCCCGTTCGGCCCGAGCAGGGTGAACACGGTTCCCGCTGGGACCGAGAACGAGACCCCGTCCACGGCGCGGACGGCGCCGTAGCTCTTCCTCAAGTCGCGCACGGCGAGGAGCGCCTGACGATCGTTCACCGTCTGACCCCCTTGGCCGTCCCCCGTCGGAGGACGACCAGGTCGGATCATAGCCCCCCTATCCACGCTCCTCCACGCGGGCCGCTGGGCTGCGGAACGGGCGGTTTCGAGGCCCCGGTATAATGCCCCCCGAGGAGGGGAGGAACCATGTCTGAAGAGGAACGTCGGCTAAGCGCGATTCTCATCACCGACATCGTCGGGTACACCCTCCTCGGCCAGACGAACGAGGACCTCTCCCTTCAGCTCCTTGAGGAGCACGACGCGCTCCTCCGGCCCCTGTTCGCCTCCCACGGGGGACGGGTGGTCAAGGCGATGGGCGACGGGTTCCTCGTTGAGTTCCCAAGCGCGCTGCAGGCAACGAGGTGCGCGATCGCGATCCAGGAGGCGCTCCACGAGCGGAACGTCACCCGGCCCGCGGCGGAGGGGATTCGCCTCCGGATCGGCGTCCACGTCGGGGACGTCGTTCACCGCCAGGGCGACCTGTTCGGCGATGGGGTGAACGTAGCGTCGCGGATCGCCCCGCTTGCTGAGCCCGAGGGAGTGTGCATCTCCGCCCAGGTGTACGACCACGTGTGGAACAAGGTCCACTTCCCGCTCCTCAGCATGGGCAAGCAGGCGTTGAAGAACGTCCGCGTGCCGACCGAGGTCTACTGCGTGGGGTTCCCGTGGTCGCAGGTCCGACCGGAGGAACCGCGCCCGGTCGACCGGACCCGAATCGCCGTCCTCCCGCTGACGAACATCAGCCCGGACCCCGCCGACGCGTTCTTCGCCGATGGAATGACGGAGGAACTCATCTTCACCTTGTCCCGAATTCGCGGCCTGCGCGTGATCGCCCAGACCTCGGTCATGAAGTACAAAGGGACCCAAAAGTCGGTCGCGGAGATCGGCCAGGAGTTGCGGGTGGCCACGGTCCTCGAGGGGAGCGTGCGCAAGGTGGACCACCGGGTGCGGATCAACCTCCAGCTCGTGGACACCCAGAGCGAGGAACACCTCTGGACGGAGGCCTACGACCGACAGCTGGAGGACGTGCTCGCGATCCAAAGTGAGATCGCGCGCAAAGTGGCCGAGGTGCTCGAGGTGAAGCTCGTTGCCAGCGAGGAGCGGCGCCTCCAGGCGAAGGCTGCCCGGGACGTGGACATCTACATGCTGTACCTCAAGGGACGGCACTTCTGGAACCAGCGCTCCGAGAGCGGGCTCAAGCGGGCAATCGAGATCTTCCAGGACGTGATCGAGGCTGACCCCACCTACGCCCTCGCCTACGCTGGGCTCGCCGACTGCTACAGCGTGCTTGCCAGCCAAGGCCACATCCCCGTGCACGAGGCCGTGCCCAAGGCCAAGGAAGCGGCGCAACGGGCCCTCGAGCTCGACGAGAACCTCGCCGAGGCCAGCGCGTCGCTCGCCCTGATCGAGTGGCTGTTCGAGCGCGACGTGGAGAAGGCCTCCGCCCGGTTCAAGGTGGCGATCGAGCAGAACCCGAACTACGCCACGGCACGGCACTGGTACGCGAACCTCCTGAGCGACCTCGGCCGCACGTCGGAGGCCCTCGCGGAGATGAAGCGCGCCCTCGCCCTCGATCCCTTGTCCCCGATCATCAACATGGCCCTGTCGGCCGTCCTCTGGGAGTCCGGTCAGTTCAGCGAGGCGCTCGACCAGCACCGCCGGGCCCAGGCCCTCGCCGCCGACTTCGTGGAGGGTCACCTGTCCCTAGCATCGGTCCTCCAGACCGCGGGGAAGTGGGAGGAGGCCGAGGCAGAACTCGTCAAGGCCCTGGAACTCGATCCCAACAGCAGTCGGGTCCGGCTGAGGTTTGCCGAACACCTTGTCTCCCTCGGCCGGTTTGACACGGCGCTGGAAACGCTTCACAAGGTCCTGGTCATGGAGCCCGATTCGCCCGCGGCCAACGCCACCTACGGTTGGACCCTCGCCCTCGCCCGCCAGTACGAGGAGGCGTGGGTCCAGCTCAACAAGACCCTCGACCTGGACCCTGAGAGCGTCGAGACCCGCGTGGCCCTGGGCGTCGTCTGCCTCGCCCTCGAACGTTACGACCAGGCGCTGGAAGCGTTCCGCAAGGCCGAGGCCCGACTGCCGAAAACCGGGCGCCTGCCGACGGAGATCCAGGCGTTCCGGGTCATCGCCTACGCCGGGATGGGCGAGACGACGACCGCGGAGGAAAACCTGAAGGCGCTTGAGGCGAAGGACTCCGGGCTCGGGCACGCGTTCATGGTCGCCTGCGCCCATTTCGCCCTGGGTCACCTCGAGGAGGGGTTCAGTTGGCTCGAGAAATCCTACCAGATCCGGGATCCGGGGCTACGGCTCCTCAAGGTCCTCCCCTGGTTCGACAGCGCCCGCTCCGACCCTCGGTTCCAGGAGTACCTCGCCAAGATGGGTTTCCCCGAAGAGGCCCCATCGCCCCGCGGGGCACCCCAACCGGAGCTGCCCCAGTAACGCGTTGTACCGAACGTCCCGCTGGGGGACACTTCGCCCCGCGCGGGCCCGCCCGTAGCCCTGGATTCGAGGAGGTTCCCTTGCCCGACCAGCCGACCCGGGTCGCCCTCAAGCGGGCCCCCCGGTACGACGAGAACGAGATCCAGACGGCCATCGAGAGCGCGGTGGCCGCGCTCGGCGGGATCGAAGCCCTCGTACGACACGACACGCGCGTGTTCGCAAAGGTCAACCACCTCTCGCCGCCGTCTCCTCCGGAGCGGGGGATCATCACCCACCCCGCGTTCACCGCCGCGGTGCTCGCCGTCCTGAAGGGGCACACCCGTCACGTTGCCGTCGGCGATGACCTCCATCCCTCGACCCCGGAAGGGTTCGAGGTGTCGGGGTACCGCGCAATGTGCAACCGGCTGGGGGTCGAGCTCGTCAACCTCCGCGAGGTCGGGTTCCGGCGCATCTCCTGCGATGGCGTCGTCCTGAAGGAGGTCTACCTCGCCCGGTCCCTGCTCGAGGCGGACGTCCTCGTCAACCTTCCCAAACTGAAAACCCACTCCCTGACCCTGTTCACCGGCGCGGTGAAGAACATGTACGGTGTCATCCCCGGCGGGCTGCGGGTCGCGTTCCACGGGCAGCACAAGGATCCGCAGGAGTTCAACCAGGTTGTGGTGGACATCTTCGCCGCTGCCCGGCCCCACCTGACGATCATGGACGGGATCGTGGCGATGGAGGGGGCGGGACCAGCCAACGGGTCCCTGCGCGAGCTGGGAGTGATCCTCGCCGGTCGCGACGCGGTCGCGGTGGACGCTGTGGCGGCTCGGATCATCGGCCTCGATCCCCTCGCTGTGGGAACCACCCGCTGCGCCCACGAGCGAGGCCTGGGAGTCGCTGAGGGAATCGAGGTTGTGGGCGAGCCGATCGCCGCGGCCGCCGTCTCCGACTTCCGGCTCCCGCCCGTCCCCGCGGGGGCGATCGTGGGCCGGGCGCCCCGGTTCTTGACCCAGTTCATCACCCGCCAGATCGGCGCCCGTCCGCGGGTCGTGCCCCGCACCTGCACCGGCTGCGGGGCGTGTGCGCAGATCTGCCCAACCGGAGCGGCGACCGTGACAAACGGAAAGGCAGCCATCGACCGCCGTACCTGCATTCGCTGCATGTGCTGTCACGAGGTGTGCCGGTTCAACGCGATCGCCCTTGGGGGGTCAGCCTTGAGCGGGCTCATCCGCCCGCTGCTGCGGGCCGGGCGTCGGGTACGCCCACCCAGGTCCACGCCGTGAACCGGAGCCTCCCCGAGTACTCGCTGGGCGAGGAGATCGCCAACGCGGTTACCCACGGCGTGGCCACCGCGCTCAGCGTGGCGGGGCTCGTCGCCCTGGTTGTGCTCGGGGTGCTGAGGGGGGGAAACGCCGGTCAGATCGCGAGCCTGGCCGTGTACGGGACAACCCTCGTCCTGGCCCACCTCGCCTCGACCCTCTACCACGCCCTCACCCACCGGGGGGCCAAGGCCACCTTCCGGGTCCTCGACCACGCCTCGATCTACCTCCTCATCGCCGGGACCTACACCCCATTCCTCGTGATTCGGCTCCCAAACCCGTGGGGGTGGACCCTCCTTGGTGTCGTCTGGGGGATCGCCATCGCCGGTGTCCTGTTCAAGTCGCTCTTCCTCGGCCGGCTGCGCAAGGCGTCCGTGGCCACCTACGTCGCGATGGGCTGGCTGATCGTGGTGGCGGCGCGTCAGGTGGTGGAGCACGTCCCGTTCGGTGCCCTTGTCCTCCTGTTCGCCGGCGGGGTCATCTACACCCTGGGGATCGTGTTCTACGCGTGGAAGCGGCTTCCCTTCAACCACGCGATCTGGCACCTCATGGTGCTCGCGGCGGGGATGTGCCACTATTTTGCGATCTTCCTCTACCTCCCCCCGGGGGGAGGGTGAGGGCCGGGGGCCGCCCCTCCCTAGCCTAGAACGACAGCTTCCAGCCGATGTTCCAGTACTCCAAGGGGGAGGCCTGGGAGAGGTCGAGCATCCCCCGGGTGAACAGGGTGAGGCCGGGGGCCGCGGGGAACTCCAGGGCAAGCCGCGTCCGGCGGAGGCCGAAAAGGTAGGCACCATCCCCGAACCAGAAGTCGGCGTTGAACCACAGGTCCCCCCCACAGCAGCCGGACCCCCTGTAGGCGAGGCCCACGTACTCCCACTCCCCGCTCCGAAAGCTCAGGGGGCTCACGCTGTTCATCTTCGCCCGATCGAGGGCGGTT
>CAKZSO010000041.1 GCA_937921255.1 Candidatus Bipolaricaulota bacterium
GCCTGGGCGTAGGCGCTCTTGAAGTAGCCCCATTGCCAGTTCTTCGACGGGAACGTCCCCGGCTGGCGGTTCATCCAGTCGAGGAACTCCCCGCTTCCGTACTTCATGTCGTCCCTGGTGACGGGGTGGTCGCGGATGATCCCCTGCCAGTGGGAGACGAGCTTCTTCAGCCCCTCCCGGTCAGCCATGGGGACGGATCCCGTTCCCTTGACGAGGATCGCCTTGAGCTTTTTCGATCCGAACACGGCACCGCCCCCGCCGCGGCCAGCCTGGCGGCCATCGCACTCGATCGTGGAGATACGGGAGAGCACCTCCCCTGCTGGGCCGATGACGGCCGTGCGGTACCCGTCCCCAAACCTGTCCCGGAGGGACTTCGCGGTGGCGCGGGTATCAAGCCCCCACAGCTCGGAGGCGTCCTCGAACCGGGCCGCCCCGTCCTCGATCACGAGAACGACGGGCGCCTTGCTCGTCCCGGTCACGAGGATGGCGTCCCACCCCGCCTTGCGGAGCGCGATCCCCGCCCACGCTCCGGCCACTGAGCGGGCGAGCGTTCCCGTGAGGGGGGAGCGGAAGGTGAACGTGGTCTTCGACGCGGTGGAGATCCCGTCTCCGGTGAGCAGGCCTGGGACCATGGCCACCACGTTCTGCTCCCCGAGGGGATTGGCCCCCTTCGGGATCCGGGTCCACGCGAGGTGCGCGCCGAGCCCGAACCCGCCCAGGAACAGGCGGTACGCGTGATCGGGCAGCGTCTCCACCGTCGTCTTCCGCTGCGAGAGGTCCGCCACCAGGATTTTCCCCGTCACACCGTTCATCGTCTCCCCCCTTCGTGTCTTTGGTCTCGCGTTCGGCTGCTCTGCCGGGCACGGCGCCCGCCAACAAGCCTGTGCGGCGAAGCCGCACCAAAGCCGAGTATAGCCCCACCTGTCCGTTCAGGCCCGACCAGTCAACGCTCTGGGCCCAGGCTGCGGCAGTTCGGAACACCGGAACGGCCCGCATGATAGGTCCCGTAGCGCCTGGGATTCCCCCCATGGGGGGAGAGGTAGAGAGAGGGAGGTCCTCCACGGTGGCCGAGCAGGACCTCAGCCTTTGATCAGCCGCTCCAGGTACTCGCGGATCTCCTGCAGGCCGTAGATCGTCCGCCGGGCCTCCAGATCGTCGAGCCACGCCTCGGCCACCGTCTCGTCGCGGATGACGTCCACGTCTTCAACGTCAAGCGAAGCGAGGAGTTTCCGTCCCTCTTCTTCGATCTCGCCGTCGTGGGCGCGGAAGATGAACCTGCGCATCTCTGTAGCCTCCGACCCCAAGTGTAGCCTAACAAGGGGGGAATCTCGCCAGGTCCAGAACGACAAGATCGGAGCGAGTACACTCTAGATCTGTGCCCCTGCTCACGGGGCTGACTTCAGGAGGGGTCGTGGCAGGCCGGGAGTTCTCCGTCGAGACGCAGGATCTCACCCGCGTGTTCCGGGTCAAGCGCCGCGAGGCGCGCGGCCAGGGGCGGGAGGTGGTCGCCCTCGACCGGGCGACCCTCGCCGTCGAACGCGGCGAGCTGTTCGGGGTCCTGGGGCCCAACGGGGCGGGGAAGACGACGCTCATCAAGATCCTCGCCACCCTCCTCTCCCCCACCACCGGCACGGCGCGCGTGGCGGGGGTGGACGTGGTCGAGAACCCGTGGGAGGTGCGGCGCCACATCGGGATGGTCTCCGGCGGCGAGTCGTCCGGGTACGGCCTCCTGACCGTGGAGGAGAACCTGTGGATGTTCTCCCAGTTCTACGGGATGAGAAGCGCGGATGCGAGGGAGCGGATCAGAGAGCTCCTGGAGGTCGTGGGCCTCGCCGATCGGGCGAAGACGAAGATCTACCACCTCTCCACCGGGATGCGCCAGAAGATGAACTTCGCCCGCGGGTTCCTCACCGACCCAGAGGTCCTGTTCCTCGATGAGCCGACAATCGGCCTCGATGTCCAGACCGCTCGCACGTTGCGCTCGTACATTCGAGAGTGGATCGACGAGCACCCCGAACGGACGATCCTCCTCACCACCCACTACATGTACGAAGCGGACGAGCTCTGCGACCGGGTGGCGATCATCGACCGGGGAAAGGTCCTTGCCTGCGACAGCCCTGCCGCGCTTAAGCGGGGCCTTCAGGGCGAGGTTGTGTTCCGCCTCAAGGTGGATGGGGACCGCGACCTGGGCCCACTCCTCGACGGCGCCGGCGGGATCGAGCGGTTCACCCACGCCGCACGGGATGGGCACACCGAGATCGACCTCATCCTCGGCGACGAGAACGCCCTTGTCCCCGTGCTGTCCGCGATCCAGGGGGCGGGGGCACGGCTCCTGTCCCTGGAAAAGCGTGAGCCGACCTTGGAAGACGTGTTCCTCCGCCTTGTTGGGCGCAGCCTTACGGCGGAAGACGGGGGCGGCGATGAGCTTCCGCGGCTGAGACGATGACGTTTCTGCGCACGGTGTGGGGCCGCGCCTACCCACGGGTGGTGGGGATGCAGCGGGAGAAGAGCTGGATGCTGTTCGACGTGTTCCTCCCCCTGCTCCAGGTGGCAGCGTACGTGTACATTTACCGGGCGATCGGTGCGCCCCCCGAGTTCACGGGGTTCGTGGTCCTCGGCGGGGCGATGACCGCGTACTGGATGAACATCCTGTGGAACATGGCCAGCCAGCTGTACTGGGAGAAGGAGACGGGGAACCTCGAGCTCTACATCATCGCCCCCACGTCGCGGATGGCGATCCTCCTCGGGATGGCGGTCGGAGGGATCTTTGCCACCACGATCCGGGCGGTGGGGGTCCTGGGGGCGGGGATCCTCGTGTTCCGGGTGCCGATGGCCCCGACGAGTGTCCCCGCCCTGATCGGGGTGTTTCTGTTCACCCTCGTGGCCCTGTACGGGCTGGGGATGCTGATGGCATCGCTGTTTCTTCTCTGGGGGCGGCAGGCGTGGCACATCGCGAACCTCTTCCAGGAGCCGGTGTTCCTCGTGTCGGGGTTTTACTTCCCGGTGCGGGCCCTGGGGTTTCTCGTGGCGCTGGGCGCCTCGATCGTCCCGATCACCTTGGGCCTGGATGCGATGCGGCAGCTTCTGTACCCCCAGATGATGGAGGGGCTGCGGTTCCTCCCCGTGGGGGTGGAGCTGGGGGCGTTGGCGGTGTTGGGGGCCGTGTTCCTGTTCTCTGCCCACCGGGCGCTGCGGTTCTTCGAGAACCTCGCCCGCCGCGAGGGCCGCCTCACGTTGCGGGGACAGTGATGACGATGGAATGTTTTCACCGCAGAGGCCCAGAGGTCGCAGAGAAAAGCAATTCCGGAACTGAATCAAAGTATCCAGGGGTTTGTAGCGTCGCAGCTTGTCTGCGACGAACAGCCGTCGGGGATGAACCCGCTGCTACGAACTCTTCTCTCTGCGAACTCCGCGGCTCTGCGGTAAGAATGGTCCGTGGGGGTGGTCATGACGGCGCGGGTGAGAGGTGGAGAGTCGTGGCGGAGCCTCCGCGTCGGAGCGTGGCTCGGTTGGCAGATCGAGTCGAACTGGACGGATCTGTTCCTGTTCGCGGTCTACTCGGTGGTCAAACCGGTGGCCGGCGCGCTCATCCTCGTGTTCATGTACCTCGTCGTCGCCCGCGGAGGGCTGGAGAACCCCCTCTTCCCGTACATTTTCGTAGGGAACGCGTTCTACATCTACGTCGGGGCGGTGCTGATGGGGATCAGCTGGGTGGTCATCGACGACCGCGAGCACTACGGGATGCTCAAGTACATGTACGCGGCCCCGTTGAACATCTACACCTACCTCATCGGCCGCGGGGTCGCCCAGACCGCGATCGCCACCGTGGCGACGACGATCACACTCCTTTTTGGCGTCGGGGTTCTTGGGATCCACATCCCGCCAGGACGGGTGGACTGGGGGTTGCTCGCCGGGACGTTCGTCCTGGGGCTGGCGGCGCTGGCGTTCCTGGGGCTCCTCCTTGGCGGGGCGACGTTGCTCACGGCGCGGCACAACTACTTCATCGGCCAGGGCGTGGCGGGGGCTCTGTACCTCCTTTCCGGCGTGGTGTTCCCGTTGGATGTCCTCCCGCGGGGGCTGCAGTGGGTGGGGAAGGGGCTCCCGGTGACGTACTGGCTGGAGGCCCTGCGGCGGGCCGTCCTCGGCGATGGGGGGAACGAGGCGCTGCGCTCCCTCTCCACGGGGACCGTGGTCCTGGTCCTTGCCCTGTCCACCGGTGTGCTTGCCGTGGCCTCGATCGTGTTCTTCCGCTGGGCGGAGCGGGTCGCCCACCGCCGCGGGCTCCTCGACATGCAGACCATGCACTGAGCCTTGTCCGCGGGGACAAGGTGCGGACTTGGCGCTTGCTCGGGCGGAGAGGGGGCGCTACCGTAGCCGGGCAAGGAGGGGGAGATGGAGTACCGCACACTTGGGAGCTCAGACCTGCGGGTGGCCGCGATCGGTCTCGGAACCCTTCCGTTCGCGGGGGGATACGGTCCACTGGACGACCAGGCGGCCCGGGTCACCCTTCGCCGGGCCCTCGACTGCGGGATCAACTTCATCGATACCTCGGACAACTACGGGGGAGGCGAGGTCGAGAAGCTGGTGGGACAAGCCCTCGCCGGACGCCGGAGCGAGGCGATCGTGGCGACCAAGGGAGGGACGGCCCTGGACGCCCAGGGACGGGTCACGAACGATGCCCGCGCCGAGACGATCGTCCGGGCTGCCGAGGAGAGCCTGCGGCGGCTCGGGACGGACTGGATTGACCTCTACCAGGTCCACCTTCCCGATCCGGCGACCCCGGTCGCTGAAACCGTCGGGGCCCTGGAACGTCTGGTGAAGCAGGGCAAAGTGCGGTACGTGGGTCTTTCCAACTTCTGGGAGGACGACCTCCGCCGTTGGTGGGCGGTGGGCTCGGCGATCGCCAACCAGCTGCCCTACAACTTCCTCCACCGGGACATCGAGGGCGGGCTTCTGTCCCTGTGTCGGGAGCAGGGGATGGGGATCATCGCCTACCAGCCTCTTCTGTTTGGTCTCTTTGCCGGGAAGCTGGGTCCACCGGAGTCCCTTCACGACCAGGACCACCGGAAGTCCTACCCTGGGTTTGGAGATCTCGTGCGGGCTACGGAAGTGCTCCGGGCCCGGCTGGCGGCCTTGGCCCGGGAGTGGGGGCTTACGCCGGCCCAGCTCGCGTTGCGCTGGGCCATCTCCCGCCCTGGGGTGACGTGCGCGATCCCGGGCGCCAAGCGCCCGGAGCAGGCCGAGGAGAACGCCCGGGCGGGCGAACGGGCGTTCACCCGGGAGGAACTGCGGGAGATCGATCGGATCCTGGCCGAACACCGAGTGTCCCCCGTCCGCGCCTTTCCCTGTCCGGTGGACGCGGTGGTGGAGGGTCCGCACGGGCGGTACGCGGTGCTCCGGCGGGGGATCAAGGTGCGCGTACCCCACGGGGTCGAGGCCGGGGATACCGTGGACATGGACATCGTCACCGGGGGGATCTCCGAGGAGGGGGCCGATGGCCTGGTCGGTGGCCGTTGAGATCGGTGAAGGAGAACGGACCTACGCGTGGGTCCTCGACCTCCCGGGGTGCTTCGCGCGGGGAGCGTCCCCCCGGCAGCCCTGGATGCGGGAGAGGAGGGACCGGGTATCCACGATCTCCGCGCTCCGACCATCCGCCGGATCCTGCGGCACATCGCCGGGGCGGAGTACTGGTACCTCAAGCGGATTCCCACCCAGGCCCAGCTCCCCACGGAGGAGCCTCGCGACGTGTTCGCCGCGCTCTCCGCGGTCCGGGCCGCGGCGGAGCCCGTCGTGCGCGGGCTCTTTTTGACCGCGCCGGCGAAGGTGGTGAACGTGCCCCAGACGACGTGGTCGGGAACGTTCACCGAGGGGTGGACGCTCAGGAAGGTGCTGCGACGGGCGCTGTGGCACGAGGCGTTCCACATCGAGGAGATCCGCCGGCACTTGGAGGGCTTCCTTGATCGCGCTGCGGTCGGCACGACCTGAGGATCGGGAGAGGATCCTCGCCATCTCAGCCCAGATCTGGGAGGGGGAGGACTACATCCCGCTCGTCCTCGACGCCTGGCTCGCCGAGGGGGGCCTCGCCGTGGCCGAGCTCGATGGAACCGTGGCCGGGTTTGCG
>CAKZSO010000042.1 GCA_937921255.1 Candidatus Bipolaricaulota bacterium
CTGGCCTGAGCCCACCTATACTTCCCGCCTCAGGGAGGGATCCGTGCGCATCTTCTCAGGCATCCAACCGACGGGGGAACTCCATATCGGGAACTACTTCGGGGCGATCCAACGCTGGGTCGAGCTCCAGCAGGGGAACGACTGCATCTACTGCATCGTCGACTACCACGCCCTCACGAACGAGGACACGGTGGCCGCGGAGCTCCGCCGCGCGCGGCGGGAGCTCGCCCTCGACCTCCTCGCCTGTGGAATCGACCCCGAACGCTCGATCCTCTACGTGCAGTCCGCCGTCCCGGAGCACACGGAGCTCTGCTGGATCCTGGGCTGTGTGGCCTCCTACGGCGACCTGACGCGGATGACCCAGTTCAAGCAGAAATCCGCGGAGCAGGAGTTCATCAACTGCGGCCTGTTCTACTACCCCGTCCTCCAGGCCGCGGACATCCTCCTCTACAAGGCGGACCGCGTCCCCGTGGGCGAGGACCAGGTCCAGCACCTGGAGGAGGCGCGGCGGATCGCGCGGCGGTTCAACTTCCGGTTTGGGGACACGTTCCCCGAGCCCGAGCCGATCCTCGGGGAGGGGGCGCGGATCATGTCGCTCGCCGACCCGGAGCGGAAGATGAGCAAGTCCGCCGGCCCGGACCACTACATCGGCCTCATGGAACCCGAGGAGAGCATTCGCAAGAAGGTCCGCTCGGCGGTCACCGACGTCGGGCTCACCCCAGGCCAGGCGATGAGCCCCGGGGTCGCCAACCTGTTCTCCCTCCTCGCGCTCGTCGCCCCACAGGAGGTGGTGGAGGGCTTCCGCCGCGACCACGCCGCGGGGAAACTCCTCTACCGCGACCTCAAGGAGGCGCTGTTCGCCCACCTCGCGGACGCCCTGCGCCCGATCCGCGAGCGCCGAGAGGGGCTCGCCGCCCGCGGAGACGTGGACGAGATCCTCGCCCACGGCGCCGGGCGGGCACGGACGATCGCCCGCCAAACGATGCGTGAGGTCCGCACCCGGGTGGGACTCGACTAACCCCGGAGTTCGGTGGGTACAACCTTCTGAAGCTGGGGGACGAGCCTCCGCAGCTCGTCCACCGGTAGGGTGGGTCGGCCCCGCCACGCTTCGTCCACAAGGCGCTTCCCGTCTGGAACGAAGAATGGTTGCAGCACGTAGCGCCGGGCGCCCCTGATCTCGTGAGCGATGGAGAACAGATCGTCTGGAGCAAGGCCAGGGGCGACCGTGGTCCGGAACTCGTAGTCCGGGGCGCGAGCCCGGACGAGAGCGACCGACTCCCGAACCCGCGCGACGACGTCGTAGACAGGCTCCGACGCTACATGGTCCGGGAAGAGAAGGCCGGTGAACTCGGGGTACCGGGTGAACGGCGCCTTCACGTCCAGGGCCACGTAGTTCACGAGCCCTTCGTCAACCAGGGACCGGAGAACCGCGGGATGCGTCCCGTTCGTGTCGAGCTTGACAAGAAATCCCAGCGCCCTGACCTCCCGCAGTAGCGCAGGCAGATCGGGATGGAGAGTAGGCTCGCCCCCGCTGACCACCACGCCGTCCAAGAGCTTCGCGCGCTCCTCCAGTCGGGCAAGGACACCGGTGACCGACAGCCGCGGCAGAACGGCGCTGAGCTCGGGCAGGACCAGCTCGGCGTTGTAGCAGAACGGGCAGCGGAAGTTGCAGCCCACCGTCCAGAGTACCGCGCTCACCTTCCCCGGGTAGTCCACAAGGGAGGGAAGCTGGAGGTGGGCGATCTCCATCGGTTAGGAGCTCGGCTCCCCCTGGGAAAGGTGGCGGAACACCTTGCGGTCCGCGAACTCGGCCTGCTTGCCGGCGTTCCACTGCTCCACCGGCCGCAGGTACCCCACCACACGCGAGTACACTTCGGCCCGCTCCCGCTCGGAGGCGGGGATGACCGTTCCATCTTCGAGGATCAGGTTGCCTTGCTCGTCTTCACGACGGTACGTGGACACGGACTCCTCCTTTGCACGCTTCACGGGCAAGAATCAGCTCTTCATCGCACTTCGGACAGTACCTCTCCTCCCCCGGGAGGTACCCGTGGCGGGCGCACACGGAGAACGTCGGGGTCAGGGTCAGGTAGGGAATGCGGAAGTTCGCAAGCACCTTCGCCACGAGCGACTTCACCGCCTCTGGCGACGGAAGCCGCTCCCCCAGCCAAGTGTGGAACACCGTCCCCCCCGTGTACAGGGTCTGGAGCTCCTCCTGCAGGGTGAGGGCGCAGAACAAGTCGTCGGTGAAGTCCACCGGGAGCTGGGACGAGTTCGTGTAGTACGGGGCCGCTCCGCGCTCCCGCACCGCCTTCTCGTTCGCGAAGTGGATCGCGGGGTGCTTGCGCCGGTCGAGCATCGCCAGCCGGTAGCTCGTCCCCTCGCCCGGGGTCGCCTCCAGGTTCCACAGGTCCCCGGTTGCCTCCTGAAAACGCACCAGGGTCTCACGCATGTACAGCAGCGTCTGCCGGGCGAACCGGATCCCCTCCTCGTGGGAGAGGTCTCTCCCGAGCAGATTGAGCGCCGCCTCGTTCATCCCGATCACGCCGATCGTAGAGAAGTGGTTCTCCCAGTACCGACCGTGCTGCTCCTTCACCGAGGCGAGGTAGAACTTCGAGTACGGGTAGAGACCCTGCTCGGTCAAGCGCTCGAGGAGCTTCCGCTTGATGAGGAGCGACCGCCCGGCGAGCTGCATCAGGACGCCCAACCGCTCGAAGAACTCCCCCTCACTCTTCGAGAGGAACGCCAGCCGCGGCAGGTTGAGGGTCACCACCCCGATCGAACCGGTAAGGGGGTTCGACCCGAACAGGCCGCCGCCCCGGCGGCGAAGCTCGCGGACGTCGAGCCGCAACCGGCAGCACATGCTGCGGGCGTCCTCGGGCCGCATGTCTGAGGAGAGGAAGTTCGCAAAGTAGGGTATCCCGTACTTGGCCGTCATCTCCCACATCGGGTCGAGGTCCGGGTCGTCCCACGGGAAGTCGCCTGTCACGTTGTAAGTCGGGATAGGGAACGTGAACACCCGGCCCCGGGCGTCGCCCTCGGCCATCACCTCGGCCAGGGCCCGGTTGAACATCCCCATCTCCCGGGTGAACTCCCCGTACGTCCCAATCGGCTCCCCTCCGACCAAGGCCGGCAGCTCCGCCACGTGCGCCGGCGGTCGGAGGTCAAGGGTGATGTTCGTGAACGGCGTTTGGAACCCGACGCGCGTGGGGACGTTCAGGTTGTAGACGAACTCCTGGAGGGCCTGCTTCACCTCGCGGTACGACAACCGATCCGCTGCGATGAACGGGGCGAGGAGCGTGTCCACACCGGAAAACGCCTGGGCCCCTGCCGCCTCACCCTGCAGGGTGTAGAGGAAGTTCACCGCCTGCATCAGGGCCACGCGGAGGTGCTTGGGGGGCCGCGACTCGACCTTGCCCCGCGCCCCACGGAACCCGAGGCGGACGAGATCGGCCAAGTCCCACCCCACGCAGTAGGGGCCTAGCGTTCCCAGGTCGTGGATGTGGAAGTCGCCCTCGGTGTGCGCCCTGCGGATTGGCTCCGGGTAGACCTTGGACAGCCAGTACTGACCGATGATCTTCTCGGTGAGGAAGACGTTCAGGCCTTGGAGGGAGAACGCCATGTTCGAGTTCTCGCGCACCCGCCAGTCCTGGCCGTTGAGGTAGCTCCCCACGAGCTCGGGGTCCACGAGCTCCTTGATCTCGCGGAGCTGCTTGTGCTGGTGGCGGTAGACGATGTAGGCCCGCGCAGCGTCGGGGAGCCCGGCCGCCATGAGCGCTTCCTCCACCGCATCCTGGACTTCCTCGACATGGGGAGGCCCAAACAGGGGGCCGAACCGGCTGGAGAGGTCCTGCTCGACCTGGGCGGCGAGCCGAGAGGCGAGCGCGGCATCGTCCCGCCCCACCTCGCACAGGGCGCGGTGGATGGCCGATGCGACCTTTTCGATTTCAAACGGGACGAGGCTCCCATCCCGTTTCCGTACCTGCTCGATCACCGGGGCTCCTCCTCGCGAATGTAACCTCCGTTACCTTAGCGGCGATCCACCGGAGAGGCAAGAGGACCTTCGTCCCGCCCTTGCGCCTGGCCAAGCGAAGGGCTAACATGCGGGCCGGTATTCCTGATAGAGGAGGAGATCAGCCATTCCCATCAAACACTCGGCCAAGCGGGAGGAGCGCAAGAGCCTGGCCCGCCGTCGGCGCAACGACGCCCGGCGGAGCGCTGTCAGGTTCTGGCGACGCAAGGTTCAGAAGCTGGTGGAGGCGGGAAACACGGGCGAAGCCCAGTCCGCCCTGCCCCAGCTTCAGAAAGCGGTGGACAAGGCCGCGGCCCGCGGTGTGATCCACCCCAACCGAGCAGCGCGGCTCAAGGCCCGGCTCGCCAGGTCGCTCCACCGCTCGTAACCGGGGAACTCCCATGACCCAGATCGACTTCTTGGCCAAGTCCAAGTTCGCGGCCGTCCTATCCGGAGTCCTCGTCCTGGCCAGCGTGGTGGCCCTTGTGACGATCGGTCTCCGCGCGGGAATCGAGTTTACGAGCGGGATCCAGCTCGTCATCTTCTACCCGCCGGGAACCGACCTCCCCTCCGACGCGGTGCGCGCCCATGTAAACGAGATCCTCTTGGCTGAAGGGGCAGTGGGGACAAGCTTCTCGGTCCAGAGCGTGACCGCTGACCGGGCGGGGACCCAGCTCGCGGGGAAGATGATCACGGTCCAGACCACCTCCGACAACCTGATGGACCGGCTCCAGGCAGCGTTCACCCGTCCGGCCGCGGGGTCGGGGATCCCGGCCCCCATCAACACCCCAGCGGGCAGCCCCGACGTGAGCATCACCCGGATCGAGCCGATGGTGACCCGCGAGATCAGCACCCGAGCTTGGCAGGCAATCCTCGTCGCATTGGGCGCGATGCTCGTCTACATCGCGTGGCGGTTCCGGCTGCGGTACGGGGTAGCAGCGGTGGTGGCGCTCATCCACGACGTGGTGATTACCCTTGGCGTGTTTGCCGTGGCGGGCCTTGAGTTCAACCTGCCCGTGATCGCCGGGCTCCTGACCGTGGTCGGGTACTCGCTCAACGCCACGATCATCATCTTCGACCGGGTGCGGGAGAACGTGCGCACGGCGCGCAAGGCGTCACTTGCGGACAACATCAACCGCGCCATCAACCAGACCCTGAACCGGACGATCAACACCGGGGTCACCACTCTGATCCCGATCGTGATCCTGTTTGCCTTGGGCGGGCTGCCGCTGCGCGGGTTCGCGGTGGCGATGCTGATGGGAGTCTTGGTTGGGACCTACTCGTCCCTGTTCATCTCCAACCCGGTAGTCTACGCGTGGAGCACGGCCACCGAGCGCGCGCGGGCTCGCCGCCGGTAGGGGGCCGCCCGTACCTTTCCACGCCGTGCCTGCGAGATAGAGGGAAGTCACTCCCGTTCGCTTGGCGAGACCGGCTCGATGACCACGCGGCGGTTCTGTCCCCGGCCAATGGATACGGTTCGGATCCCCGCCATCCCCGCGAGCGCCAGGTGGACCACCCGCCGGTCATCGGGGGGCATCGGAGCGAGCTCGATCCGGTCCCCCTCCACGAGGACCCGCGCCGCCAGCTCCCGCACTTCCCTTGCCAGCCCGTCGCGGTGACTCGCGACCTCGCCGTTGATGTCCACGAGGACGGGGAGGTCGAACCCGTGGATCTTCAGGTAGAGCCTCGCCAGCCGGCCTAGGGCTGCCCGCGCTTCCGGGTCGCCCGTCGGGAGGTAGCGAAACCCACCCCGCAGGTCCACGTACACCCCCTCTCCCTCCGGGACCGCCTCCACGCGGCCCGCTTCCCCAAGGACGCGCAGGAGGCCGAGGAAGAACTCGCGCACTACCTCAAGCGCTTGGGGGTTCATCCGGTGGGGAAGTGCGCACCGGCTCGCGGGCCATCTCCAGGTCGAAGATGAACTGCTGGCCGATCTGGAAGACCGTTGCCAGGAGCCAGTACCACCACAGCCCAGCAGGGAAGCTGAGGAAGAGGAGGGCCATCACGATCGGGAACACCCAGCCGATCATCTGGGTCCCCCCGGTGGGAGGCTCGGGCATCCGCCGCTGGGTGAGCCACTGCTGGAGGAGCTGCGCTCCCGTCGCCAGGACGATCATGACGTAGTAGGGGTCGGGCTGGGACAGGTCCCGAATCCAGAGGAACCCCGGCGAGACGTGGATGAGCTCCGCGGAGTGCATGATCGCCTGCCAAAGGAGAATCAAGATCGGAAACTGGAGGAGGAGGGGGAGGCACCCTCCGAGGGGGTTCACCTTCTCCTGGCGGTAGAGCTCCATCATCTGCTGCTGGAGGGTCTGGCGATCGTCCTTGTACTTCTCCTGGAGCCGCTTCAGCTTCGGGGCCAGCCGCTGCATCTTCGCCATCGAGCGGTACTGGTTACGCATCAAGGGGTGCGTGATCACGCGGGTGATGAGGGTGAAGAGGAGGATCGCCCACCCGTAATTCCCGGTGAGGCGATACAGCCACCCGAAGAACGTCATCACCCACACCAGGAACTGGGAGAAGAACCCCACCGGCGCGACCACGGCGATCCCCGCCTCGTCGAGGAGCACGTACCGGTTGCGCCCGGTGTAGAGAAGACCCTGCAGCCGGAGATCCCCCGGGGCCTCAAGGCCGAACACGGGGTGGCCGGAGGCGTTCACCCCGAGAAACGGAACGACGTTCCCCTCGTCGAGGCGTAGGAAGTACACTCGGTCGCCGGCGACCAACCCCAGGCCCTGGAACCGGGAGTAGCTCCCGGACGCCAGGGGCGCGTTGTGCGCCTTCCCATCGTAGAGGAAGACGAGGACCGGGGCGTCGTTCCCAGTCGGCCGATGGCCAAGGATCAGCCGGACCCTTTCCCCCGGCGCGTGGACGTCGATGTCCACCTCCATGGTGTAGAGGGCGTCCCAACGCGTACGGAACTCCTTGACCGAGTGGAGGTTCCCCTCACGGCGGACAAGGCGAACGACCGCGAGATCGGGCTGCGGGGTCTCCGCCGCGACGGTGTAGGAGCTGGAGTCGGAAGTAGCATCCCCAAGCCAAATCTCAAACGGGAGACTGACCCCGAACCCTAGGGTGGGCTTGGCCCCTGTGCTCCAGCCGGGAACCGCATCGAGGGTCGTCGAACCGTACGAGGCGAAGTGGACGAACGCGCTCGTCAGGGTCCCGCCGGTGGAGGAGAACTTGTAGTGGAGAAGGCTCGTCGTCACCCCCACGATCTCCGTCCCCTCTTCCACCCACCGCACGACGGTCACAGGTTGGGACAGTGCCAGGGGCGAACACGTCGTAGCGAGCAAGAAGCCCAGGAGAAGGATGCGCGCGCACATAACCCCAGGACTTTACCGAGGAGCGTACACCCCCTCAACGTGCCCTGTGCGGGAACCCACGGCGGACGTACACTCCCCCCGCGATGTTCACGGGTATTGTGCGGACGGTGGGGAAGGTCGCGGAGCGGACCTCCCACCGCCTCGTCCTCTGGACAGGAGGGCTCAACCTGTCGCCAGGGGCAAGCCTTTCCGTGAACGGGGTCTGCCTGACGGCGGCTGAAGTGAGCGGCGATCGGGTTGTGACCGATCTCTCCGCAGAGACGCTCTCCCGCACGACCCTCGGCGAGCTCCGGCCCGGGGACCCGGTGAACCTCGAGCCGGCGCTGCGCTCTGGCGACGAGATGGGGGGGCACGTCCTCCTCGGCCACGTGGACACGGTGGGGAAGGTCACTTTGATCGAGCGAAAGGGAGAGGACGTACTCCTTGGGATCGCGTTCGATCCGCGGTACGCCGCGCTCGTCGCCGACAAGGGCTCCGTAGGGGTGGACGGGATCAGCCTGACCCCGTTCTCCGTCGGGGAGAGCTCGTTCCGGTGCGCGGTGGTGCCGTACACGTGGGGCCACACGAACCTGTCCCAGCGTCGGGTCGGGGACCGGGTCAACCTCGAGTTCGACATCCTGGCAAAATACCTGGTTCGGTGGAGGGACAGGTGAAGCTGGCAACCGTTGAACAGGCAGTAGAGGAGCTCCGACGTGGCCGGATGATCATCGTCGTCGACGATGAGGACCGAGAGAACGAGGGCGACCTCGTCCTCGCCGCGGAGAAGGCAACCCCGGAGCTCGTGAACTTCATGCTCCGTGAGGCCCGCGGCCTCCTGTGCGTGCCCCTGCCCCGCGAGCGGGCGAAGCGGCTCGGGCTCAAGGCGATGATCGAGCCGCCCGAGGACAGCCACGAGACCGCGTTCACGATCTCCGTGGACGCCCGCTGGGGGGTGTCCACCGGGATCTCCGCCGCTGACCGGGCGCGGACGATCCTCGTCCTGGCCGACCCCGACACGGGCCCCGAGGACCTCGCCCGCCCCGGTCACGTCTTTCCCCTCATCGCCCGCGACGGGGGGGTCCTGCGCCGAGCCGGGCACACCGAAGCCGCGGTGGACCTGTGCCGCCTCGCTGGCCTTGAGCCCGTGGGCGTGATCTGCGAGATCATGAACGAGGACGGGACGATGGCCCGCCTCCCCGAGCTCGCCCACTTCGCCGAGCGGCACGGACTGCTCATCCTCACCATCGCCGACCTCATCGCGTACCGGAAGAAGCGGGAGAAGCTCGTGGAGCGGGTTTGCTCGGCCGAGCTGCCGACCGCGTCCGGGCAGTTCACGATCGTCACGTTCCGCGACATCCTCACCGGTCAGGAACACGTCGCCCTCGTCAAGGGCGACGTCGCAAGCGACGAGCCGGTCCTGGTGAGGGTCCACTCGGAGTGCCTCACCGGCGACGCCCTGGGGTCGCTGCGCTGCGACTGCGGAGACCAGCTCCGGTCAGCGTTGGCCATGATCGAACGCGAGGGCCGGGGGGTCGTCCTCTACATGCGCCAGGAGGGACGAGGAATTGGGCTTCTCGGGAAGCTGTGCGCCTACCACCTCCAGGATCAGGGTCTGGACACGGTGGAGGCAAACCTCCAGCTCGGGTACCCGGCCGACCTCCGGGAGTACGGGATCGGGGCCCAGATGCTCGTCGATCTCGGGGTAAAGAGGATCCGGCTCCTGACCAACAACCCGCGCAAGGTGGCCGGCCTCACGGGCTACGGCCTCACAATCGCGGATACTGTCCCGATCGAAGTCGAACCGAACCCGTTCAACGTGCGCTACCTCAGGGCGAAGAAGGAGAAGCTCGGCCACAAGCTGGACAAGGTGTGAGGAGGACACGATGGCGACGTACAAAGGCAAGCTCGATGGCACGGGGCTCAGGATCGGGATCGCCGTGTCCCGGTTCAACGACCTGGTGACGAAGGAGCTCCTCGGCGGGGCCCTCGACCGGCTGCAGAGGCTCGGGGTCGCGGAGAAGGACATCGCGGTGGCGTGGGTCCCGGGGGCGTTCGAGCTTCCCCGGGCAACCCAGGCCCTGGGGAAGACGGGGAAGTTCCACGGGGTCCTCGCCCTGGCCGCGGTGGTCCGGGGGGCAACGCCCCACTTCGAGTACGTGGCCGCGGAAGCCGCCAAGGGGATCGCCAAGCTCAACCTCGAACTCCCGGTGCCAGTCGCGTTTGGAGTGCTCACCGCGGACACGATGGACCAGGCCTTCGAGCGGGCCGGCGGGAAGGTCGGAAACAAGGGGGCCCAGGCCGCGGAGGCCCTCGTGGAGATGATTAACCTGGAGAAGGCACTCGGATGAGGGTCGAGGGCGTCCGGGGGATGCGGGACATCCTCCCCGAGGAGACCCTCCTCTGGCAGAACTTGGAAGCGGAGATCCGCACCGCATTCTCCCTCTACGGGTACGGCGAGATCCGCGTTCCCCTTGTCGAGCGGGTCGAGCTCTTCTCCCGCGGGGTTGGCGAGGAAACCGAGGTCGTGGACAAGCAGATGTACGTCTTCCCCGACCGGAAGGGCCTCCAGTTGGCACTCCGGCCCGAGGCGACGGCGTCCGTGGTCCGGGCCTACGTTGAGCACGGACTCTACGCCAGGGGCGACCTCGCCAAGCTCTACTACCTCGGGCCGATGTTCCGTTACGAGAAGCCCCAGCTTGGGCGGCAGCGGCAGTTCCACCAGTACGGGGTCGAGGCGATCGGGTCCCTCGATCCGGCCCTCGACGCCGAGGTGATGGACCTCGCCTGGCACCTCATGGAACGGCTGTTGGTCCGTGAGCCGTCATCCGAGGTCCGTGATCCGGAACTTCGCGACGAGCCCACGGCCAACGGTCCACGGTCCACGGACCATGGGCTGTTGTTGCGGGTGAACTCCATCGGCTGCCGGGACGACCGGCCCGCCTACCGGGAGGCCCTGCGGGGGTACTTCGCGGCCCACGAAGAGGAGCTCTGCCCGGAATGCCGGCGGAGGCTTGCGACGAACCCCCTGCGGATCCTCGACTGCAAGGAGGAGAGGTGCCGAACGCTCTCCCGGGGGGCCCCACGTTCCGTGGACCACCTCTGCCCTAGCTGCCGTCAGCACTTCGCCGACGTGCAGGCCAACCTCCAGGCGCTCGGGCTCGCCCACGAGCTTGATCCGACCCTCGTCCGGGGCCTCGACTACTACACCCGGACCGTGTTCGAGCTCTGCTCCCGCGACCTCGGGGCCCAGGACGCCCTCCTCGGCGGGGGGCGGTACGACGGCCTCGTCGAGCTTCTGGGCGGACCTCCCACCCCTGCCGTCGGGTTCGCCGGCGGGATGGAGCGGCTCGTGATCGTCGTCTCCGCCCACCATGGAGCGACCGAGGCCTCCGAACCCGCGCTCGATCTCTACCTCGTCCCAATCGGGGACGAGGCGAGGCGGGAGGGGGCGAAGCTCATGGCCGCCCTCCGGCGGAGCGGGATCTCCGCCGACACCGACTACATGGGGCGGTCCGTGCGGAAGGCGATGACGGTCGCCGGCCGGAGCGCCCGCTACGCGGCGATCCTCGGACAGAACGAGCTCGCCCGGGGGGAGATCAAGCTCAAAGACCTCGCCTCCGGGGAGGAGAAGGGGATCGGCCTCGCCGAGCTCGTCACCTCCCCTCACTCCTTCGTCCGCTGACCTAACGCCGGAGGCTCGCGTAGAAGCCCCCCGCCACTTAGGCCCCGAGCGCGGCTCGGGCGAGGAGGGCGAGGACGAGGCCCAGCCCGGTCGTCGCCAGCACCACGAGCCCGGTCCGCCGCCACCCCAGCTCCCGCCCCAGCGCCCCGACCGTGGCCAGACACGGAACGTAGAACAAGACGAACACCGTGAACACGATCATCTGAGCGTGGGTCAGCGCCGCCACGCCCCCCACCAACGCCTCCTCCAGCATCACCAGCGACAGCTCCTTGCGGAGGATCCCTAGAACGAGGGGGACCCCGGTCTCGGGGGGAAGCCCAAGGGGCCAGGTGAGAAACCTCACCCCGAGGTTGAGCCCGCCTGCCCACCCCAGGGCCTCGGCCAGGGCGAGGAGGGCGCTTGACGCAGCAAGGAGGGGCCACGCCAGGACCACGAACCCTTTGAGCCGGAGCCAGGTCTTTCCAAGGAGGTTCGGAAGGCGGGGCGTCCGGTAGGGGGGGATCTCCAGGATCAGCCCCGGCCCCTCGCCTGGAACGAGGCGGGTGAGGGCCCACCCCGCGAGCGCGATCACGACGACGTTCCCGAGGTAGAGGAGGAGCGCCGCGAGCGGGCCCACGTACCGGGCCACGAGGCCCATCACGACGATCGTCCTCCCCGCGCAGGGGATCATCACCGCCAGCGCCGCGGTGAGGATCCGATCCCGTTCGTCGTCGAGGATCCGCGTGGCGAGGACCGCCGGCACGGTGCAGCCGTAGCCCAGCAGGAACGGGATCACGCTTTTTCCGTGCAGGCCCACCTTGTGCATCAGCCCGTCGAGGAGGAACCCCACCCGGGGCATGTACCCCACGTCCTCGAGCAGCGCGAGGAGGAACAGGAACGGAATCAAGTAGGGGAGGACGATCGCGACTCCCGCCGCCAGGCCGTCCCACGCGCCCCGAAGAACGGCCGCGAGGGAACCGGGACCGAGCGCGCTGCCGATCTCCGCCGACGCGGCCTCGAGGAGCGGGGAGAGGAGCCCCTCGAGGGCCGAGCCGGCCCAGTACACGGACGCAAACAGCCCGAGGAGCATCAGGACGAGAAGCGGGTAGCCGACCACGGGGTGCATGAGGAGGTCGTCGGCCCTCTCCCGCCACCCGACCCGGGCCGTGCCCACCGTGGCCACGGCCTCGAACAGCCGCATCGCCTGGGCGTGGCGCTCGTCGGCTAGGATCACGGCCGGGTCCTCTCCCCGGCCCTCGGCCAGCGCGCGCCGTGCCTGCGCGACGGGTTCCCTCAGCGCCGGGTCGGCCGTCCCCACGCCGGAGAGGAGCTGCGCGGCGCGGTGGACGGTGGACCGCTCGCGGGGGGGCAGGGCCTCCTGGATTTGGGACAGGGCCCGCTCAACGTCGCCGGTGTACGGCGGCCGCCGCACCGGGCGCGCCTCGGGAATCGCGGCGAGGAGGTCCACGAGCCCCTGGCCCCGGCTCGCCACCGTGGCCACCACCGGCACATCGAGGAGCGCGGCGAGCCTCCCCCGGTCGATCTGGATCCCCTTGTGCTCCGCCTCGTCCATCATGTTCAGGCAGAGCACGGTCGGGACACCGAGCTCGGCGAGCTCGAGGGTCAGCTCGAGCGACCGGCCGAGGAGCGAGCTATCCACGACCTGGACGATTGCATCCGCCTCCCCGGCGATGAGGAAGCCCCGCGTCACCCGCTCCGCGACGTCGCCGCCGAGGAGGGAGTACGTGCCTGGGAGGTCCACAACCTCGACCTGCTCTCCCCCGACGCTCGTCCGGCCGCGCAGCGCCTCGACCGTGGTCCCGGGGAAGTTCGAGGCCACCGCCCGGTACCCGACGATCGCGTTGAACAGGGTGGACTTGCCGGCGTTGGGCTGCCCGACGAGGGCCACCCGGCGGATCCTAGCGGGGCCCCTGTTCATGGGGGATACCGGGCAGACCGAGGGGTTCAACGAGGATGTGCCGGGCGAGGCCCCGGCCGACGGCGACCCGGCAGCCCTCCACCTCCACGAGGACCGGGCCGCCCCACCCCCCCGCGGCCACGATGCGGACGAGGGCCCCGGGCCGCAACCCCAACCGCCGGAGGCGAAGAGCAGGGCCTCGGCCACCGTGGATCGCCACCAGTCTCCCCGCTCCCCCGGGGGGAAGGGAGGCCAAGGGCACATGGAAATCGAAACTCACTTTCAACGTAAAAATGTACCCCGCCGTTCGTGTCCTGTCAAGGGTCGCAGAACGGGCACCCGCCAAAGGACACCCGCCCCGCCGCCCCTTCGCCCTCCCCCTTATCCTCCCGCTGTGCCCAAGCCGGCCATCGTCCTCCTCCTGTTCAGCCTCGTCATCGTCCTCACGGTGGCGATCATGGCGACCCTGCCCCGAGTTCCGCTCGAAGCGGTGGTCATCGTAATCGACCCCGGCCATGGCGGGCACGACCCCGGAGCCATCGTCGCTGGAGTCCAGGAGAAGGACGTGAACTTGGCCATCGCCCGCCGAGTCCAGAGAGCAGCCGAAGGGGTGCCCGGCCTGCAGGTCGTCCTCACCCGGACCGAGGACGTCTACCCCACGCTCCTCGAGAGGCTGGAGCTCGCCGAGGCCCTCGGCGCGGGGCTCTATGTCTCGATCCACGCCAACTACTACCGCGACCCCAAGGTGTGCGGGGTCGAGACGTGGGTGGATTCAAACGCCGGGGCGGAGAGCCTCCGGTTGGCCCGGGAACTGCAGCGGGCGCTCGTCGCTTCCACGGGGGCGGCCGACCGGGGGGTGCGCCGCCAGATCCTCTACCTCCGCCACACCGCGCTCCCCGCAGCGTTGGTGGAGGTCGGGTACCTCTCCTGCCCCGCTGAGCGGGCCAAGCTCCAGGACCCCTCCTACCAGGAGAAGGTCGCCGCGGGGATCCTGGCCGGAATCCTCTCCTTCCTCCGGGCTCCGTAGCCGGCCGCACTCGCCGGTTCCCCCCGCGAGATCCACCGGGAGGGGACGCGTGTCGACCAGCGAAGGGCTTGACAAGGGGGGGAGGGGCAGCGACCTACAATTGGGGTCATCCTTAACCGCGGATGATCGGGATGTCACGGCGGATCAAGGTGGTGGCGGTGGCCCTCGCAGCCGTGGTCGGTTGGGTTCCGGTGTTCGCCCAGGTCAGCTACGCTCAGGTGGTTCCCTCTTCCTCAGTGGTTTTGCCGGTTGGCGACGAACTGGGAGAGGAAGATCTCCTTGATGCCGAAGGGGAGTTCTGGCACTGGATCGTCGCTGCTGCCCTTGGACTCCTCCATGCGATCGGTTGGACGATCTACGATGCTTTCTTCGACGGGGAACCCGGATTTCAGCACACCCGTACGATAGTCGGCGGTTCGTTGCTGGTCTATGGCGGGACTTTCGCTGTGGGAGCCCAAATCAGCACTGTGATCACCGTTCTGAGCTGGTTTCGATGATCGGATGAAGGCGTACTTGAGCCTGTGCTGTCAGATTCGGACGACGGTTGTACCAGCGCAGAGAAGTGGGCCTTCATGTATGTATACTCGGACAGAACGGTGAGAACCACGAAGGAGTTGTGGCGGACGCTTGTGCTTGCCCTGGCACTCAGCGTGTTGCTGTTCGTTTGGTCCGTCGTCGTGTTGCCGGCTTTGACTGGGGAGGCAAGAAGCCAGCGGCTGGTCCTGTACTGGGTAGTGGTGTCTCCGATCGCAGGCACGGTCGCAGCAGTGGTCATCCGTGCAGTGGGGCGAAGATGGCTAGGACGAGCACCGGCACGGCCACGCTCTACCCAGGCGATCGTCCTCAAAAGCTTGGCGTTGGGCGCTCCGGGAGCCCTTGGGGTGATGCTCCTGTGGGTTATCCCGCGAGAGGTAACGCCTTCTGATCTTGCCTGGTGGCGTGTTGCAGGATGGATTGCAACCTTTGTGGGGTTGACGGCTGCGATCGGGCTTCTGGGATGGGTTTTCCCGGAACTAGCAGCACGGAGGGCAAGGCGAAAGCGGGAACCCCGTGAGGATGATGCTGCTCCAGGAGAATGAAGCGCCACCCGTCGCGTCGAGGCGCTTAGGCCTCGATGGCCGCACTCGCACTGCTCATTGAACTCCTGTTCCAGCCCCTGCCCCACCGGGACCTGCGCTACGCGGGGGTGGTGGAGAAGTGACCAGCAGCGCGTCTTGGACATTATAATGCGCTGTTCCCCCTCGCGACCTTCCCCAGGAGGGTACGCGTGTCCACCAGCGAAGGGCTTGACAAGGGGGGGGGGGCAGCGGCCTATAATCGAAGTCATCCTTAACCGGGGGTGATCGGGATGTCACGGTGGACCCAGGTGGTGGCGGTGGCCCTCGCGGCCGTGGTCGGTGTGGTTCCGGTGTTCGCGCAGCTCAGCTACGCCCAAGCTCTTCCTGAACCTATCTCGGTGCTTCCGCTCGGGGAAGAACTTGCGGATGAGCGGTTGTCCGAGGCAGAAGGCGCTGTTGCCCCCCTAATACCGTACTTCGTAGCCGCTGGGTTGATTGGAGTGCTGGCAGGGGTTCGCAGTTGTACGCGGGAGAAGTTCTCCGATACAGGGAATGCGATACTGGACGGGATCACAGCAGCGGTCAGCTTCACTGTTGGCGCTTTGGCCGGCCAGTGGAGTTCTTCCTTGTCCGGCTTCACCTTCATCCCGCAGGCACTACCTCAGGGCCTCGGGGGCGGTGGCGGGTTCTATCCTTGGGTGATGTACTAGGAGGGAACGGTGTGGCGCCGGATTGTGACGGGTCTGTCCTTTGTTCTTCTCAGCGTTCTACTGGGCCTTCTGTTCGCAGGTCTCTGGCAGGCGGAGGACGGTTTTGCTGTTGCCGTGCTGACTGAGGCACGACGTTTAGCGCGCAGCATGCCAGGAATCTGTGCTGCTCTGCTTGTCTCCGTTACGGGAACGGAATTACTCCTGCTCCCAAGCTTCCGGAAGATCCCGCTGCGTACACGGGGCTCTCCGCGGAAGGCACTGCGAGCGGTTTCAGGTCTTGCCCTGAGAGCAACCGTCGTTCTGGGCGTGAGCTCACTGGCGGCCTATGGCGCGCAGGGAGCGGTGAGTGGTTTCGGCACAGCTTGGTCTACGCTCCCGGTCCTGCTGTTGGGGACAGGATTGGGTGCCGTTGTCCTGGTGGGGTACACCATCACCGCCTGGTTGATGTCAAAGAAGTGGTCCTCGCAGCGGAGTTGAGAGTCCGTTGAACGAACCTGTGCCAGATGGACTGCACGAGTTGCAGCTACTGCAGGTACCGCTGCCGTGGCCGCAGCCGGGACAGCTGCTCGTACTGCGGTATCGGTGGGCCAGCGGGCTCACGAAGCTCTGCACACAGTCCACGTAGCTCTCCACAACCATGTCCGCGAACCTGTGGTCAACTCCATCAGGACGGCGTGGGATTGGCTGACGGGGAGGTAGCCTAGTGAAAAGGCCGGGTTCGCTAGCTCGTTTGGTCGTCTTGATCTTGTTTGGCTGGCTCGTGTTGGCCATTAGCAGATTCCTGACGGACTTCGCCCGCGCGGGATCGTTTAGGTCGGCGTTCGAACAATGGTTGTTGGATCTCATGACCAAGGAGGAAGCCGTGATCTGGGCTCTTAGCGCCATAGTGGTCATGACAGGGGTCTGGCTCTTGGAGCGGTGGCTGGCGCGCAAACAAAGACGCCCTAAGGAAACCGGCAAGGTCTAAGGAGGGTCGTGCCAGAAAGCTTCGCTGCTGAAGCGGAAGAAAGCAGAGCAACAGGCCGATCGGGGATCTGGGACCTAGGGCTCGCCGCTGCGGCACGCGGGGACGGCCCAAAAGAGGGAGGGGAGTTGGCGGAACTGCTCTTGCTCGTGGAACTCCTGTTCCAGCCC
>CAKZSO010000043.1 GCA_937921255.1 Candidatus Bipolaricaulota bacterium
CCCGAGGAGAGCGTCCATCTTCTCCTGGTGGTAGGCGCCGATCGCGCACGTCCCCGCCCCGATCGCCTCGCAGGCGAGGTACAGGTTCTGGCAGAGGTGCCCGGCGTCCATGGCGATCACCTTGTGGGAGAACGTGCTGTAGCGCCACTCCGTCCGGTAGGGGATCACCGTCCAGGCGAACACCACTGCCCCCTGGCCCACGAACTCCTGGCCCAGGCACCCCTCGACGACCTTGGCCGGAAACGCGGGGTCGGAGCGGAGGAAGACGAGGGCGTGGTCGAGGGGTAGGTACCGGTAGAGCCCGGCCTCAAGCCCTGTGACCCGGTTTACGACAAGGTAGGTCTCGAACGGGTGCCGAGCCCCGGCGGAGGGGACGGTGCGCAAGGTGGCCACCCCATCGCGGACGACCCGCTGCACCCCTTGGGTTGCCCAGAGGAGGAACGCGAGCTCCTCCAGGGAGAGGGGATCGGGCTTAAAGCGGCGATGGCTCCGCCGGGCGGCGATCGCCTCCGCCACCGCCACCGGGGGAACGACGATGGTCTTCGGGTCGGGAAGGGGAACCCGGGGCGCCCCCTCCGGGGCCGGTTTCTGGAGCGGCGGGTGGGGCACCCCCCGCTTCTGGTCCGTCTCGATCTCGTGGGCCCGCGCCCAGGACGTGGCCTTGAGAAGCCGGCGGCCGATCTCGATGGAGTCCATCGCGCCTCCTTGGGTGGTCTCGTCCCCCCAAGCTTACCCGCTCGCCTGGGTCAGGGACCCCCCCCGACCCGGCGGGTGAGCCCCTCAGCGCGGGGCCCCCTCGGCGGGGACGGCCGGTTTCAACGGCGGGGTTGGCGCGGGCGGCTAGGGCTGGAGGCAGCGGCTGAGCCGGTCCACGAGTCCGGCGATCTGCCCCTCCCGGTCTTTCCGGGACCAGTTGACGACCCTGGACCCGCGGACCGTGGCCCCCTTGGCCTCGCAGGCCCGCCGGAGCTGCCGGAGGGCCCGGTTTCCCCCCATCCAGGTGAACGGAAGGCCCTGGGTGACGAACCCCGCCACCCGCTTGCCCCCGAGTGCCGGGACCTGGGCCAGGTCCGCCCACATGGCCGGGGCAAGGGAGAACGCGTGGACCGGGGAGCCGAACAGGACCGCGTCGTACTTCCTCGGGTCCGGGGCGGTCTTGAGGTTCACTCTTTGCCCCGGCTTGGCCTCCCCTTCGGCCTCCACCCGCTCCACGGTCACGGTGTGGCCTGCCCGGGCGAGCGCCTCCCTGAGCCGCTCGGCTACCGAGAGCGTGTTTCCTGTCTGCGAATAGACGATCAACCCGATGTTCATGCCCGGCCACCGCGGCTGCGGAGGGCGAGCCCCGCTGTGCGCGCCAGTTCCCCCGGCAGTCATCGCCGCCAGGGCCACATAGGGCGCGGTGAGGTCTCCCCCGATCACACCGCCAGCGAGGAACGCCCCGGTGACAAGCAAGATGATCCCCCCGGCCTCCGTGATCGCCTGCGTGCGCCGGGTGTGGAGGACACTCCCCTGAAGCCAGTTCTGCACGACCGTGAGCGCGGGGGGGGGAAGGGTCAGCCACAGGCCGCGGCGGCCAAGGTCGAGGGGGACAACCCCGACCCCCGCTCCAACCCCAGCTGCTCGAGGGGCGGTGCGGCGACCGCGAACAGGATCACCGTGGTGATCCCCGCCCCTCCTGCGAACGCGCGCCGGGTACGCCTGGGGGCAGTCGAGAAATGCCACCACAACCTCGCTGTAGGCCATCTCCTCGGGATAGGAGGAAGATCAGCGGAGGTAAGGGAGAGGGGGATGTAAAACCGCCAGCAACGGGCTCAGGTTGACGGCTTCGCCTGGAGCGGCTGGGGGCAGATCCCGCTTCACCTGAGGTTGCACGCGCAGGCCCACGAACGCGGCCTCGCACAGGACGCCCGCGGCGGTGGACAAGGCGGCGACAACAACTCCCGGCAGCCTCAGAGGGTGCCCCACGGCGCGGGCGGCGAAGGTGCCCGCGAGCCGGGCCACGGTCCCGATCCGGACAGAGGGGGACCGGCCAAGGCGGATGAGGAGTCCCTGGTGGAAACGACGGTGGCCGATTGCCCACGGCCAGGGGAGGAGGATCATCAATCCCAGCCGGACAGGGGCGGCGATGGACCCCGGCACGCCGATCAGGCCTTGGGTAATCAGGTAGTAGAGGGGCGTGAGCGCGACGAGCACCTGGAGCGCGGTGAGCGCCCCCAAGGACGTGGGTGGAGCGCCGCAGCCGGCGATGGGGTGTCAGGTTGCGGCTGTGGGCCGTGGACGTGGCGAGAAGCACGATGACCGGGGCTTCGATGCCCCGGGCGAGCGGGAACACGAGGCCTCCGCAGGCAGCGAGCTGGACCTCCGGGTCGGTCAGCCGGGCGACCCCAGCGTCCCGCCCGAGACCGGGTATGCTTGAGGGGAGGTGCTGTGAGCTTCCACCAGGACTTCGAGGAGTGGGAGAGGTTCTGCCGGCGGGAGAGCTGCCCGGTGTGCCAAAACTGGCCTGAGCCCGAGGACCACGTGACGATTCAGGAGTTCCCCACGTCGTGGCTCATCGCCCATCCCCGGGTTTGTCTCCGCGGGACGTGCTGCCTCCTCCTCAAGCCCCACGCGGTCGAGCTCTACGACCTGGCCGACCCTGACCTGCTCACGTTCATGAGGGAGGCCCAGATCTGCGCCCGGGCCCTTAAGGGCGTCACCGGGGCGGTGAAGATCAACTACGAGATCCACGGGAACACCGTTCCCCACCTGCACATGCACCTCTTCCCCCGTCACCGGGACGACGCGTTCCCCGGGGCACCGATCGACTTCCGTCAGGTGACCCCACCCGTGTACAGGGAAGGCGAGTTCGCCGCGTTCGTGACAGCGATGCGGGCGGCAGTTTCTGGCCTGCTGGCGGAGCGACGGTGAGCCCAGTCCTTTCCTCGAACGGCTAGGCTGCCTTCTGGGTGCGGCTCGTTCTGGTACATCGCGGGGGTCAAGCGCGTCTCA
>CAKZSO010000044.1 GCA_937921255.1 Candidatus Bipolaricaulota bacterium
CGGGTCGTGGGCCTCGTCGATGATGCAGTCGTAGAAGATCCCCCCGGCCCGCTCGACGTGCTCCCGGGTGGTGGTGAAGTACATGTTCATTGGGACGTACTGGCCGGGCCTGATCCGCAGTTGGCTCGTGATGTGCTCCGCGGCCCGGCCCTGGTGGGTGGGGACGACGTAGCGGAACCCGTAGATCTCCCGGACCGCCCGCTCGAGGTTGTAGAAGTTCCGCGATCCGGCGTAGGCCTCGTCCCCAAGCATCATCCCGGCCCACTGGTTGTCGCTCATCGCCGAGGTGCCCGAATCGGTGAGGAGGTCGATGTAGACGTCTTCGCTCCGGAGGAGGAACGTGTTGTAGCCCGCCTCGCGGATCTTCTCCTCCCGGTAGTCCCGGGTTGTCATCCGCAGGGGCTCCACGACCTTGATCTTGTACGGCTCGGCAATCGTCCGCTCTGTCACGTCATCCTTCCTTTTCCCTTTCGGGTGGCTTGCTGCAACCCCCTCCCCGTGGCATCGAGGAGCAATAGAGCGCTCAACGGCATCGGCCCAACGCGGGCGCGGAGCGAGTGTACCTCCATCGAGGCAAGAGGGGCAAGGGGAAAACCCCGGCTAGTTGCTTGCAGGCCGTGCATCGTTAGGGAGCAACCTGGATTCACTCGTGGACTCTATTTACTCCAAGACCGTTGTACCTTAGCCTTAGGAGTTGTACAGCGCGGTGCCTGAGGGTGATGGGCATCACGTTACCCACCTCCCCGTTCGATCCGGATACAGACGACGATGGACTCTTGGACTCAGCCGAAGTCTTCGGGTCGAACCCCACCAACCCCGCCCACGGCGACACGGATGGTGACGGTCTGTGCGATGAGGGAAACCGCACCCCGTACATGACGAGCGGATACCCACGCGTGGTGTTCAACCCCAGGATCTCTACAGTGATCCGAGGCCATTCGAACCCGCTTCGAATCGGCGAAGATGAGGACGGCACCGGAACGTGGAACGCCAACGAGACCAACCCCAACAACCCCGATACCGACGGCGATGCCGTTGGCGACGGGATCGAGCGCCTCTCGTTCTTCGTCTCGCGGCAGCACCTCATCCCGAAGGCCGACCTCCTCGGGCGGCCGATCGCGATACGGACAACGACTGGCTGCTCGATGGCGAGGAGGTCCGCTGGGCGTGCACCGAGCTCACGGTGATGAGCCTCGATAACGACGGAGACGCCCTCACGGACGAGGATCCGGTGGACGGGCTCGACAACGACGGCGACGGGCTGATCGACGAAGACGACGTGGACTTCTACGTCCGGTACGTCCCGGCGCTTGACCCCACCGACCGCGACTCGGACTCGGACGGGTTCATCGACGGGCTCGATCTCGATCCCGGCAACTCCCAGCCGATCCCGCTCGTGGTCCCGGTGGTGAAGACGCCCGTAGACACGGATGGCGACGGGTTTGCGGATGAGGACGAAATCGCCATAGGCACTGACCCCCATGACCCGGAGAGCCACCCCCACGCGGCCGTCTCCGACCTGGATCTCGACGGAATGGCGGATGACCGGATCTGGCTAACCGATGCCACGGGCGACGGGGTGGCGAACACGACCACCATCGACATCGACTCGAACGTTTTGGTCAACCTCCACGTGCCGATCGTTGCCCTCGGCGACGTCGGGCACGGGGACTTCGACGACCGCGAAGCGGACGACCGTCGGTACGTAGTGACCTATGCGTTTGCCAACCGGCGGTGCTCCAGCCGCGGATCACGCTGGTGATCTACGACTACAACGGCGACCTCGTGATCGACCAGGTGGAGGTGGCGCGGTAGCGAGGTCTGTACTAAACATGCACGGGCCCTGGGAACCCCAGGGCCCCCGTCTTTGGTTCGTTGCCCTGCGGGTCCGCGTCCGGTCTAGGCGGGAGACGGGACGAGGATCTCTGGACGGGTGCACTGCCGGCCCGAAGTCTTCCCACGCAGGAACCGGTACTCGACCACGTCGCCTGCCTTGAGCTTCTGGAACAGGGCGCTACTTACCTCGACCCGCTCGGTTCGGATGACTGCCCCATCCACGATGTCCACCGTCACGTAGAACGACTCCTCCTTGACGATGGTGGTCACCGTGGTGGTCCCCCCGGGGCTACTGCCCGGACAGGTCGAACACCCGCTGGACGGAACGGTCGTCGTGACGGCCTTCTCCCGAACCACGGTCGCCTTGTCGGTCACCGTAGCGGAGAAGGTCACGAGCTGCGCATCTCGGCATTCGGAGACGACCACCGCGCCCACCGCGATGATCGCCCCCACGATCGCGACGACGATGAACAGGTTGAACGGGTTCATGGGGCAAGATTAGCCCCCGCCGCCGAGGGTTGCCAGGCCCAAGGTCGGGGGCGGGATGGGTACACTTCCGCCCGATGGCAGACATTCTGGACGGACTCACCGATGAGCAGCGGGAGGCGGTCACCTACCGCGGCGGACCGCTCCTGGTTCTCGCTGGCGTGGGGACAGGCAAGACCACGGTCATCACCCGCCGCATCACCCACCTCATTTCCGAGGGGGTCGTCGAGCGCCCAAGCCAGCTCCTTGTCTTCACCTTCTCCCACCAGGCCGCCGAGGAGATGCTCGACCGGGCGTTTGAGTGGGTCCGGTACGCCGCCCTCGACGCGTGGGTCGCAACGTATCACTCCGTGTGCGAGCGGATCCTCCGGGAGAACGCGCCTTTGGCTGGACTTCCTCCCGACTTCCGCGTGCTCGATGAGTGGGACCAGCGGGTGTTCCTCCTCGATCACCTCACGGACCTGCCCGTGCGGGCGCTCCGCCCCCGCGCCCTCCGTCAGCCGCTCCGCTTTCTCTCCCCCCTCCTCGCGTTCATCGGGCGGGCCAAGGACGACGCTGTGTCGCCGGAGATGTACCGGGCGTGGCTCGACGGAACTCGAACGCCTCTTCCTCCCGATGAGGCCGACCTTCACCGCGAGCTTGCCGACCTCTACGCCGCCTACCAGGAGCTCCTTCAGGAAGAAGGCCTCGTCGATTTCGGGGACCTGATTCTCCGGGCGGTGCGCCTGCTCGAAGACCGCCCCGGACTGCGCGCCGACTACCATCGTCGGTTTCCCCACGTGTTGGCCGACGAGTTCCAGGACACGAGCCGGGCCGAGCTCCGGCTTGTCGAGCTCCTTGGGGGCCACGGGAACGCGACCGCGGTCGGCGACGACGACCAGGCGATCTACGGGTTCCGCGGGGTCCCGTGGGACAACCTTCTCGCCTTCCTCCGCGCGTTTCCGACGGCCAAGGTGGTGGTCTTGACCCGCAACTTCCGCTCAACCCAGCGGATCCTCGACGCCTCGTCCCGGCTCATCCGGACGAACGCCTACCGCCTCGAGGCTCTGTCCCTGCGCGGCGAGATCGCCTACTCGATCACGAAAGAGCTCACGTCCCCCCACGGCCCGGGCGACGCCCCCGTCCACCGACACTTCCCATCGGTCGGAGACGAAGCGGAGTTCGTGGCCCAGGAGGTGAAGCGACTCCACGCGAGCGGTACCCCGTTCCGGGAGATCGCCCTCCTCTACCGGAACCGGTACCGCCCCGACCCCTACCTGCGGGCCCTGTCCGACGAGGGGGTCCCGTGGACGCTGGCCGGCCGGTTCCGGGCCGGGATGTTCGACCAGGAGGTCATTCGGCTCCTCATGTCCTTCCTCCGCGCGCTCGCCGACCCCGGGGACAGCCAGTCGCTCTACCACCTCCTCGGGTCCCCGATCTACCGCATGGGCGGGGAGGACCTCGCCCTCCTCACGTCCCGCTCCCAGCGGGAGCACCGGCCCCTGCGTCAGGTGCTCACGGATGCCGTCTCGATCTCCGCCCTCAGCCGGGACGGCCAGCGGGTCGCGGAGCGGGCGCTCGCCGACCTCGCCTTCTGCGAGGCCCTTGCCCGTGGCAATCCGGCGGGCCGGGTGTTGTATGCATTCCTCACGGAGCGGACCGGGTACCTCGAGGCGCTCGTTCACTCCGGCGACCCGGAGGCAGGACGGGCTGTCGAACACATCGCGGAGTTCTTCGAGCGGGTTGTCCACCGGTTCGAGCAGGTGGCACGCCACGACCGCGTCCCGTGGTTCGTCCGCTACGTGGACGAGCTCAGGGACCTGGGGTGGAACCCGATGATCGGGGAGGCCGATCCCGGTGCGGACGCCGTCCAGGTGATGACCTTCCACCAGGCAAAGGGGATGGAGTACGAGGCGGTGTTCCTCACCGGACTCGTAGAGGACTTCTTCCCCGGGCGGATCACCCGCCCTCTCTTCGCCCTCCCCCACGGCCTGCGCGGAGACGACATGCCGGAGGACCTCGCCCACGTCGAGGAGCAACGGCGTCTGTTCTACGTCGGGATGACGCGGGCCAAGCGTCGGCTGTACCTCCTCTCCGCCGACGACTACCGCCCGCCGGGCGAGGCGCCCCGGAAGCGGGCGGCGAAGGTGTCCCGGTTCGTCCCCGAGTCTCTTGGGGAGGAGAACCTTGGGGGGCGAACCGCCGAGGCACCGGCCCTGCTCCGGATCCGGCGGGAGGGGAAGGAGCCCCCGCTTCCCGTTGCCCCCACGGGCTCGGGCCCGCTCCAGCTCTCGTTCCGCCAGGTGGACGACTGGCTCACCTGCCCCCTCAAGTACCGCTACGTCCACGTTCTACGGGTGCCGATCCGCCTCCACCCGATCGTGATCCTCGGGAACGCCGTCCACCAGGCGATCCAGGCCTACCACCTTGCTCGCGTCCAGGGGCGGACCCTCCCCGTGGTTGAACTGCACAGGATCTTTCACCACGCGTGGCGCTCGGAGGGGTTCCTGTCCGCAGCGCACGAGGAGGAGATGCTGCGCCACGGGAAGGAGGCCCTGGAGGCGTTCTATCGGTTTGAAGAGGCGTCAGGGGCTCAACCGACGTACGTCGAGAAGTTCTTCGCGTTCACGGAGGGGGAGGCGAAGGTAATCGGGTACTGGGATCGAGTGGATCGCGGAGCGGAGGGGGCCACGATCATCGACTACAAGACCTCCGAGGTGGGGGAGGAGGCGGCAGAGCGGCGGGCAGGGGAATCCTTGCAGCTTGCAATCTACGCCCTGGGGTACGAGCGATCGTTTGGGGAGCGGCCGCGCCAAGTCGAGCTCCGGTTCCTCGCCCCCGAGGTCGTGGTGGGCCGGGCGACGCCCACGGACCGGGCGATCGAGCGCGCGCTCCAGGCGATCCACGACGCCACCGCGGGTATCCGCGGGGGCGACTTCGCCGCCAAACCCTCGTTCGCCGCTTGCTCCTACTGCGCGTACCGAACGATCTGTCCGTCCGCGCTCCCCCTGTAAGGAGCTCTACCTCCGACTACAATCGTCGCCGTGCTGAAGGGGGAACGCGTGAGACGAGATCGGTGTGGGAAACTCCGACAAGAGCATGTGGGCCAGGCGGTTGTCCTGGCAGGGTGGGTTCACCGGGTGCGGGACCTCGGGGGGGTTACGTTTGTGGACCTCCGCGACGCCTCCGGGATCGTCCAGCTCGTCCTCCGGGACGCTCCAAAGCTTTCGCATGAAGACGTGGTCCGCGTTGGAGGATCCGTTCGTCCACGCCAGTCGCCCAACCCTGCCCTTCCGACGGGGGAAGTCGAAGTCGAGGTGGGGGAGCTCGAGCTCCTGTCCCACGCCAAGCCCCTCCCCCTTCCCGTGGCCGAAGAAGGGAGCCCAAGCGAGGAGACCCGCCTCCGCTACCGGTACCTCGACCTCCGCAAGCCCCGGATGCAGCGGAACCTCGGCCTCCGCCACCGCACAGCGCTCGCAATCCGCAACTACCTCGACGCCCAGGGGTTCATCGAGGTCGAGACCCCGATGCTCACCCGCTCGACCCCGGAAGGGGCGCGGGACTTCCTCGTCCCGTCGCGGCTTTCCCGGGGCTCGTTCTACGCCCTGCCCCAGTCCCCCCAGCTCTTCAAGCAGATCCTCGTGACCTCGGGCGTCGAGCGGTACTTCCAGATCGTCCACTGTTTCCGCGACGAGGACCTCCGGGCCGACCGACAACCGGAGTTCACCCAGCTCGACCTCGAGATGGCGTTTCTCGAGGACCCGGAGGAGCTGTTTGGTCTCCTCGAGGGCCTCGTCGCCCACGTGTTCCGCGAGGCAATCGGGGTCGAGATCCAGACCCCAATTCCACGGCTTTCCTACGCGGAGGCGATCGCCCGTTACGGCTCGGACAAGCCGGACCTCCGGTTCGGAATGGAGATCGCCGACGTGTCGAAGCCCTTCGCGGGAGGTCCGTTCCGGGTCTTCTCCGAGATCGTGAACTCCGGTGGCGCAGTGCGGGCCCTCCCCGTCCCGGGCGGGGCCGCGAAGTCGAGAGGGGAGCTGGCGAGGCTTGAGGAGGCGGCGAAAGGGCACGGCCTTCCGGGCCTAGCGTGGATCAAGATCGGGGAGGAGATCGCGTCGTCCCTGGGAAAGCACGTTCCCCCGGAGACCCTCGCTGCCGTAGCCCACGCCGCAGGGGCGCGAACGGGCGACCTCGTCCTCCTTGCCGGTGGGAAGCCGGAGACCGCATCCCTCGCCCTTGGCGACCTCCGCCTGCACCTGGGAAGGGAGCTTGGGCTGATCGCCTCCGATCGCTGGGGTCTGGCCTGGGTCGTGGACTTCCCCCTGTTCAAGGAGGGCGAAGGGCGGCTGGAATCGGAACACCACCCGTTCACCTCCCCTCGGGACGAGGACCTCTCCCTCCTCGAGACGGACCCCCTCAAGGTTCGCGCCAAGTGCTACGACTTCGTGATGAACGGTGTCGAGCTCGCCTCGGGCTCGATCCGGATCCATCGCCGCGAGCTCCAGGAGCGAGTCTTCCGGATCCTGGGGATCGGGCCCGAGGAGGCGGAGCGGCGGTTTGGGTTCTTCCTCCGGGCCCTCGAGTACGGGGCCCCGCCCCACGGCGGGATCGCGTTCGGCCTGGATCGGTGGGTGATGATGATGGCCGGTGAGGATTCGATTCGCGAGGTGATCGCGTTCCCCAAGACGACGACCGGGGCCTGCCCCCTCACCGACGCACCCTCAACCGTGGACGCAGCGCAACTTCGGGAGCTCGGCCTGCGGCTGGAGCCATGACCCGGGTCCGGCTGGCCGTCCTGGGTGTCCTCCTCATTGTCCTCCTGGGGGTTCTCGCTTCGGGCCTTTCTGGGCTCCAGTTCCGCGGCGGCCGCCTCCCGTGGCGAGGGCCCCCCGACGAGCTGGGAACCCCTGGGGGAGGCGTTCCCCTGGGGAACATGTCGTGGCTCATCTACCTGATCTGGTTCCTGTTCTTCGTGGGGCTGGCCTTCGCGCTCGCCGAGCGCAGCTCCCGTCGGAAGCTCGTGATCGGGGCCGCGGTCCTCGCTGCCACCCTGGTCTTGCTGGGACTCCTCGGGGAGCGCCTCCGGGTTCCCGACCGACCAACGGTCGAGGACGAACCGGGTCCCGCGGCGATCCTCCCGTTTCCAACCGGCATCGGCGCGTCCGAGGACGACGGGGGTGCTGCACCCGGTCGCCCCCCAGGCTGGGCCGCGTACCTCGGGGCGGCGGCGATCGCGGGTGCGATCGCC
>CAKZSO010000045.1 GCA_937921255.1 Candidatus Bipolaricaulota bacterium
GAGCCTGCCGGGACCTGGTCACCCCCTCGCGGACCAATCCCTGTCACGTGTGGACGAACGGGTTCGTGGAGCGACTACAGGGGACGATCCTCCACGAGCACTGGCGGGTGGCGTTCCGACGAAGGTACTTCACCCGCGCGCGCCAGCTCCAGACGTCACTTGCGGGGTTCCTACGGTTCTCAGGCGAGGAGCGGTCGCACCAAGGGTACCGGACCCAGGGACGCACCCCGGCCGAGGTGTTGTGGGGAGCGGCGGCTCACGCACCAGCCAAGGAGGTCTAACGTGTCAACAGCAGTGCGGTACTGGACAGTCTAGCCTCAGAGACATGGGTGCAGCATCAAGAAAGGCTTCGCTGTGCGCTCTCGTGGGCTGCCTCGTGCTCCACCTTGCTTCGTTTGTCGACCTGGACGGCGACGGGATCTGCGAAGTGCTCGGTTGGGATCCCATCTTCCACTACCTGTTCCGCGCTAACCCCGGAACGCCCTGGCCGTTGGTCATCGTAGTCTACGAACCGGGGAGGGGGTACGTTCCGGCAAGTCCCCGCTTCCCTGAAGCGTACGAGACGAGGATCCAGAGACACACTCTCCTGGCCGAGCAAGTCAAGCGCGGGGAGATCGAACCGGCCCACGGACAGGCGAAGTGTGGGGTGCTCTACCTCGTCCTCGATTACCTCTACTCGGGGCGAGCCGAGGAGGCTGGTGACTTGTTCGTTCCTCCCGAGCCGTAGGTCCCGAGCCACACCCGGGCAGGCCATGGGGCTCGTCCGGCCCTTCGTCCCCTATGATCTGAGACAACGTGCGGGCGCTCGCGGCGTTGCGGGACGCGTACTTCGACCTGCCCGGCGCGGCTCGGAGCTGCTGTGCTGCAGGTGACATGCCCACTCCTCTTCCTGCAGCCCGGGGTCAGGTCTTGTTCTGGTACATTGTGAGAGTGCGCCCTGTCTCTGCCTTAATGCGCCCCGATCGCTGACGATGTTCTCCTTCCCTGCATCCAGTGGTCAGCCGGCCGCTTGTCCCCGCCTCACACAGCGCGCATAGGGCTTGGCCCTAATGGCGCGACCTGCAACGCGGCGGGAATGGCCGCCTGCGGAGCAAGAAGAGGGCCGTGCTGGGCAGGATGCCCACCCAGCACGGCCGGTTCGCGATCACAGCGACGTTCGCCGCAGGTCCACGCCGGGACGGAGGACCTTCTCCAAAGCGAGGGTCGTCCGCTCAGGCGACATCCCGGCCCGGGCGTACACGCGGTGAGCTCCGGTGAGGCTTGTTGCGTCGACGCCCAACCCGGCTCCGGTACGGCCCCGCTTCTGTAGCTCGCGAAACGAGTGGTGAAGGAGCGCGAGCGCGATCCCCCGCCGTCGCCACGGCTTTCGCACGCCGAGGGTGTTCACCCAACCCTGGTTGGGGTCCTCGGAGTCGGCCTGCCGACAGAGGGAAACGCCGACGATCTCGTCTCCCTCCACAGCGAGGAACCACAGCTTCGGGTCGAATTCCTCATCGGTGGTGATCCAATGGCGCCAGAGGGGTAGCCGTTGCTCGACCGGCCCCTCTACGTAGCCCCAGTGGTCGCGGAACGCGTCGTCCACGGCCCGCACCACGGGTTCCAGGTCACGGTCGGGATCGAACGTGCGCACGGTGATCCCCCTCGGCCACGCCGGTTCGGGGATCGCCCTGTTGAACACGGTCTTCATCCGGTAGAACCGCCGGGCGACCGTGTACTCACGTCCGATGAGGAGAGCTTGCGCTTCTCGATCCTCCTCCCACACGCTCTGACCGAGCGTGACCTGAGCATCGGCCGGGGCCAAGGGGAGCGACTGCGCGGCACGCTCCTCGGCCCAGTCCACCAGCGAGCTGCCGATCCCACGCTTGGTGTGCGCGGGGTGGACCCGCCCCCAGAACATCGGACGCACGTGGGGCGCGGTCAGGTTCCAAAAATCGACGTATGCCACGAGCTGGTCTCCCCGGAACACGAGCCGGGTGTCGGACTCCAAGCTGAACCCGGGCGTGCCCCACTCGGTGCGGACGTCGTTTGCGTTGAACTGGTCCCGTCCGAAGGTGTGCCGCGAGCACGTGTTCAGGAGCTCCACGAGGGCTTCCACGTCGTCCCGTCGCGCGGGGCGATGCGTGTACCGAAGCTTTGTCACAGATTGCATGATCTCCTCCTTGCAAGGGGGCTCTGCACGCGCGAAGGAACAAACGCCGTGCCTCCGCGCTCGAGACGGATCGGCCAGCAAGGGATGCTCGATGTGCTTCTGGGGAGCGGAGGTGCGAGAGGGGTTAGGTGGTGCTACGCACTCCGGCCCGGCATGCCACGTGCGGCCTGCCCGCGCGCCTTCACATGGGCCTTATCCAATTGGGGCCTCCTTGGCATGCCGGATGTCCGGCGGTCCAACGCTTCCGCCCGTCTGTTCGCAACGGGACGGCGGCCTAGTACACGACAGGTCCGTAGTATAGCCCATTCCTGCGGTTGGACAACCGCGAACGATGTTCGCAACCACGCCTTCGTGGGGGAGGCGGTTATGCTGTAGGATCGAATCCATGACGAGACAAGGGCGCGACCGGGAGTTCGTCGTGGACGCCATGGCGGAAAACGCCTGGCGCATGTTCCGGATCTTGGGCGAGTTCGCCGAGGGGTTCGAGGCCCTCGAGGGCCTCGGCCGGGCGGTGGCCGTGTTCGGCTCGGCCCGCGACGTGCTCGACCCCGAGTACTACCGGAAGGCCGAGGAGCTGGCGGCGACCCTCGTCCGAGCCGGCTACGCCGTCCTCACCGGGGGGGGACCGGGAATCATGGAGGCGGCGAACAAGGGCGCGTTCGAGGCTGGCGGGCCGAGCGTCGGCCTGAGCATCTACCTCCCCCAGGAGCAGGTTCCCAACCGCTACCAGACTCACGCCCTCTCGTTCCGGTACTTCTTCGTGCGCAAGGTGATGCTCGTCAAGTACGCCTCGGCGTTTGTGGTGTTCCCCGGCGGGTACGGGACCCTGGACGAGCTGTTCGAGGCTCTAACCCTCATCCAGACCCTGAAGATCCACCCGTTCCCGGTGTACTTGGTGGGGAGCTCGTTCTGGGGTGGGCTGGTGAACTGGATCCGAGACACGCTCGTGCGGCGGGGGACGATCAGCCCCGACGACGTGCGCCTGTTCCAGGTGGTGGACGACGTGGCAACGATTCCGGAGGGCATCGAAGCCTACCGCCAGCGGGCCGATCACGCGGGGTTCGCGGTGCCGGAGGAAGGGTGACGCCTGCCGGGGGCTGGGTCAAAGAAGAACGGCCCGCGCCGTGCACGGGCCGTTCCGTTACCGAACTAAACGTTGCACCTCTCTATGGCCAACACTCCCACCTCCTTGTGTTATCCCAGCACGGGGCCGGGAGGATGGGTGCCTAGGCACTCTCAGTCTAGCCCATCCGACGAGGGCGGACAAGGACACGTGTCGCGGTTCCTGGTCGAGGAGGTTCGGATGAAGCACAGGCGGTGGCTGGCGCTGGGGGCGATCGGAGCGGTCTTGTTCTCAGGCTGCACGCGGACTTCGCGGGATCCATGCCACGGGGTGGTGGCCCCGGTGGCGACGTTCCGCGTGTCGCCGGAGACAGGAGAGCTGCCGCTCCTCGTGACGTTCGACGCCTCGGACTCATTCCCCGGTATCGGGGAGATCGTCGAGTACCGCTGGGAGTTCGGGGATGGGACCGCGGGAACCGGGCGGCACGTGAAGCACCGGTTCGACCTGTCCGCGGCCGGGGCAGAAGAGCAGGAGTTTTGGGTCACCCTCACCGTGGTTCAGGCGCTGCTGACGGAAGCGGGCCCGTGCTGTCTCAGTGCCCAAGCGATACGCGTCTTGCGCTACGGGATCAGCCGCCCCTTGAACGTCGTACGGTGGGATCTCCGGCTGACCTACAGCGGGTCTCTGATCGAGGGGATCGTTCGCAACCTGAGCGCGGACCGCCGGGTGACCCACGCCGAGGTGCACGCCCGGTTCTATCGCGAGCCAGGGCACGTGGTCGTCGGCCAGGCTCAGCGCGAGCTGTGGGACATCCGCCCGGGGGAGGAGCGGCTGTTCATGATCGCGACGCACCTCTGGCCAGGCGAGTTTGACTGGGTGGAGCTCCGCACCGAGGCGTTCACCGCCGAGCCCTGAACTCATAAGGGCCCAGGGCTCGGCAGGATTGGGATCGCATGGTCTCAGCGGGGGGTGAACCCCGGCCCCTCCAGCGCGGCAATGCGCTCCTTAACGTCTTCGTCGTCCGGGAGGTCCTTCAGCGCTTCGCGGTAGGCGGCCAGAGCGGCGGCACGCGCCTCGGCGGCTGCCTTCTCCAGAGGGGCGATCTGGGCCTCCCGCTCCGGACCCTCGGGGAGTTGCGTCTCCAGGAGCTCGATGTCCGACTCGAGCAAGGACGCCTTCTCCTCGTACAGGGAGCCGATGATGAACGAGAGGTACGCCTCCTTGACCTGGCCCTCGGCGCGGATCCGCTCGAGCGCGGCGATTCCGTCGTCGATGTTCCGGCTCTTGAGGTACATCGCCTGCAGGATCGGATCGGAGATCGAGACCTGCGCCTCCTCCCGTGCCTTTTTCAACCACGCGTCGAACCTCTCTCCCGCGATCTCCTTCGTGGCGTCGGCCCGGACGCGGTCGGCGACGTCGGCGAACTCGGGCTGGGTTTCCTCACGGCGGTTCGTGACGCGAATGATGTGGAATCCAAACTGGGTTTCAACGATCCCGCTCGTCTCCCCGATCTTCAGGGCGAACGCTGCTTCCTCGAACGCGGGGACCATCCGCCCCCGGCCGAACCACCCCAACTGGCCGCCCTGCCGGCTGCTCCCGGGGTCCTTGGACCGAGTACGCGCGAGTTCGGCGAAGTCCGCGCCAGAGGCGAGTTCGTCAAGAACCAGCTGGGCTTCTTCCTTCGTTTCGACCAGGATGTGGGAGGCCTCGACCGCCTCCTCGGTCCCGTACTTGGCCTTGTGGGCTTCGAAGTACTTCCGGAGCTCCTCTTCCGAGAGCTCGATCGGACCGGCAATGGACTTCTGGACTTCCTCGTAGAGGAGCTGCTCGGCGACGCTGGCCCGCCCCTCGGCCTTGAACGCGTCGAGGGTTCCCCCTTGGGCCGCGAAGTACTCCCGGAGGTAGTCCTCGGTGATCCCGTACGTGTCGAGCATGGCCTGGTACTGCCTCTCGAACTCGGCCTCGATCGCCTCGGGGGAGACGACGATCCACCGCCGGGAGGCTTCAGCCTCGACGAGGCTTCGGTTGAGGAGGCTCGTGAGGGCGCTGAGGTCGATCTCGAGCCCGAACATCCGCCCTCGGGCGCCAACGAGGAAGATCCGGATGTCGATCCCAAACTGGGCGTACAGCCGCGCGTAGTAGTCGAGGATCGAACCCCGGATCTCAGCAAACGCTTCGTGCGTCACAGGGTTCCCGTTCACCGCCATGAACGGGCCACCGGCGAGCGGGCTTGGGGCGGGCGCGGGGGCCACGGGGGGCGTCACCGTGAGCGTGGCCGCGTTCGAGGTCGCGGCTCCACAGGCGTTTGAGACGGTAACGGTGTACGCCCCGGCGTCGTCCGTCGCGGCGGCGGGGATCCGGTGGAGGTCGCTCGTGGCCCCTGCGATCGGGACTCCGTCCTTCGCCCACTGGTAGGTCAGTGGGGAGGTCCCGGTCGCGATCACGCTGAACGTGACCTCATCTCCAGCGGCGGCGGTCTGGGCAACGGGGTGGAGGGTGATTGTTGGTGCGGAGGTCACGGTGAGCGTGGACGGCTGGGAAACTGCGGTTCCGCAGTCGTTGGTGACGACTACGGTGTAGGTCCCCGCCTCAGCTGGGGTGGCGGCGGCAATCGTGTGTTGTGCCGTGACCGCCCCAGGGATGTCGGCCCCGTCCCTCGCCCACTGGTAGCGGAGGGGCGATCCCCCTTCGGCGACCACGGACAGGGTCACGGGATGCCCCGCGCACACAGTCTGTGCGGTGGGCTGGAGGGTAATCGTCGGAGCTGTGTCGAGCGACAGCGTGGCGGCAGTTGAGGTTGCGCTTCCGCAGGAGTTCGTGACCACAACGACGTAGCTTCCCACGTGGTCGCGCGTCGCTGCCGGGATCGAGTAGATCGCGGTGGTGGCGCCCGGGATCGCCTCCCCATCCTTCCGCCACTGGTAGGAGAGGGGGGCGGTTCCTGTGGCGGAAACGCTGAAGAGGACTGATTTACCCTGGCACGCGGTCTGGGACGCGGGCGGAGCGGTGATCGTGGGCGGTGCGTTCACGGTGAGCGCGGCTGGGGCGGAGGTTACGCTCCCGGCCTTGTTCGTCACGACCACCGTGTAGCTTCCGGCGTTCGCTGCGGCGACGGAGCTGATGGTGTAGGTCGCGCCAGTCGCGCCGGTGATCGGGGCTCCGTCCTTCCGCCACTGGTAGGAGAGGGGGGCGGTGCCGGTTGCCGTCACGCTGAACGTGGCCGAGCCCCCGGGACAGGCCGCCTGCTCTTTGGGCTGGGCGGTGATGGCGGGCGGCGTTCCCCTTCCACACCCTCCCAGAAGGATCCCGATCCCGACCACAAGAAGAACTGCTGCACTCGCGCGCATCCGCATGTCAAGCCTCCTTCAATCGCCGTAGCTTACCCCCGGAGCCCTTCCTGCACACGCCGCGAAATCGCGTGCCAGGGATACAAAGAATGGGTAGGCCGTTCGGGGCCGGACCGGGGGCGGAAGGTCAAGGCTCATCCCCTACTGTGATCAGGTTGCGGAACCCGTCGATGGTCTTGGGGCCGATCCCCGAGACGTGCGTCAGGTCCTCGATCCTACTGAACGGTCCGTGCTCCTCGCGGTAGGCGACGATCCGGGCGGCGAGGGCGGGTCCGATCCCGGGGAGCTCCTGAAGCTTCTCCGGAGGGGCGGTGTTGACGTTGATCTTCCCCGGGAGGCGGAACTCGATCGGAACCACCACCGCCGCGACGTCCACCGGCTCGAGGGAGAGCAAGGCCGGCGCTGGTGGAGGGATGAGGCGAACGCCGGCCCCCACGAGGAGGGCGAACACAAGGAGGGCGGCGGCCCAGAACCGGGGTTCGGCCGCGCGTCTACGCGAAGAGCTCCTTGATTCGCTGAACACCCCACCGCTCCTGTTCCGTGCGGGCGATCTCGGGCTGCCGCTCATAGCGCTCGCGGGCGAACTTCGACTTCCAGCGGGCGAGGTGGATTTCGCCCACCCGGGCGCGGAGGGATGGATCGATGAGCGCGGGATCATCCCGCAGCGCCTCGACCTCGGGGAGGTAGACGTCGATCGCCGCGGCTTGGTCGAACAGCTTCAGGCTCGCCTCCGGGTCCACCGAGAGGAGGTCCCGCGCCCGCTGAAAGAGGTCTCGGCGGCGGAGCTCGTCCGCGGCCCGGTCCGCCATTCGCCGGCCCATCCGGCGGTAGGCGCGCAGTCTCCAGACGGGGAACCGCCGTAGCTCGCGCGGGCACCCCTCGTGGGCGGGGAACTCTGCCGGGTGGGCGACGATCCGGCCGTGCCAAGCCAGGCACTCCTTGCACGTCCGCCACGTGACGCTCGTGTAGCACTGCCAGAGCGAGGTCTGGCCTCGGAGGAGGTGCCCAAGGATCCGGACTAGGTCGGTCATAGCTGATCGTGGTGCCGAGGGTGGGAGTCGAACCCACACGCCCTGCGAGGGGCACGGGATTTTGAGTCCCGCGCGTCTGCCAGTTCCGCCACCCCGGCATCGGGGCGATTATAGCTTCGCGGCGCGGCAGGTTGGGCACAGGCCGTAGCCCTGGACCACGGCCTCCGCGAGCTCGAATCCGTGACGCTCGGCTGCTTGGGTCACAACCTTCTTCAGCGCGGGATCGGAGAACTCGACGATCCGCCCGCAGGCGTGGCACACGAGGTGGCCGTGCTCCTCGCGTCCCAGGAGGTGCTCATAGTGGGCGTGGGCCTCGCCAAATGACACCCGCCGGACGAGGCCCGCCTCCTCGAGGAGGTCCAGGGTCCGGTACACGGTGGCCGCCGAGGACACCGCGCCCCGCAGGGCGGCCCACAGGTCCGCGGCCTCGAAGTGGGCGGGGAGGGCGAACACCGCCTCCACGACCGCGCGGCGGGGCCGCGTGACATGGAGGCCTCGCTGCCGGAGAAACCCCTCGAACAGGTCCACCGCGCGCTTGTTCATCCGCGCCACTGTGCCGCGCTCGGGGAGCCTCGTCAACCTCGCCGGCGGAGAAGGGCGAGGTCACCCACCCTGACCCCGGCTTCCTGGGCCACGGGACGACACTTGGCCTGGAACAGGAAGAACAGCGGGGCCTCCTCCTCGGACAGGCCCTCGAAGTTCCCCATCCCCTTGCTCAGGATGATCTCCGCCCTTTGGAACCGACTGCGGAACGCAGGGGAGCAGGCGTCGAGGTACACGCCGGGGACGTCGGACCCGGTGGTGATGACCTCCGCAACCGCGGTCAGTCCCACTTGTTGGGCGTCCTCCATTGTGACGTCGTTCAGGGTGGGGCTCCCACGCACGGCGACCGTCACCGTCGTGCCGTGTTCGATGAGCACCTCAATCAGGACCCGGTCGAGTACGATCTCCCCGGCGTTGTCGGTGAGGTAGAGGACATTGAGCGCTCCCGCGAGCGCGGACCGGAACTCCGCGTAGTCGAGCCGGGCAAACTCTCCGGAAGGAGACTCGAGGGTGCGGCCCGGGTCATCCTCTGGGTGGACCCCGAGGTCGAGGGCGTTCCCGGCCGCGGCGAGCCGCAGGGCGTGGAACAGCGGATCAGGGGCCCGGGCCACCTCGGCCTTCCATTGGTTGTAGCGGGCCAGGGCACGGACGTTGGCCTCCCTCTTGGCCTCTTGGTACGGGTCCCGGCCGAGCCTCTTCCGGAGGACCCGGCCCACCTGGGCCCCGAGGAGGATGGGGGGCTTGCTCCGATCCCAGTCCGCGGCAATCCGGGCCCCGGCGGCCACGACCTCCCACGCCTCGTTTTCCCCCGCCCCCCCAAGCCGCGCTCCGCCCAAGGTCGCCCGGAGGATGCACGGGATGCAGTTGGGGTAGGTGCGCATGGGGCGGATGGTACCCTGGGCGCGGGTGCCTGTTGAGACACGGCGGGGCGAACGGTGTACGCTTGAGGCATGCTGAGAAGCGGGCTTCTTGTGTTGCTGGGTGTCGTCTCCCTTGGCGCCATTGCGGCTCCGGTTGAGCTCCACTACTTCTGGGCCGCGACGTGCCCGGACTGTTGGGTGATGAAGGCCTACCTCGCCGACCTCGCGGCGGAGTTCCCCGAGCTCACGGTCGTCGACCACGAGGTCGGCTACAGCGGGGACAACTTCCGGCTCATGGCCGCGATCGCAGAGGCGTACGGCCTCGAGAAGTACGCGACGCCAGTCGTGGCCGTGGGCGAAGTGGCGACCACCGGGATCGGCCTCGCCGTCGAGCTCCGGTTGTACGAGGAGGTCAGGCGGTGTGCCACCGTGGGCTGCCCGTCTCCCCTGTCTCGGCTCCCTGCGGCCCCGCCGTGGCGACTGAGCACGATTGATCTCGTGATTCTCCTTGCCCTCGGGACGGTCGTTGTCCTCGTCCTTGCCTGGATCCTCCCCAAGTAGCGCGCCGGCGACGGATGGGGCGCGGGTAGAATCTTGGGTTGTGACGAAGGTTGCGGCAGGCGAGCGATTTCGAATCAAGACGAAGCTCAAGCCCCAGGGCGATCAGCCGAGGGCGATCCGGGAGCTCACCGAAGGGCTCCGGGCGGGCCACCGCTACCAGACCCTCCTTGGGGCCACCGGGACGGGAAAAACGTTCACGATCGCCCACGTGATCCAGAACGTCCAGCGGCCAACCCTCGTGGTTGCCCACAACAAGACCTTGACCGCCCAGCTCTACGGCGAGTTCCGCGAGCTCTTCCCCGACAACGCGGTCCACTACTTTGTCTCCTACTACGACTACTACCAGCCGGAGGCCTACATCCCCCAGACGGATACCTACATCGAGAAGGACGCCCAGATCAACGAGGAGATCGACCGGCTCCGCCACGCAGCCACGGCGTCGCTCCTCTCCCGGCGGGATGTGATCGTGGTGGCCAGCGTCTCCTGCATCTACGGCCTGGGGTCCCCCCAGGACTACGCGGCCCTGTCCCTCGTCCTCGAGGTGGGGCGGGAGTACGACCTCGACGAGGTTCTCAGGCAACTCGTCCTCCTTCAGTACCGGCGGAACGAGCTCGCCTTCGAGCGGGCGACGTTCCGGTTGCGCGGAGACATCCTCGAGGTCATCCCCGCCTCGGAGGAGGTGGGGTACCGGATCGAGCTATGGGGGGACGAAGTGGAGCGGATCTCCACCGTGGACCCCCTCACGGGGAACGCCCTGGCAGAGAGGTCCCGGGCGACGATCCCCCCCGCGACGCACTACGTGACCCCCGGGGAGCGGTTGAAGGGTGCGCTCGCCGGGATCCAGGCCGAGCTCGACGAGCGGCTGAAGGAGCTCCGGGCCGGCGGGAAACTCCTCGAGGCCCAGCGACTGGAGCAGCGGACCCTGTTTGACCTGGAGATGCTCCGGGAGATGGGCTACTGCCCGGGGATCGAAAACTACTCACGACACCTCGACGGCCGGCGGCCCGGCGAGCCGCCGTGGACGCTCCTCGACTACTTCCCTCCGGACTTTCTCACCGTGATCGACGAATCCCACCAGACGGTCCCTCAGATCGGCGGGATGTACCACGGCGATCGATCGCGGAAGGGGACCCTCGTTGAGTACGGATTCCGGCTTCCATCGGCGCTCGACAACCGCCCGCTCACGTTCGGGGAGTTCGAGGAGCGAGTCGGTCAGGTCGTGTTCATGTCCGCGACCCCGGCCGACTACGAGCGGCGGGTCTCGGCGAAGATCGTCGAGCAGATCGTCCGGCCGACGGGCCTCGTCGACCCCGCGGTCGAGGTCCGGCCCGTGAAGGGGCAGGTGGACGACCTCCTCGGGGAGCTGCGGAACGTGACGGAGCGCGGCGAGCGGGCCCTCGTGACAACCCTCACGAAACGGACCGCCGAGGACCTCACGGAGTACCTCGTCGAGCTCGGGGTCCGCGCCCGCTACCTCCACTCCGAGATCGAGACCCTGGATCGGGTGGACATCCTCCGCGACCTGCGCCTGGGCAAGTTCGACGTCCTCGTCGGGATCAACCTCCTCCGGGAGGGCCTCGACCTCCCCGAGGTGTCCCTTGTGGCGATCCTCGACGCGGACAAGGAGGGGTTCCTCCGCTCGGCGACGTCCCTCATCCAGACGATCGGCCGGGCGGCGCGGAACGTGCGGGGGAAGGTGATCCTCTACGCCGACGAGGTGACGGAGGCGATCCGCCAGGCGGTGGACGAGACGAACCGGAGGCGGGAGATCCAGCTTGCCCACAACCGCCGTCACGGAATCACCCCTCAGACGATCGAGAAGGAGGTCCGGGACATCGTGGCCGAGTTCCACGGCCGCCGGGCCGAGCCCGTCGAGATCCCGAAGGCTCCCGAGAAGCTAGCCCGCGAGGAGGTGGCCCGCCTCGTCCGGACCCTCGAGAAGGAGATGAAGACTGCGGCCGAGGCCCTGGAGTTCGAGCTCGCGGCCGCCTACCGGGACAAGATCCGCGAACTCCGCCGGCTCCTTTAGGCCCCCTTCTCGCCCCCGGGGCGCCTCCCTATAATGGCCGCGAACGGTGGCCCGAAAGGGGGTGGTGGACGCGGAGAGAAGAGGTGCCCAGGTTGTTGACGGTTTGACAAGCGATTCTCGGGTCTGTACGTGAGGGAGGTGGTGTGCGTGAAGCGGTGGGTTTGCCTCGCAGTGTTCACCTTGGGCGTTGCTGCGTCGGCCCAGGTGCTGAAGATCGCCTTCGACGCTGCGGACCTGCGGACGCTCGATCCCCACTACGCGTCCGCGACGATGGATCGAGCCGTCGTGGACATGGTCTTTAACGGGCTTGTCCGCTATAAGCCAGGGGACATCACGGTGTTTGAGCCCGACCTCGCCGAGCGGTGGGAGGTGTCCCCGGACGGGAAGACCTGGACCTTCTACCTCCGGAAGGGTGTGCGCGTCCACCCGTTCACCGGCGCGCTGGACGGGTACGAGCTGACCTCCGAGGACGTGGTGTTCTCCCTCACCAAGGCCGCGGACTCCAAGACCTCGGCCTACGCCGGCGAGTACGCGGGGATGACGTTTGCCGCCGTGGATCCCTACACGGTGACGATCACCCTACCCCAGGCCCTCTCCCCGAGCCTGTTTCTCCCCAAGGTGGCGGACTACGCGGGTGGGTTCATCGTCCCCAAGCGGGCGTACGAAGCTCTAGGGGAGAAGTTCGCCACGAACCCCGTGGGGACGGGGCCGTTCCGGTTCGTCCGCCACGTCCCGGCGCAGAAAGTTGAGCTTGCGGCATTCGCCGGGTACTTCCGGGGAAAGCCGAAGCTCGCTGGGGTTGAGGTGTGGTACATGCCCGACGTCACGGCCCGTCTGAGCGCCCTCGCCACGGGCGAGGTCCACCTGATCGAGGGCGTGCGGGAGCAGGCGTGGGTGGACACGGTCAAGCGGATGCGGGGACTCGTGGTGGACGTGTTCGGTCCAGGGGAGACCCACATCCTTCACCTGAACATGACAAAGTCTCCGCTGGATAACCCCATCATCCGAGAGGCGATTGCCTACACCCTGAGCCGAACCGAGCTCATTCAGGCCATTGGTCCTGACCTGGCCGAGCCCCTCTGCGGGGTTGTGCCGACGTACCTTGCCGGTGGTCTAAGCTGCGACGAGGCTCAGGCTCGGGGGGTGTTCTACGAGGCGGACCTCGCCAAGGCGCGGGCCCTCCTTGCTCAAGCGGGGTACCCCGACGGGTTCTCCCTGAGTGCCTACATCACCGAGCGGGCCTCCTACCGGAAGCCGTTCGAGAACATCCAGGCCCAGCTCGCCCGGGTGGGGATCAAGCTTGAGATCAAGGTCACGGACCACTCCTCGTTCCACTCCCTCATCCGCCAAGATGTGAACCCCCTCGTCCACTACGAGGCGTGGCGGCCGAGCGCCGACGCGTTCCTCACCCGGTTCTACCACTCGGCGTCCATCGTCGTGACGGGGGCCAAACCGGACACGAACTTCTCCCACATCACCGAGGCCGACGCACTCATTGAGCAGGCCCGGGCTGCACTGGAACCCGCGGTTCAGGCGGCGCTGTGGAAGGACGCCCAGGAGGTGATCCTCCGGAGGGCGGCGGCGCTGCCGTTCTACGTCCTCAAGTTCGTGTTCGCGCGCTCGGACCGGTTGGACTACGGGTACGAGCTCAAGTCCACGCTTGCGCTCTACCCACCGATCAACGAGCTCACATCGCTGAAGTAATGGAGGCAGGGGGCGCCCTGCGGGGCGCCCCCGCCCCTCTATGGGCTCGTACGTCCTCCGGCGGATCCTCGTGGCGATCCCGGCCCTTCTTGCGGCCTACACCCTGGTGTTTCTGTTCATCCGGGTCGCGCCGGGGGACCCGGCGGTAGCCGCGCTGGGGGATTACGCCTCGGCGGAGGCGGTGCGGGCCTTGCGGGAACGGATGGGGCTCAACGACCCCTTGATCGTCCAGTACGGGCGGGGGCTCCTCGGGTACCTGGGGGGAGACCTCGGCCGGTCCCTCATCACCGGGATCCCGATCGGGACCCAGGTCGCCTCCGTCCTCCCCCACACCCTGCAGCTCACCTTCGCCGGGCTCCTCGTGGGGATTCTCCTTGGGATCCCGACCGGGGTCCTCACCGCCGTGAAGCGGAATCGCCTCCCCGACTACCTCGGGCGGACGTTTGCCCTGGCCGGGCTTTCGGTCCCCGCGTTCTACCTCGGGATCCTCCTCATCCTCGCGTTTTCCGTGCGCCTCCGGTGGTTCCCCGTGATGGGGTCGGGGGAGTTCTCGGACCCCTGGGCGAACCTCCGCCACCTCGTCCTCCCGGCGCTCACCTTGGGGATCATCATGACCGCGTTCGTGACCCGGATGACCCGCTCGGCGCTCCTCAACGTCCTCCGGGAGGAGTACGTCCGCTCGGCCCGGGCCAAGGGGCTCCGGGAGCGGACCGTGATCTACCTCCACGCCCTGCGCAACGCCCTGATCCCGGTCGTGGCCGTGGTGGGGAGCCAGGCCGCGGTGCTCATCGGCGATTCGGTGATGACGGAGATCGTGTTCACCCGCCCCGGCCTGGGGCGGCTCATGGTCCAGGCGATGAACCAGCGGGACTACATCGCCCTCCAGAGCATGATCGTCCTCTACGCCGGGCTCGTCGTGGTCATCAACCTCGTCACCGACCTCCTCTATGGGGTGGTGGACCCCCGGATCCGCTATGACTAGGCGGTTTGGGGGCCGGAGACTTCGGGCGTTTGTCCGGAACCGGACCGCCCTCGTGGGGTTGGTCCTGACCCTGGTGGTGGCCTGCCTCGCCGTCCTGGCCCCCTACCTCTCTCCGCACAACCCCCTCGAGCAGAACGTGTACAACATGCTTGCTCCCCCCGGGGGAACCCACCTCCTGGGGACCGACGACCTGGGGCGGGACGTCCTCGCCCGGATCCTCACCGGGGCTCGGGTGTCCCTCACGGTGGGGGTGTGCTCTGTTCTCATCGGAGCCGTCCTGGGATCGGTGGCGGGGCTGGTGGCCGGCTACTTCGGGGGGCGGGTCGAGCTCCTTCTCATGAGGGTTGTGGACCTTCTGATGTCGTTCCCAGCCCTCGTGATGGGGCTCATGTTCATGGCGATCCTCGGCCCGGGGATGGACAAGCTCATCCTGGCCATCGGTCTCGTCCTTGCCCCCCAGGTGGCGCGGATCGTCCACGGATCCGTGGTGGCGATCCGCCAGACGGAGTACGTGACCGCGGCCCGGGCGGCGGGGGCCGCCCCGGGGCGGATCATCGTCCGGCACGTCCTCCCCAACGTCCTCGGCGAGATCCTCGTCATGTCCACCCTCTGGACGGCGACCGCGATCCGGGTGGAGGCGAACCTCTCCTTCATCGGGCTTGGGGTCTCGCCGCCCACGCCGACCTGGGGGAACATGATCCGGGAGGGGGTGCGGTGGCTCGTGGTGACCCCTTGGCTCTCCGTCTTCCCCGGGCTGGCGATCCTCGTCACGGTCCTTGGGTTCAACATGATGGGGGACGGCCTCCGGGACGCCCTCGACCCCAAGCTCCACTGAGCGGCAACGAGGTAAGGAAGGTCCCGGGAGGACTCCGGCAACGCGGCGAGGGCGGAGAGTTCTAGAGGATGATCCGAAGGGCTCGCGTGTTTCTGGAGGGGCCTCTAGCTCTCTACCTTGTTCTTCCCAAGGTAGTGTCGCTCCCAAACGGGCCGAGTGAGCTTCTCTAGGTCTGCGTCGAAGGCGTCGAGGGCGGCGGAGAGCCCGGGGTCGGGCGGGGGGAACTCCTCGGGGAGGCCCTCGAGGAGGGATCGGAGCTCGGCGTGGTGGTCCCGGATCGGGCAGGGGCGGAGCCAGTCCCCCTCTGGGGTCGGGACCGGGGCCCCGTAGCCGTGGCTCCGCTGCCACGCCCGGAGGGCGGAGAACAGGGGGGCCTCCCACACGTCATCGAGGGTCTCCCCGTGGGCGAAGGCCTCCACGACGTTCGCCCCCCGATAGGGGACGAACACGCACGGGAAGACGTCCCCGTTCCAGTCGATGTAGAGGTACCCCCCCTCCCGCCCCGCGGCGAGGCACCCCTGGACCACCGGACCGGAGTT
>CAKZSO010000046.1 GCA_937921255.1 Candidatus Bipolaricaulota bacterium
GTTATAATGACCCATCCTGCAAAGGAGGGTCTCGATGAAGGAAATCCGCTGGCACGGGCGAGGCGGACAGGGCGCGAAGACCGTGTCCCAAGTCCTTGCCCAGATCAACCTGCGCGAAGGCAAGTTCGTGCAGGCGTTTCCTGAGTTTGGCCCCGAGCGCTCAGGAGCTCCGATCCGGGCCTACAACCGGATCTCGGACGAGGAGATCCGCGTCCACTCCGCCGTGTACACACCCCATCTCGCGGTGGTTGTGGACGAGTCGCTTCTCCTCACGGAGAAGCCCACTGACGGGCTCCATCCCGATGGCACGCTGGTGGTCAACACGTCGTGCTCGACGGAGGAGATCCGCCGCCGCACGGGGTTCAGGGGAAAGATCGTCGTTCTCGATGCCGACCGGATCGGCCGGGAGGCCGGGACGGGGTTCGCCAACATCCCGATGCTCGGGGCCGTTGCCGCGGTGCTCGGGACGGAGTGGAGCATCGTCGAGGAGGAGGTCCGACGCGCGATGGGAGAGCGGATGTCCAGGGAGATGCTCGACAAGAACGTCGCCGCCCTCCGCGCGGCGTACGACGCGGCGAAGAAGGGGGTAGCCCATGGCTGAGCTCAAGGGCTGGAAGGACCTCCCGATCGGCGGGGTCGTCCCGGGCGGGGCGGCCGCTACCCTCAACAAGACCGGGAGCTGGCGGGCCGAGCGACCGGTGTGGAACGAGGAGAAGTGCATCCAGTGCCTCCAGTGTTGGTTCCACTGTCCCGACAGTTCGATCGTGGTCCGTGAGCAGAAGGTGACCGGCGTGGACTACGACCACTGCAAGGGGTGCGGGGTGTGTGCGGCGATCTGCCCCAAGGACGCGATCGACATGGTGCCGGAACGGGAGGGAACATGCGCAGAGTGATGACCGGCCATAAGGCGGTCGCTGAGGCGATGCGCCAGATCGAGCCGGACGTGGTGGCGGTGTACCCCATCACCCCCCAGTCGGAGATCGCGGAGTACTACGCAGACTACGTCCACGACGGGATCGTCCACACCGAACTGGTTCCCGTGGAAAGCGAGCACTCCGCGATGTCGGCATGCGTCGGGGCGGCGGCGGCCGGGGCGCGAGTGATGACCGCGACCTCGTCCCAGGGCCTCGCCCTCCTCGTTGAGGTCCTGTACATCGCGGCCGGGATGAGGCTCCCGATTGTGATGGCTCTTGCTAACCGAGCCCTGTCGGCGCCGATCAACATCCACTGCGACCACTCCGACGCCTACCTCGCCCGCGACGCGGGCGCGTTCCAGATCTTCTGCGAGAGCGCTCAGGAGGCCTATGACTACACCTTGATTGCCCAGCGCATCGCCGAGCACGGGAAGGTCCGGCTCCCGGGGATCGTGAACCTCGACGGGTTCGCCCTCACCCACACCGCCCAGGTCGTCGAGCCCCTGGAGGACGAGGCGGCCAAGAAGTTCGTGGGGCCGTTCCAACCCGTGTATCCCCTCCTCGACGTGGCCAAGCCGGTGACGTGGGGGCCGTTCGCCATGCCCGACTACTACTTCGAGCTCAAGCGGGCCCAGCAGGCGGCGATGGAGGAGGTCCCCGCGGCCTTCCTCGAGGTCCAGAAGGCGTACGCCCTGGCCTCGGGACGGCGCTACGCCGGGTTCGTCGAAGGGTACCACCTCGACGACGCCGACCGAGCGTTGGTGGTGCTCGGCTCGACCGCGGGGACGGCCAAGGTGGCGGTGGACGCGCTGCGGTCGAAAGGCGAGAAGGTCGGGCTCCTCAAGATCTGGCTGTACCGACCGTTCCCGTACCACGCCGTGGCCGCGGCCCTTGCCCCGGTGAAGCACGTTGCGGTCCTTGACCGGGCGCTTTCGTTTGGAGCGATGGGCGCCCTGTACAGCGACGTAGCGACCGCCCTCCTCCGTGCCCAGGCTCGCCCCGCGCTCCACAACTACATCTACGGGCTCGGTGGTCGCGACATCACCGTCGAGCAGCTGGAAGACGTGCTCGCGGAGCTCGGGAAGGTTCGTCCGGACGAGGTCCTCCGGTACATCGGCCTCAGGGAGTGACGATGCCCAGCATCAAGACGCTTGCGCAGCGCGAGGAGAAGGAGATCCGGTTCACCCCAGGGCACACCCTGTGCGCGGGGTGCGCCGAACCGATGGTGGTGCGGACGGTCCTCAACGCAATCGAGGAGCCAGTGGTCGCGGCGAGCCCCACCGGGTGCCTCGAGGTGGCGACGAGCCGGTTCCCCGGAACGGCGTGGAACGTGCCGTGGATCCACGTCGCGTTTGAGAACGCGGCGGCGGTGATCTCCGGGGTCGAGGCGGCGTACAAGGCCCTCACGAAGACCGGTGCGGTCAAGAAGCGGATCCGGTTCGTGGTGTTCGGGGGCGACGGCGGGACGTACGACATCGGCCTCCAGGCCCTGTCCGGGGCGCTGGAGCGCGGCCACGACTTCCTCTACGTATGTGTGAACAATGAGGCGTACATGAACACCGGGGTCCAGCGCTCGAGCGCAACCCCGGCCTGTGCTGCAGCCACCACGTCCCCGGTGGGGGACGCGATCCCCGGAAAGCCCCAGGATCGCAAGGACCTCACCGAGATCGTGGTTGGCCACCACGTCCCCTACGTCGGACAGGCCGCGGTCTCCCACCTCATCGACCTCGCGAACAAGGTCGAACGGGCGATGAAGTTCGACGGCCCGAAGTTCCTCAACGTCCTGACGACGTGCCCGCTGGGCTGGCGCACCCCGCGCGACAGCGCGATCGTCCAGTCCAAGCTCGCCGTCGAGACCCGGTACTGGCCCCTGTACGAGGTGATCGAGGGGAAGTACAAGATCAACTATAAGCCCAAACAGCACGTCCCGGTCGAGGAGTGGCTGAAGACTCAGGGGCGGTTCCGGCACCTGTTCCGCGATCCGAAGGGCAAGGAGCGGATCGTCGAGTTCCAGGCGGCGGTGGATCGCCACTGGAACGACCTCTTGAGGAAGGAGCAGTGCCTCTCCGGCGGCGAAGCCGACCAGGGGTAGCTCTGCAACGCGCCCGGCGCAGGCCGTGGTGGTTCGGCCTGGGCCGGGACCTCGGTCTTGGGGCGGGAGTCGGGGCCGCGGCCGGGGCGTTCTTCCAAGACGCGGCGTTCGGCGCTGCCTGGGGAGGGGTCGTGGGGCTCCTCCTGCACCTCTACTTCCGGCTCCGGTTGCGCTGACGTGGTCCGGACCGACCTCGAGCGGTTGATCGCGGGGCACGTTGAGCGGCACCCCGGGTTCGGGCCCGAGGACCTTGCCAAGCTCCTCTACCAGGGCGTGATGGGGATGGACCACCTTCTCGCCGATCGGGAGCGGTTTGTCGCGGCGCTAAGGGAGGAGTGGATAGCGCTTGATCCCGCTTCAGAAGAGAACTTGGTTGAGCCCGTTCACCCTTCGGACCTGGTCGCTCGCCTCAACCTCCGGCCCGCCAAGGCGGCCGGGGTTCCCCTGGTCGAACTGGCCCCCCTCCTCGCCGACCAACCCCGCCGAGGGGGCCGGCTGGAGGATTGCCTCGCGCTGTGGGAAGAGGCCTCCGCACTGGCGCGGGCGGGGAGGATCCCGTTTCAGGTGGAGGAGCTTGAGCTGTGGGGGGAGGCCCTGCGGTCCGGGGCCCATCCGCCCGGGCACTCCCCGGCGTACCGGAAGCTCAACCGGCCGGCGTACCGGCTCGTCCACAACCTCTTGGATCCGCGGATCCGCAGGCTTCTCACCCGCGCGGGAGCCGATCTACCCTGACGCGGGCTTGGCTGCTGTGCCGAGCACGGCGTGGGCCTTCCCGATCCAGTCCGCGACCGAGATCCCCTGTGGACAGCGCCCCTCGCAGATCCGGCAGGCCGTGCACCGGTCACCCCGCTCCCCTGCGGCGAGCATCCGGTACCGGAACCGCGCCTCACCCGCATCGGCGTACATCGCGGCCTGGTTCGCGAGGGTAAGGATGCGCGGGATCGCGACCCCGCTTGGGCAAGGAAGGCAGTACCCGCACCCCGTGCACGGGATTGGGCGCAGGGCCAGGTAGGCTTCGCGGGCTTGCTCGACGATGGCGAGGTCTCCAGATCCCAGCGTGCCGACCCCGGATCGCGAGGCGCTCGCGACGTTCTCCCGCACCTGGTCCAGGGTGCTCATCCCGCTCAGGACAAGCGACACCTCGGGCTGGTTCCACACCCAGTGCAGGGCCCACTCCGCGGGGGTCCAACCGCGGCCGGAGCGGGCGAAGGCCTGTGCCACCGGCCTCGGTGGACGGGCGAGGACGCCGCCCCGCAGCGGCTCCATGACCACCACCCCCAGCCCTCGTTCCGCCGCGTAGCGGAGGCCCCGCTCGCCGGCCTGGAACCCCACGTCCATGTAGTTGTACTGGATTTGGCAGAAGTCCCACCCGGGGTAGGCGTCGACGATCGCTTGGAACACGGGGTACTCGTCGTGGAACGAGAACCCGAAGTGGCCGATCCGGCCATCGGCCTTCGCCCGCTCCGCCCACTCGAGGACGCCCAGGCTGCGGACCTGAGACCACGACGCTTGGTTGAGGGCGTGAAGGAGGTAGAAGTCGACCCGGTCACGCCCGAGCCGCTCCCGCTGCTCGTCGAACAGCCGGTCGAAGTCGTCCCGCACCTTCACGAGCCAGCACGGGAGCTTGGTGGCGAGTTTGACCCTGTCTCGGTACTCGCCCCGAAGGACGCGGCCCAGGAACCGTTCGCTCTCCCCGTTGTGGTAGCCGTAGGCCGTGTCGAGGTAGTTCACGCCGTGGTCGAGGGCGTAGTGGACCATCGCCGTCGCCTCCTCCTCGTCGATGCGCCCGGCGTCCCCGTTGAGGACCGGGAAGCGCATCGCCCCGAACCCCAGGGCCGACGGAGTCCACGGGATCTTCCCGAACGTGCGGTAGAGCATCAGGGGCCGACGCATCCCGGACAGCCCAGGTCGAGGCCGGCGATTGCGCCCTGGCAGCTTCGGCACTCGATCTGGATCGTGGTGTGGGCGATCCCGAACTCACGATGGAGAACTCTCTTCAGATCGTCCAACACGGACTCGGCCGCGCTCAGAGATTGGTCGGCGATCACGACGTGGGCAGACAGGGCGACGTACCCTGGGCTGACCGTCCACACGTGCAGGTCGTGGACTTCGGACACCCCCTGCACTGCGGCTATCCGATCGAGCACCGCCCGCGCGGACATCCCCTCGGGTACACCCTCGCTGAGGATGTGGACAGACCGCTTGAGGACCCGGACTGCGCCCAGGAGGATCACGAGGCCGATCCCGAGGCTCACCAACGGGTCGGCGAGCGTCCACCCGGTGAGGAGGATCACGATGCCAGCTCCGATCACGCCCACCGAGCCCAACGCATCCCCTACCACGTGGAGGAACGCGCTGTGGACGTTCAGATCATTCCGATCGTGGCGGTGGAGCATCCAGGCCACGGCCAGGTTCACGACGAGGCCCCCCGCGGCCACGGCGAGCATTGGCCCGGCGAGGACAGGGGAGGGTTCGCGGATCCGCCCGATCGCCTCTCGGAAGATCCCCACGGCGACCGCGGCCAGCGTGGCCCCGTTCACGAGCGCTGCGAGCACCTGTACGCGGTGGTAGCCGTAGGTGTGGCGGGCGGTGGGCGGTCGGCGGGCGGCGACGAGGGCGGCGTAGGACAAGGCCAGGGCGAACGTGTCGAGAAACACGTGCGCAGCATCGGAGAGAAGGGCGAGGCTTCCGGTGAGGAGACCTCCCACGACCTGCCCCCCGCACACGAGGCCTGTGACCCCTGCGGCGAGGAGGAGGCGCCGTTCCATCGGGACGTGGGAGTGCATGGAGAGTGCATGATCCCAGCGGAGCCCCTCCGGCGCAAGGGTCTGGGTTGACGGTGGAGCGGGGGAGCGTTACCCTTCAGCCCAACTTCGTTGGAAGGGGGTGCGTCTGCGTGGAAGAGGATCGGCTCAACAGGGGTGGTCGCCTTTGTCGCGGCGCGTCCCCCTCTCGTCGTTTGCCTTCCTAGTCACTTCGTCCCGAGAACAGGAGCCTTCTCCTCACACTGGAGGCCCGAATGCCTGTCTACCCCACTGTGATTGACCTCATCGGGAACACCCCGCTCGTCTCCCTGGGACGGATCGGAGGTCGCCTTTCATGCCCGATCCTCGCCAAGCTCGAGATGCAGAACCCGCTGGGGAGCGTGAAGGACCGGATCGCGTGGGCGATGATCCGCGACGCCGAGGAGCGGGGCGTCCTTCAGCCTGGGGGGACCGTGGTCGAGCCGACGTCGGGGAACACCGGGATCGGGCTTGCGTTCGTGTGCGCGACCCGCGGCTACCGCTTGATCCTGACCATGCCGGAGACGATGTCCCACGAGCGGCGGGCGATCCTCACCGCCCTCGGGGCGGAGATTTCCCTCACCCCTGGCGAGGAGGGGATGCCGGGCGCGGTCCGGCGAGCCGAGGCCCTGGCGGGGGAACTCGGGGCGTTTATGCCGAACCAGTTTGCGAACCCAGCCAACCCCCGGATCCACGAGCGGACGACGGCCGAGGAGATCTGGCAGGACACGGGGGGGCGGGTGGACGTCCTCGTCGCCGGGATCGGGACCGGCGGGACGATCACCGGGGTTGGGCGCCTGCTCAAGCGCCGCCGTCCGGGGGTGCGGGTCGTGGGGGTGGAGCCGGCGGCGTCGCCGGTCCTGTCGGGGGGAGCCCCCGGCCGCCACCGGATCCAGGGGATCGGGGCCGGGTTCGTCCCCCCCGTCCTCGACCGGTCGGTGGTGGATGAGATCCTCACCGTGACCGAGGACGAGGCGGAGGAGGTCGCCCGGCGGCTGGCCCGGGAGGAGGGGATCCTGGCCGGGATCTCGTCGGGGGCGGCCGTGGCGGCGGCCCTGCGCGTGGCCGGGCGCCCCGAGTTCGCGGGGAAGCTCGTCGTCGTCCTCCTCCCCGACACGGGGGAGCGGTACCTGTCCACCGGCCTGTTTGGAGGGGGAACTGGTGCGGAGGGTCGCTGAGGACATCCGGGCAATCCGGAGCCGGGACCCTGCGGCGCGGAGCGTCCTCGAGGTCCTCCTCCTCTACCCCGGGATGCACGCCCTGTGGGCCCACCGGGTGAGTCACGCCCTCTGGCGGCGGGGACTTCGGTTCCCCGCGCGGGTCCTCGCCCACGTGGTCCGGGCCCTGACCGGGGTCGAGATCCACCCCGGGGCTCGGCTCGGCCGCCGGGTGACGATCGACCACGGGATGGGGGTCGTGATCGGGGAGACGGCGGAGATCGGGGATGACGTCCACCTCTACTCGGGCGTGGTCTTGGGGGGCGTGTCGCGGAAGCGGGGGAAGCGCCATCCGACGATCGAGAGCGGGGTTGTCCTCGGAGCGGGGGCAATCGTCCTGGGGCCGGTACGGGTCGGTAAGGGAGCGCGGATTGGGGCCGGGGCCGTGGTCCGGGAGGACATCCCCCCGGGAGCGGTGGTCCGTGCCCCCAAACCCTGGATCGTCCTCAAGCCCCAGCTAGATGGAAACCAGCCCCTGACGGAGCTCCCCTACTTGGGGATGGGGATCTAGCCCCCGTAGAGCCAACGGTAGGTGAGCCAGGAGCCGAGAACCTTCGCCAGGTACTCCCGGGTCTCGGGGGACCGGAGGTGAGCCGGGAGGTCTTCCCGGGGGACAGTCCCCCCCGTCCACCGCCGGAGGTTGCCCGGCCCCCCGTTGTACGCCGCGATCGCCCAGGCGAGGTCTCCCCCG